>JAYVFS010000140.1:0-12591 GCA_043772905.1 Saprospiraceae bacterium | reverse complement strand
TACGTTTGGACATACAGGTTTTACAGGCAATGCCGCTTATGTTGACCCAGAGAAGAAATTGGTTTATATTTTCCTTTCCAACCGCACTTATCCAGACGGTAGCAATAGATTGATTAATGGTAATTATCGGACTCGTATTCAGACATTGATTTATGAAGCGATGAAACAATAGGTTTTCTATACCTGCGACTAATTGTTAACAATTTTCCCTATCGCACTCCTTTGTGCATTCGTTTTGATTTCATAAAAATACAAACCACGAGCCGCTTGTGGGTCGTACCATCGTATTTGTTGGTTGCCAGAGCCTTGTTGTTCTGTTTTTTGATAAACAAGTTGCCCTAACTCATTGAAAATAAAGAGATTAACGGTTTGAGGATTTTTTAAAAGGTAGTCAAAATTAAAGCCCGATACTGAGGGGTTAGGTGAAACGCTTATTTTATCTAAAATCTCTTGTTGACCGACGGGGAAAGTCGCTATTTGACCATCAATCCAAGTAATACGGTTGGTTAACCATGATTTCAGGTAGGTTATTTCGCTGTCGAAAGTTGCCCCAATGAAAGGATTAGGCCAGACGTACACGCCTAATATTTTCCATTTTTGGAAATTTCGAATAGGGGCTTCACCCAAAGCAAGCGTCATGGAGTCAATGACATAATTGATACGTGTATTGGATAACTCTTTGGTTCTCAATTCTTGCCAACGACTGCGTATTTGTTTTTTGAAATTATTATCCGCCATCAGGTTTTTCCACCAAAAGGGAATACCCCAACCATCATTGGGACAAACGTTGTTAAAATCCACTGCCCAATTGCTGATACGTGCGCCATCGCAATAGTTGGCATTGCCGAGTGCGAGGTTAAAATCCCAAACAGGACCCATTTTGAATTTACTGTTAATCGAGTTTTTGTCTTTATAAAAATACGTACTCAATCGGTAGCCATCTACATTACGTGTCAATTCATTAACAATGAAAAAGTCAACAAGTGACGGCACATCCCAATATTTTGGATAACCTACTGAGGGGTCAGAAAAAGCAGGATTGCTCAATGTCATAGCCTGTTCCATGTTCGCCACAGCCGTTTGAATATAGTTTTTTTGCGCCGATTTTATATCGTCAATCTTTGGATAATGCCATTGGTAAAGCGTTTTTTTAGTCGTATTCGTATCACTATTTGAATAGGCAGAATAAAAACCCGCCGTAAGACCTGACACATTGCCCGTCGTTTTGTCAATTTTCATGATATAACCACCCGTCAGTGCATCGCCCGAAATTGCCGTTGAATCGTCTTTTGAGATATTGACACGGTTTTTATCACGCTTTATTTTTTCTGTCAATACATAAAGTCCTCTATATTCACCATTTAGAACCAATTCGCAAAAACGTGTGCGAGGCGCCCAAGCCATAATTGACCCTGCCAAATTATAAGTTAAAGCGTCTCTAATCAAAGCTTTATCGCTGTACGGCGCAATCAAAGCCCAATCCGATTCGCTCGGCATACCCAACAAAGGCATAGAAAAGTCATTGCCCAGTGCATCTCGAATTTCAATACTGTATGGTTTTTTATCGGAAATAGACTGTGACGAAGATCCTCTTTTTTCAATGCCAACGATGCCATCAAAATGAAAATTTTGGTCGCTCATACGGTTGATTTGCCCCGTACCGTTGAAAATGATTTTCATGTTTACTGTAATCTTTGGTTCGTCAGGAATTATCGCACCATTCGTGTTGATGATGACAATCGGCAAAGTAGATTGCGTGAAATTGACTGTCTGCGCTATGAGCTTTAAACTGAAAATGAATAGGCTAATAGTGGTAATGATTTTTTTCATTTTGATGTTTTTGCTTGTAAGTGGCAATTTTATTGCCAAAATTGGTTGAATAGAAAAGGATAAAAAATATAAAAGAGGTCTCAAATTAGACGAGTCCGTTGAGTTTTTCTAATTTTGCGCCGTTTTTAAAAACCATTTTAGTTATCAACGTATCATTATTCAATTATTCAATATCTCAACAATGAAAATAGACGTTATTCTCGGTTTACAATGGGGCGACGAAGGCAAAGGAAAAATTGTGGATTTTCTCGCACAACAATATGACATCGTGGCACGCTTTCAAGGCGGACCCAACGCAGGGCATACTTTGAAATTTGGTGGCAAAAAATTTGTCCTTCACACCGTCCCTTCGGGTATTTTTCGAGAAAAACTCATCAATGTCATTGGCAACGGCGTGGTGCTTGACCCGATTACTTTCGAGCGTGAAATCCAAAACTTGCGTATCGCCGAAGTCGCTTTTGAAGACCGCCTTTTGGTAGCCAAAAAAGCACACCTTATTATACCGACGCACCGTATGCTCGATGCTGCCAGTGAAGCCGCAAAAGGAGCTGCCAAAATTGGCTCAACGCTGAAAGGCATCGGACCGACTTATATGGATAAAACAGGGCGCAATGGCTTGCGGGTTGGTGACATCATGTTACCCAATTTCCGTGACCGTTATGAAACCTTGAAGAAGAAACACCTTGACATGGTGAAAATATATCCACCCATTTCTTTCGATTTAGCCGCAGAAGAAGAACGTTTTTTTAGCAGTTTGGCAACGCTGAAATCATTGCAATTGATTGATTCTGAATATTATATCAATAACGCTTTGAACGCGGGTAAAAAAATATTGGCAGAAGGCGCACAAGGTTCAATGCTGGATATTGACTTCGGGACATACCCTTATGTTACGTCTTCAAATACCGTTACTGCAGGCGTTTGTGTCGGTTTAGGCGTTTCTCCGCAAAGCATTGGTGAAGTCATTGGCATCACAAAAGCGTATTGTACACGTGTTGGCAGTGGTCCTTTTCCAACAGAATTGCACGATTCCGTTGGTGACTTGCTGCGTACTGAGGGGGCTGAATTTGGCTCAACAACAGGTCGTCCACGTCGTTGTGGTTGGATTGATTTGCCGCAGTTGCGTTATACAATTATGCTCAATGGCGTGACGCAATTGTGCATTACAAAAATTGACGTATTGAATATTTTTACGGAACTACATGCTGCCACAGCTTATCGTTATGATGGTGCAGAAACCACAGATTTGCCTTACGATATGGCAGAAATCCGTGTTGACCCTGTTTATTCAAAGTTTGCAGGTTGGAATACATCACTTGATGGCATCTTTGATTTCGATGTTTTACCAGAAACGGTTAAAGAATATATCGTCTTTTTGGAAGAATACTTGAAAACAAAAGTGACGATGATTTCAACGGGTCCTGAACGGGAGAAGTTGATTTTGAGATAATTATAGATTGGATTTTTCCAGTCATTGTTTTTCCAGATTAACCCCAAAATTTGTTTATTTGACGAAAACCCTATTACTTTGTAAAAAAACACACGATATGGTTAAATTTTCTGAAAAAGCTAAAACAGGTCGCCAACCGAAAGTCTATACTTTCGAAGAATACCTACGTCGTGAAGAAAAGGCAGTTGAAAAACATGAATTTTACAACGGAAAAATTATCAAAATGCCCGGTGGAACAGACATACACAGTGAGATTGCAGCCAATGTAATAACGGCTATAAAAATTGTTGTTCGCCCCTTACCACGTAAATTTAGGGTTTATGACAGCAATTTAAAAATCCATATCGAGCCAACCAATACAGGCGTTTATCCTGATGCTCTCGTCGTTTGTGAAGAGCCTCAATTTTGGCAAAACCGCCGTGATGTCATCGTTAATCCGTTGCTTATTGTCGAGGTTTTATCGCCGAGTACACAGGCTTATGACCGTTTGGGTAAGTTTGAATTGTATAAACTTTTGCCCTCTTTTCAAGAATATGTCTTAGTCAATACCGATAAATTGTCGGTTGAAACACGTTTCCAAGAAGAACCCAATCTTTGGCGCATCAAAATGGAAACGGATATTGAAAATTCTGTTAAGCTGCGTTCTTTGGGTGTTGCTGTTTCGATGTTAGATATTTATGAAAACATCGTTTTTCCAGATAAAAAAACAAAGTAAAATTTGAAAAGGCATAAAAAACAAGCCGATACTGAGGGGTCTCAATATCGGCTTGTTTTTTATAAATCCTTGAAAATCAATAATAATGCAAACGTATCACACCCGCCAATTGCTTACAAAAGCGAATGACTTGCCGCGTATAACCATATTCATTGTCGTACCAAACATACAACACAACACTCCGTCCGTCGCGTGAAATGATGGTTGCAGGACTGTCGAAAATGGCAGGTGTTGGGCTACCGACCAAGTCAGATGACACCAATTCCTGTGAAATAGAGTATTGAATTTGTTCCACTAAGTCGCCTTTTAAAGCGGCTTGTCGCATGATTTCATTGATGTCTTCTTTCGTCGTTTTTTTGTCTAAATGCAAATTCAAGACAGCTAAGGAGACATTTGGCGTAGGAACACGTATGGCATTGCCCGTAAATTTCCCTGCTAATTCAGGTAAAACCTTAGCAATCGCACTTTCTGCACCTGTTTCAGTAATCACCAAATTAAGCGGTGCAGAACGTCCTCGACGGAATTTTTTATGGAAATTGTCCAACAGATTTTGGTCATTTGTAAATGAGTGAACCGACTCGACATGACCTTTTTCGATGCCCAAAGCGTCATTTATTACTTTCAGAACAGGAACAATTGCATTGGTTGTACAACTTGCTGCCGACCATATATTTTCATGATTGGCATCAATACTTTCATGGTTTACGCCATGAACGATATTGGGAATATCGCCTTTGCCAGGGGCTGTCAATAATACTTTTGCTGCGCCTTTTGCTTGTAAATGACGGCTCAAGCCGTCTCTGTCGCGCCAACTACCTGTATTGTCAATGATGATAGCGTTGTCAATGCCGTACTGTGTGTAGTCAATTTCTTCGGGCGTATTGGCAGAAATGAAGTGAATTTTATGTCCATTGACCAAAAGGCATTGTTCTTCGACATCGGCAATGACCGTTCCTGGGAATGTACCATGTACGGAATCAGTGTGCAACAAATCAGCACGTTTTAAGATGTCTTCTGGGTTTTTGTCGCGTGTGACGATGGCACGAAGGCGCAATTGCTCGCCTTTGCCCACTTGTGAAATCAACTCACGTGCAGCAATGCGCCCGATGCGACCGAAGCCATAAAGCACGATGTCGCGCGGCTCTAATTTGATTTTGTCTTGCCCGACAAAACCTTTCAACTTTTTGGAAACAAATTCCATTTCATCTGAGAATTTGGCTTTTTCATCAAGCCATTCGACGCCCAATCTGCCAATATCAATACGGCTTGGCGCAAGCGGCATACGATTGAGTGCCTTCGCAAGCCCCAAAGTGTCGTGAATACTGAAGGGGGTGCTTGACGACTTCGCGGGCATAATGATGGAGGTTTAAAAGCTCCGAGGAAGAACGGTCAACCATTTGATTTCTGAAAATGATGAGTTCGACGGACTTGTCGAACCACAATTTGCCCAATACGCTGATCAACTCAATAGCGGCTTTTTCGTCTTTTATCCACTCTTTGAGATTGTTTTCGTAATTCTGTTTTCTATACCTCATGTAAGCTCATTTCAATGCTAAAAGAGCTTGTTCAACTGCCTTTGCGTCATTTATTTTTTCAATAATAAAAGGCGGCACGGCTCTTTCTCCACAATCGGGCATCGAGCAACGTTCACAAGTTGTATTAACCACTTTTGTTTTCAAATTGGGGTCGCCGAGGAATCGGAAAAGCCGTTTGGCATTGTCGTCGAGTAAAATACCCAAGGTCACACTCACACTTTCCTTTGGGTTTAAGGTATTGGGTTTGGCAATAGATAAAACGAGGTATTCAAGCTCTGTTTCCCAATATTTGGAGATTTGGGCATCGCAAACAAGCGGCACTTGACGGTCAATTTGTTGCAACGTCCGCAGCGTTTTTATGACATTCACAGAGACCCAACGACGGCAATAATGCTCATTCAATTCATTGCCATACGCTTTGTGTAAACGACTGAGGTGCAATTCTTTCGTCATTTTGAACGACTTCATAGATTCATCAGAATGAAGGCGAATGAAGAATAAGTCGTTGATTTTGAAGTGTTTAGGTAAAATATTGGTCAGCCGTTGCAACAGCATTTCAGCCGTAACATCGTATTTTTCAAAAAGCTTAACAAAATTGTTTGGATGCCAATCCGAAGCATTTGCCCATGTTTTTATGTCTTCAACGAGTGCATCTTCGTCCATCAAAAGCGCAGAAGCGAAGTAGGAGGCACGGAAATTAGACAGCAGTTTTTCAAAACTTTCAGCCTTTTGAATCACCGTTTCGTAAGGTCGCTCTTTGATGTTTAAAAACTGAAAACCCAACTCCCGAGCAATCAAAAAATGCTCTTGTGCAGACGTGAGTTCCTTGTTGATATGTAACGTTTTAGACCCCTCAGTATAAAATGAGCGAATGCGTCGAAGGCTTTTATCTTTGACAATTTTTTTCCGATTGACCGTAATGTCGTATCTTTCTAAAAGTAATTTTTCGAGATAATTCGTTGAAAAAGAATGTTTTACAGCAATATCATTTTCTGTTTTAAAGGACTTTGCCGCTTTCTCTATGTCTTCAAAATAGTTGTCATTCATGTCTTGATAACTCCGCAAAGCGGCGGTGTAGATGCTTTCCGTTTGCATCTGATAGTTGCGAGCTATCTTTATAATTGTCGAAATAAATGCGTTGATTTTATCAGGGGTATTCGAAAAAAGCTCCATCAATTTATCTGGGCTGATGCCAAACATTTCAAGTGGAAAGACTTGAAAAAATTCAGATTCCAACAATTCGATAATCGGTTGCAGCTTTTTTGACGCATGAACAGACACCAATTCGTCGTAAGTTGTGCCTAATGCCTTAGCGAGGGCGAGTATTTTATCTGCTTTTGGGTACTTTTTGCCTTTTTCTATTTCATGTACATACGACTGTGACATATCCGTCAACTCTGCAAGTTGTTGATAATTCAGTCCTTTTTGTTGCCGCAAATAGGCTATTTTGAGTCCAAAAATAAGGCGCAGTTTGTCTTGATTGAGCATAATATATGGTGAATAGGGATGGGTGGCTGGTTTTATTTTAAGTGACAAAGTTAGCGAAGAATTCGCTAAAAACGTAAAGATTTGGGTTTATAGTTTTTTAGGATAAAATACTGACTGTACCACTTGCCGCAATGTAATAGTTCTAAAAGAAAAACTAAAAAGCGTTATCAGATATGGATTCTGACAACGCTTTTTAGTTATTCGCAATATATCATGACTCTTTCTGCCCAATTAATGGCTGAATGAATTATCAACTTCCAACATACCATCCTTTACATGAATTGCCCGAACCGCTTCTGTCCGTTCATCAATATCCAAATCACCATTTTCTAAACGCAAAACACCACGCGGACAAACAGCGGCACAAATACCACAACCAACACACGAAGCCCTAACCACGTCTTGACCCCGTTGTGCATAAGCCCGAACGTCAATACCCATTTCGCAATACGTTGAGCAATTGCCACAACTGATACACTGACTGCCGTTAGTTGTGATACGGAATTTTGATTTTTTCCTTTGGAAAATACCCAAAATAGCCGCTTGTGGACACCCAAAACGACACCAACCACGCGAACCGAGTATCGGATAAAAGCCTGTACCAACCACACCGGAAAATACAGAACCAATGAGAAAGCCATAGGTTTTGGAGAATCCATGAGATAAATCGCCTAAAACAGCTCCTTGATATGCTGAATTTATCCACAACAAAGCCGTCATTATCGTTACAAAAACCAAAACGGAGTGTATCATCCAACGCTCAAATTTCCATGCACCCAATGATTTATCGGACAACTGACGGAATGGGTCGCCAACCGTTTCTGCCAAGCCGCCACAGCCGCACACCCAAGAGCAATACCAGCGTTTGCCATAAAAATAAGTTAAAATAGGCACGCCAAAGAAAGTCATTAAAGCTGAAAAAGCGATGAAATAAAAACCGATGCCATGACTTGATGACTGCACGATATAGTTAATGCCATCGGGTTTCAAAGGGTCGGTTTTGAGAGGCCAGAAGTAGGTAAAATAATAATCAGGTTCATTCATCATTTTCAAAAAAGAGGGAATGAGGAACGCAAAACCCAATTGAAAGAAAGAAACCGAGGCTGTGCGGATGAGTTGATACCGATTGTGCTTGTATTTCAAGGCAAATTTGTAGCCCATGACCAAAATACCCGCTGTATAGAGCGTCCCATACACAAACCACTTGTCCGCAGGGCTGTTGCTGACCAATTTACTGAGGGGGTCGAAAATGGCTATCAAACCGACCATTTTTTCTCCATACCAATAGAGGACGACATAAAAACCTGTTAGAAAAATGCCCAACATCCAAGCACCTAAGCCGCGCGCGCCCATTTGGCTCAATGTTTCTCGTCTGAACATTTTATTGGCGAAATACACAGCAACCGCCAACTGAATGACATAATAGGCGTTCCAACTCGTAAAACTACCCAAACCAAAGGTAGGTAATTGTGTCAAAGCCAACCAACCGACAAGCGAAACAAGTAAGCCTATCAAAGCTTCTCGCGACGAAAGGGTGTGAAAATAGACACTGTTGTTTTTGATGCCTTCGGGTTTGCCAATGTATTCATCACGTATAAATACGACTGCACCACCAATTATTAAGCTCGCCATTAAAGTGAAATATAAAATGGGAGACCACTTGGTAACTTCTTGCCCGCTTAAAAAAGCGACTAAAAACATCAAAAAACCTATGGCTACAGCTGAAAGCCCTATTTTTTGACGAACCGTTGTATGAATCGGAGATGGATTGGCTAATGAGAGACTTTGTTCGACTTGCATATCTTATATGAATTTTAACACATAGGTGCATAGGACACATAGTTTTTGCTTTTTTTAGTAATAGCAATAAAAAGAAAAAACTATGTGTCCTATGCCTCTATGTGTTTATTATTAAATTTATTGAATTAGGCTATTCGGGCTTTCAAAAAACGTGTCACCGCATTCAGTCCACGTTTGGTCTTTAATTGAAGACTTTTGTTAAATGTCTGATTATAAATATTGACGACTTCTTGTTCATATTCTTTATAAAATTCAGGGTCAAAATTGGCGAGTCCTAAGTTTTGAAGGACTGTTTCGACCTTTACGCCTTCTTTTATCCACTTCTCACACACCTCGTGGCGGTAGCGAATACCCATTAAATTGAAGCCAACGACCCCCTCAGTATTTCGGTCAAAATTGATGCGAACAGCATGTTTTTCGTCGGCGTGTTCCCAATAAATCGTTTCATGTTCATCTGGCTTCGTTGCGCGGATATCGCCATAGACTTGATATTCGATGTCAAAAAACTTAGCGGAATTGAACCAAATACCCGGATTGTATTGCACCTTTTTACCTACAATATTATACGCCACCGTTTCACCCATCATTTTACCAGTGTACCAAATCGCTTCGATAGGGCGACGACCTGTTTGTGGCGTTTCTAATTCAACACAATCACCAATGGCATAAACATCTAATTGATTGGTTTCTAAGTAGTTATTGACCTTAATTCCTTTGTTTATACTGAGGGGGGTGTTTTTCAAAAAATCAATATTAGGCGAAACGCCAACCGTTAAACCGACGAATTGACACGGCAGTTTTTTACCATTTTTAATTTGTAAAGCATCGAGTTTACCATCATTATTTTCATCAATAATACTGTCCATTTCCGTTTGCAAACGCAAGTCAATTCCATGTTCAAAAATATGACGATTCACCATTTTTGATTCTTCAATGGGCAAAATATTATCCCAAAAGCTATTTTCACGCACTAAAAATGTCACTGGGATATGCCTTGAATGAAACATTTCAGCCATTTCTATGCCTATTAAACCACCACCAACAACGACTGCCCGATTGATACCCGTAGCGGTATGACGTTCCATTGCCGCCAAATCTTGAAGATGATATAAACCATGAACACCGTCTAAATCCTGTCCTGCCCAACCAAATTTATTAGATTTTGAACCTGTGGCGATGATGAGTTTGTCGTATTTGACATCGGATTGCTCTTTGATTTTCAACGTTTTATGAGCGAAATCAACCGTTTCCACACGACCCCTCAGTAAATTGATGCGATTTTTTTCCCAAAACCAATTTTCATAAGGTTGTGTGTCACATAGCCGCATGTGACCCATGTATATGTACATGAGGGCGGTGCGGCTGAAAAAATAATCGCCTTCGTCTGAAATGACAGTGATTTCTGTGCTGTCGCTTAATTTGCGAATCCAACGGGCGGCGGTGATGCCAGCGATGCCGTTGCCAATAATGGCTACTTTCATTTTTGTGATTTTAGGTAAAATCAAAACTCTGCGGAAATACCGACTTGAATAAGCGGCGCACCTTGTATGTTTTTAGGACGCACCAAAAGATTGTTCGCTGTTTGATAATCCAACGTTATACTCCAATGTTTTATAATTTCATAAGCGGCTCCTATGCCGAGCGATGTGTATTCCGTGCCTTGACCATTGACAATGGATGAACGAGCATTGTTTTTCGATTGAACTTGATACCAACCTACAAGGCGGGCGTTTGTCCAGAACTTAGGTGTCCATTTGTAACCGAGTTCGAAGCCCAATTTTGCTTGATTGTTGAAGTCTTTTCCGCGCACAATATACTGTCCATAAGTACTTACCCAACCCATACCTTTCCAAAAACCTGATGATACCGCTAATGTACCCCAATAATTCAAGTCAGGATAACCCGTCGGCAAATTAATGCGATTGATAACGCCAAAAGCATCGGGTTCTCGGGCAACAGAATAATTGGTTTGTTTGGCAAAAGGCAATTCTGCGCCAATTGTCAAGGAAACGACAGGTATTTTCCGATAAAGCGCAAATTTTAACTCAATTTGAGGATTGCCGATGCCTGTCGCTCGTTTGTCGTCGGCATAACCTTGCCATTTCAAATAAGGAAAATTGAGGATGGTTGTTATGTTTTTTGTCAAACCATATTCACCATAAAACGTCAAAGCCTGTTGGTGAAAAATACGGCTATTGGATTTGATCCCCTCAGTATTGTAGTAATTTGAGCCGTTTAAAGTATAAAAACCAGCTTTGGCATAGAAGCCGCCTTTGTTGCGAGTCCAGCCGCTTTGTCCCAGCATTTGGCTTTTGCCAAAATAAAAAAGATGAATAAAGAGTAAAAAAAGTATCTTTTTCATGTCATAAACAGTCGGGTATAAAAAATAATAGAGTAGCATGATAGAGAAAATTGGATTATTGAATGATGAAATTGATGCTCAAATTACCATCAATAATCCAATTTCACTTCAAAATCATGCTTATTTTTAATGATGCAAAGATGTAATAAGAGTTTCACAAACTTATCACAAGGCTTTTTTGTTCAAAAAAAGCATAAAATACTGAGGGGGGTGTTTTTTCCGTTTTTCTATTAATTTTGTGCTTCATTTTTAAAGATTTATCAAAATATGAAATCATTGGTTTTGAAAAATACTATTCTTTTATGTCTCCTTGCTGTTGGCTTAGATGCTCAAAATGCGGTTAAAACAACGCTTGATTCTACTGTACTCGCTTCCCATCCGCAAGATGCGTTACCACCTGTGGCAAATATGCCTATCATGACGTTCGATAAAAAGACGATAAATTTTGGGAAAATCAAAGCGGGAGATAAGCCAGAAGTTATTTATAATTTTACGAATACAGGAGATACCGACCTCGACATATTAATCGTATCAAGCTGCGACTGTACCGACCTTGAATGGACAAGTACGACCGTCAAACCGGGTGGAAAAGGGATGATAAGGGCGGTTTTTTATTCAGAAGATATTGAACCCAAAGACCGTAAAAAGCCTATAAAAAAGCCAATTGATGTCATTTTGAAGCAAAATCACCCTGCAAATGACTATCCGATTGTTGAAGAATTGAATTTTGAAGCGATTATTATTGACTAATTTTTTTTTACATAAAGTTTTAAAAATCATATAAAATATGAAATCCTTAGTTCTAAAAATGTCTTTCTTTTTATGCCTTTTGAGTGTTGTACACGTATCGGCTCAAAGTACGCCTGCAAAAAAAACAACCGCCCATAAGGTTTGTGTGCCTTCAAAAACGGCTATTAAAACGGCAAAAACAACATCGAGTACAACGGTAAAAGCGTCAAAACAAGACGCACCGCCACCACCTGTCAACACCACAGGCGGTATGCCTAAGATGACGTTTGACAAAAAAACGGTTGATTTTGGCAAAATTAAAACAGGTGAAAGACCGTCAGTTACCTATAATTTCACGAATACAGGCAATGCGCCCCTTGATATTGACCTCGTTTCAGGCTGCGATTGTACGGAATTAGATTGGACACGTTCAACGGTTCAACCGGGCGAAAAGGGTTTTGTCAAAGCGACTTTCAAGAGCGACAAAGCGGAGCCAGAAGACCACAAAACACAATTGAAAAAGTACGTAACCATCGTTTTGAAGCAAATTCACCCTAAAAGTGGTGGCCCAATCAATGATGAAGTGATTTTTAATGTGTTTATTGTTGATTAAATGGTTGCGACAGACATTGGTCGCAGTAGGTATAGTAGACGGAAATTCGATTGGTTTTTGCTTTTTTTT
>JAYVFS010000139.1:0-12603 GCA_043772905.1 Saprospiraceae bacterium | reverse complement strand
AGATGTCGATTATTTCAGGATTCAACAGCATCCCGATATACCCGAACTTAATTACAGAATTGCTGCTTAGTTTGATACTTTATTTCTTTAACGTTCCTAACAAGTAAATTAGAAATAGAAAATATGTCAATAACAAAAGAATCAGAGTTAATCGGAATGAAAAAGGCAAGCGAAGCCGTTGCCAATACATTGAAAGAAATGAGAAATTTCGCTCGACCGGGCATTACAACAAAACAATTGGACGATTTCGGCGGGCAAATCCTAAATGGCTTGGGCGCAAAATCCGCACCCAAGTTAACGTATGGTTTCCCTGGTTGGACGTGCATAAGCCTCAACAATGAATTTTGTCACGGCATTCCATCTCACACGAGAATACTTAAAGAAGGAGACCTCATCAATATTGATGTTTCTGCCGAATTGGAGGGTTTTTGGTCCGACAATGGCGGCTCATTTGTTCTAGGGACGGATATCAACAAACATCAAAAACTTGTGGAAGCTTCAAAACAGATTTTGCACAAAGCCATCTACAATATAAAAGGTGGCGTTCGCATTTCTGACATTGGGCTATTGATTGAAACCGAAGCAAGAAAACGAGGTTTCAAAGTCATCAAAGACCTGACTGGACACGGCATCGGAAGAAGTCTGCACGAAGAACCCAGCGAAATAGCCAACTTCAAAGACCGATTGAATCTGACCCGATTTAAGAAAAATTCAGTTGTTGCTATTGAGACATTTATTTCTACAAACTCAACATACACTAAAACGTTGCTAGATGGCTGGACATTGGTAGGCAATAAAGGCGGTTTTATGGCACAACACGAACATACGATAGTCGTTACGGACGGTAAACCAATCATATTGACAGAGATGAATGACATCTGGAATTAAGAAAAACGGCTGGTAATCACCCCCTCAGTATAAAACCTCAAAAAGCCTTGAAAACGTTTATTTTCAAGGCTTTTTGAATGATTTTCACTAAGAAAACATCATATTAATCCAAATGATAAATCTCCATAATGTCCTTTAAAATCGCAGGGAAATCAATCTTCAAATCTATCAATTTGCCCGTATGTATATCAAAAACCCAACCATGTACCGTTAAACCACGTGATTTAATCGCTCGCTGAACAGCAGCCGTTTTGATGAGATTGACGCATTGTTCTTGCACATTCAGTTCAACCAAACGGTCGTAACGTGCCTCTTCGTTTTCGATGGCATTTAATTCCTTTCTATGAATCCGATACACATCCCGAATATTTCTCAACCATGGATTCAATAAACCCAAATCAGACGACTGCATCGCCGCTTTGACACCGCCACAGGCATAATGACCACAAACGATGATGTGTTTAACTTTCAAATGGTCAACGGCATAGTTCAAAACTGACATCACATTTAGGTCAATACTTATGACCATATTCGCGATATTCCTGTGAACAAACACATCTCCGGGTTCTGCACCCATCAATTCCTCCGCCGTCACGCGGCTGTCCGAGCAACCAATATAGAGGGAATCAGGGTTTTGCCCTTTTCCGAGTTTATCAAAATAGGTTGGGTCAACGGATAGTTTATTCGCAATCCAATCTTTGTTATTGTCAAAAACTTTACTAAAATCTGCCATAATCTTAAATTGTTTGTAAATATTTATGTGTATTAAAAAATGTGTTCTTTTACAAAAGTAATAAAATTGCTTGAAAAACTTCAAAAACCATCTATATTTAGAGCTATTTTTAAATCCAAACAATCAATTCAATCTACTTAAATCAGTCATACATGCAAAACGAAAACAGCAACAATCTATACAGCAAAGACCTCGCTCCTATCCCACAATCCAAACGCAGTTGGGGCACATGGAACTATGCCGCTTTGTGGATTTCAATGAGCCTCTGTATCCCGACATATATGCTCGCTTCGTCGCTCATCGAAGGCGGTATGAATTGGTCTCAAGCCATTTTTACCATCTTTTTGGGTAATGCCATCGTTTTAATACCCATGATTTTAAACGGTCATGCGGGGGCGCAATACGGCATTCCATTCCCTGTTTTTGCACGCGCCAGTTTTGGCACAAAGGGTGCAAATGTTCCTGCATTATTAAGGGCAATAGTCGCTTGTGGTTGGTTTGGTATTCAAACATGGATTGGCGGTTCGGCACTTTTTCAGATCTTTAAAGTCTGGTTTCCCTCCATCGGTACATTACCGCAAATTTTCCCAACGTCTTTTGGTTTGGAAACAGGCCCAGCCATTACCTTCTTTTTGTTTTGGTTATTGAATATGTATATCGTCTATCTCGGTGTAGAAAGCATTCGTAAACTATTGGTTTTCAAGGCAATATTTCTACCATTGGCAGCATTAGCCTTGTTTTTTTGGGCGGTCGTTGCCGCCAATGGTTTAGGACCTATATTAGCGCAACCGTCAAAATTTCAAACGAGTAGCCAGTTTTGGGCATTCTTTTTTCCCGCTTTAACAGGTATGGTTGGCTTTTGGGCAACGCTGTCGCTCAACATTCCAGATTTTACAAGGTACGCCAAAAGTCAACGAGCGCAAATTGTTGGACAGGCGATTGGTTTACCGCCTTCTATGACGTTATTCGCTTTTATCGGCGTTGCCGTAACATCTGCAACCGCTATTGTTTATGGCTCAACAATTTGGGATCCACTCGTTTTAGCGGGTAAATTTGAGAACAAATTGCTTGTTAGTTTCGCTATGATTGCTGTCCTCATTTCCACATTGGCGACCAATATCGCTGCCAATATCGTCAGCCCTGCCAATGATTTTGCAAACCTTGCACCTTCAAAAATCACTTTCAAAATCGGTGGTTATATCACAGGCATCATCGGCATCTTGATTTTTCCTTGGAAATTGATTGCAGACCCATCGGGTTATATTTTCAAATGGCTGATTGGTTATTCGGGTTTGCTCGGTCCCATCGGCGGCATTTTAATTGTTGATTATTTTTTTATTCGACATAAAAAATTGATTGTCAACGAACTCTATACTGAGGGGGGCATTTACAGCTATCGAAATGGCGTGAATTGGGCAGCGATGATTGCCCTCATTTTGGGCATATTACCAAATGTCGCTGGTTTTTTTGAAGCGATTGATGTTTTGCCAAAAGATGCTGTACCTCTTTGGTTATCAGGACTTTATAACTATGCGTGGTTTGTGGGTTTTGGCGTTTCGGGGATTGTTTATTGGTTTTTGATGAAAAAACAAGCGAAATACTGAGGGGGTATTTTACATAAAAGTTGTTTATCTTTGTCAAAAAAATAATTAGAAAATGGAATCAACAGTCAATTTAGATGTTTTAGAATTAGAAGAACTCTATAAATCTGCACGAGATTTATATGAGCAAAGATATTATGATGCTTCTGTTGTTTATGGACGAAAGTTTACAGAAAAGTTTCTTGAGGCAATTATAAACTATGAAAATATAGAATTTACATTACCATACCCAAATAGCCCCCTTAATATGTTAGCAAAAATACCTAAACAATTAGATGGGTTACAATACTTTAACATCTCATTTGCCGATTTAAGAAATATTATAAAGGATTTAATAAAGTTAGGAAAT
Source organism: Saprospiraceae bacterium (assembly GCA_043772905.1). Classification (GTDB taxonomy): domain Bacteria; phylum Bacteroidota; class Bacteroidia; order Chitinophagales; family Saprospiraceae; genus JAAFJT01. The sequence goes on along the minus strand of JAYVFS010000139.1, from coordinate 9,032 downwards.
ATTGGCGCACACAGTAAAGTTCGTGAAATCGAAATACCTGATAATTATTTAAATAATTTAGAAATACTACATAAATGGTTTGCAGAATATATTTCTGATAAACACTTGAAGCCTACTTTTATTAATTCAAAAGAATCACATTTACCCGATTATATAATAGCTTTCCACATTAAAAATTACCAATGTATTTATAATCTAAGAATAGATTCATTGCCTTCAGATTCTCAATTTATAGTTTTTACAGGAGAAAATGGTTATGGTAAAACATCTATTCTACAAGCAATTACCATAGGATTATATGGCAATGTTGATGAACAAAGTAACGAAGTATTATTAAATAGCGAAAATTCAGTAATCTCTATAAGCCTTTATCATAATAAAGGTATTACATCACAATGGATTTCAAACACATCTGGTCTAATTTCAAGAATAATTCCTAACATAATTGCTTATGGTGCTTCTCGACTTCAAATAGAAGCCCCTGAAACGATGTTTGAATATAATAAAAAACGTAGTCCAATTTATAGTTTATTTCATACTGAGGGGGTGCTTCAAAATATTGAATATTGGTTACTCACTAAGGCAAATAAAAAACAACAAACCCAAGTAAAAGATTTACTTGTGAAAATAATGCCGCATATTGATAATATTAAAATAAATGGTCAAAGCATTATTTATACTGAAAATGGTCTTTCGGTAGATGTTACTAAGCTGTCTGCTGGACATAAAAGTGTATTAGCCATGATTGGCGATATGTTGATTCGATTATATGAACAACAACCTTCTGCCCCTTCTCCAAGCGACTTAACAGGCATCGTCCTAATTGACGAAATTGAAGCCCATTTGCACCCCAAATGGCAACGAGAGTTTCCTAAGTTATTATCAACCATTTTCCCTAAAATTCAATTTATCGTTACAACACACAGCGTTATTACGTTTCTGGGTATGCCCAAAAACTCGGTATTCTTCAATGTTTCACGTACTGAAAACGGTGGAACAGAAGTAAAACGTGTGGATATTGATGTGGCTAATTTTTTACCACATCAAATTCTCACTTCGCCAATTTTTGGAATGGAAAACGTTTTGAGTGTCGAAAACACCGATTTGGGCAAAATTCGGACTGAAAATACTTACGATGAAGTTGTTGAACATGATAAAATAAAGGATGAACTCAAAAGTTTATCGCGAAACTTCAAATTCCCCCAACACCTTAAAGTCCAATAAAGAGTATGAGAAAAGTAGTTAAAGACTTTAATAATCCACCCGATGATTTGAGAAGATGCGCGGTTATACAACATAAAGATATTGAAATCAGAGGGCGTAATCATCGTTTTGTTGATGAATGTTGGCGGACTACAATTATTGCGTTAAGAAAACTGTATCACAATAAATGTGCATACTGTGAGTCGGCAATTGTCCCTTACGACAATCACAACGATAGCCCCGAAATTCGGAAGCGATTTACGGTCGAACATTATCGTCCAAAAACTTATTATTATTGGTTAGCTTATGAATGGAGCAATTTATTGCCGCTTTGTAAAGATTGTAACGGCAATAAAGGGGATAAATTCCCTTTTATTGGCAAAAATCCATACGGAATGACCAATAAAATGCTTAACATTGAACATCCACAAAAAACTGAAAACAAGTTAGATTTAGAAAAATGTCGCGCCAATCACAAGGATTTATTGTCAGAAAATGCGTCTTTTTTACATCCAGAAATTGATGAACCTGAATTATGTTTGAGTTTTTCAATTGATGGGCAGATAAAGTTTAATGATTTAAAATTAGGTAAAGAAACTGATGAAGCCTTTGAGATTAGACGGAAACGGGCAGATATTACCATTAAAGAAATAAAATTAGACCGTTTTGACCTTCATACCGCTCGGCTGACACTAATCAATGATAAAAAAAGAGACTTAGAAATAGCCTTAAAATACTTTTTCAAATTTGCTGATAGCTCCGATAGCATCATTATCTTTTTTCCATTTTTTGATGGTTTAAAACAGTTACAAGAAGTACATCAACCTTTTTCATTACTTGGAAAAGCGATGTTTGAAAACTTTAATGTCTTTTTCGTTAAACCTTTTCAAGAACTATATGGAGACGATACGGCTGATTTGCTAAATTATGCTTATACTGAATTTGCAAAATTGGAATCAATAACAAAATAAAACCGAACCATGTCTATACTCATCAAAAACGGGCGCATCATCACCGCCGCAGACGATTACATTGCCGATATGCTGATTGAAGATGAAAAAATCGTCGCAATCGGTAAAAACTTGAAAAACACTGAGGGGGTCACTCAAACGATTGATGCCACTGGAAAACTCATTTTCCCAGGCGGTATTGACCCACATGTACATCTCGAAATGCCTTTTATGGGCACTTTTTCAAGCGATACTTACGAAACAGGTACACGTGCTGCTTTGCACGGCGGTACAACAACCGTTATAGATTTTATCCTTCAAAAACAAGGTCATTCGCTCTATTCTGCTCTTGAAGAATGGTCAGGACGGGCAAGCGGGAACGCTGTTGGCGACTACTCGTTTCACATGGCAGTCACCGATTTTAATGACCAAACCAAGGCAGAAATCGAGTCTTTGGTAGAAAAAGAGGGCATTACGTCCTTCAAAATGTTCATGGCATATCGTGGCGCATTGATGATTGACGATAGGCAAATGAATGGTTTGATGCAAGAAGTCAGACGTGTCGGTGGTATGGTCACGGCACACGCCACGAATGGTGATATGATTGATTATTTAGTTGCCAAACACCGTTCAGAAGGCAAATTAACGCCTGTTTATCACTATTTGTCGCAGCCTGAAATTACAGAATCGGAGGCATCACATCGTTTCACAGACTTTGGTTTTTATAACAATTGTCCGATTTATATCGTACACATGACGTGCGAAGGAGCAGTCAATGCCATCCGTCAAGCCAATTTCAGAAATCAAAAGGTTTTTGGTGAAACCTGTATTCAATACCTCCTTTTGGACGCTTCGCTCTACGAAAAACCCAATTTTGAAGGGGCTAAATGGGTCATGTCACCGCCATTGCGTGAGAAAAAAGACCAAACGCATTTGTGGGCAGCCATCAATCAAGGCATTATTGAAGTCGTTGCGACAGACCATTGCCCATTTACATGGGAGAAAAAATTGATGGGCAAAGACGATTTTTCAAAAATACCCAATGGTCATCCCGCCATAGAAAACCGCATAGAACTGCTTTATACTGAGGGGGTCGGCAAAGGACGCATTACGCTCAATAAATTCGTAGAAGTCACTTCGACCAATGCGGCAAAAATATTCGGTATGTATCCACGCAAAGGAACGATTGCCGTTGGTTCAGATGCCGATATTGTTATTTTTGACCCAAAGGAAAAGCACACTTTGTCCGCAGAAAAGCACCACATGAATGTGGATTATTCCGCTTATGAAGGTTGGGAACTGGAAGGTAAAGTAAAGACGGTTTTACTGAGGGGTCAAATAGCGATTGATAACGATATTTGTTTGGTTGAGAAAGGTTATGGGCAGTTTATTAAGCGGAGTAAGGTTTCGGATAAAATTTAAGCAAGTCCCTGGATTTGTTGTAAAACATAAAAAATATCACTATTTTTGAACAAATTACCAAATAGTTAGATGAGAAAACAAGAAACCAATAAAGCTATTTTAATAGCCGAACTACAAGCAATAGGAATCAAATGTGATCCTGAAAACATCTTAGAAATTGGCTACAATACAAATGGGAAATTAATCTTTCTTGAAAAAGGTAATGAAAAAGCAGGATTAACACATATTATTGACAGACATGCAGAAGATTTTGAACGAATAGGTGTAAAAATCGAAGATATTTCTCATGTTATTTTTGAAGCTGCAACAAAAGGAATAACTCTTGGACATCAAGGGACAAAATTGACAAGAGAGATTTTTCAAATTACTTATAATGACGAGAAAAAGAATATTGCTATAACTATTAGCAGCAATGGATTTATCGTTGGTGCTAATCCAAGTTCATTTTAAAATAAATAGTCATGAAAAAAATAAAAATTATGCCTGAATATGGATGTAGCCCGCTTTGGCTTTACGATGGTATAAATCTCGTTAAAAACCTTGATATCGCAGAATTAGCAATTAGTGAAAGCTTAAAAAATGATATTCAATTGTGGGCGGATAACTATGAATCTACTTTTGATGAGGATTATCCACCAAATTCTGGTTTTTTGAATGATTCAGATACAGAAGCCTTCGAAACGGCTGGGATTCATATTTGGGAAAGCCTTCTAAAAGAAATGAGTTCGTATTGTTTAGTCAGTTATTACAGCACAATAACAGCTAAAATCTATGAAACTTTGAATGATTTTATAAAAACAATACCTAATCATCCAATTTATGGTCTTAAACCAGCCTCATTTGATTTGATACATGATTAAAACTGCTACTATTTCATAAAAAAGCCAATGCTCAAAAAACATTGGCTTTCATTTTTATTTTAAAAACAAAAATTTATAAACATGCCAAGAATCATCAAAAGCGGCTTAATCCAAATGAGCCTACCTAAAACCGAAGGCGAAGGAACCATCGAAGAAATCATGCAAGCCATGCTCGATAAACATATTCCATACATCGAAGAAGCGGGGCGGCAAGGTGTGCAAATTTTGTGTTTGCAAGAGATTTTTAATACCCCTTATTTCTGCCCCGGACAAGACCCTAAATGGTATGCTTCAGCTCAACCGATTCCAAATGCGACAACTGATTTGATGCAGGAACTCGCCAAAAAATACAGCATGGTCATCATCGTTCCAATCTATGAAAGAGAGCAATCGGGTGTCCTCTACAATACAGCTGTTGTGATTGATGCCGACGGAACGATTTTGGGCAAGTATCGCAAAAACCACATTCCTCAAACTTCTGGTTTTTACGAAAAATTCTTCTTCAAACCTGGCAATTTGGGCTATCCAGTTTTCCAAACCAAGTATTGTAAAATCGGTGTTTACATCTGTTATGACCGTCATTTTCCCGATGGTGCAAGGATTTTAGGCTTAAATGGGGCTGAAATCGTCTATAATCCATCTGCAACAGTCGCCGGACTTTCGCAATATTTGTGGAAACTTGAACAACCTGCTCATGCTGCTGCCAACGGTTATTTTATGGGTTGCATCAATCGAGTCGGCACAGAAGCACCGTGGAATGTGGGCAAATTTTATGGTTCATCGTATTTTGTCAATCCACGTGGAGAGATTTTCGCACAAGCATCAGAGGACAATGACGAGTTATTGGTCTCTGAATTTGACTTAGAAATGATTGACCAAGTCCGCAATGTCTGGCAGTTTTTCAGAGATAGACGACCTGAAACGTATGGAAAACTAGTCGAATTGTAGTAGATTTCAAATAAATGGTCATTACTTCGCCGACACGAATTTCACAAATTACACGAATTTTTTGTCATCCTGAAAGGAACTAAATTCGTGTAATTTGTGAAATTCGTGTCTGATATAAAAACATTAAAGATGCCTATTCAAAACAATCGCCTTACAGAAGCCGAATATGCGGCAAACTTCGCCGACATTCACCCTCCTTTTGCCACGCTCGACGCTGCCGTTGTAGAAGCCAATCGCTGCATATTTTGCTACGATGCACCGTGCATGAAGTCTTGCCCGACTTCGATAGATGTACCGATGTTCATTCGTCAAATCACAACGGACAATGTCAAAGGTTCTGCCAAAACGATATTTGATTCCAATATTTTAGGTGCAGGATGCAGCCGCGTATGTCCTGTTGAAAAACTGTGCGAGGGTGCTTGTGTTTATAATTTAATGGGTGAAAAACCCATTGAAATCGCTCGCTTACAACGTTATTCGACTGAAAAAGCGATTGCTGAACATTGGCAATTGTACAAAAGCCCCCCCTCAGTAAATCGGCGTGTAGCGGTCATTGGCGCAGGTCCGGCAGGTTTGGCTTGCGCTCATACGTTGGCACGTCAAGGCATTGAAGTCGTTATTTATGAAAAGGAACAAAAAGGCGGTGGCTTGATGACTTATGGCGTGGCGGGCTACAAAGTGACTCCTGAATTTTGCGAAGCAGAAGTGGATTTTATCACATCTATTGGCGGCATTTCGATTGAATATGGTCAGGAATTAGGGCGTGATGTATTCCTCAATGAGCTACAACACAACTTCGATGCGGTCTTTTTAGGCATCGGTGTTGGCTTGGCGAGACCCCTCAGTATAGAAGGTGAAAATTTGGCTGGCGTTGAAAATGCGCTTGAATTTATATACAATATCCGCACAAAACCGCTTTCAACCGTTGCTGTTGGTGATAAAGTAGCGGTTATCGGCTTAGGTATGACGGCTATAGATGCGGCGACCCAAGCGAAACGACTCGGTGCATCGGAAGTGACGATTGTTTATAGAAGAACGGAATCTGAAAAACCGTGTACAGATGTTGAAGTAGATATCGCACGACTCGACGGCGTTCAGTTTGTGTTTTTAGCGACTCCAAAAGAATTGAAAGGAAATCTTGGTAAAGTAACGGAATTGGTTTGTGAAAAAATGAAATTGGGCGAACCTGATGCCAGTGGTCGTCGTGCGCCTATTGCAACTGGCGAAACGTTCAGTTTAGAAGTGGATATGGTCATAAAAGCGGCTGGGCAAATGCCGTTTGAGAGCCTTGTTAATGATGCTCATTTAGGACATAAATATGGTAAAATCGTTGTTGATACTGAGGGGGGGACAAATCTCAAAGGTGTTTTTGCAGGTGGTGATGCGGTGAATGGTGGAAAGGAAGTGGTTGATGCTGTACAAGCAGGTAAAGTAGGAGCTGCAGGAATTATGCAATATCTATGTCTTAAAACTGAACATTAGTTTTTCCTGGAAATGCTGTCCAATTTTTTAAAAAAATGTATTTTTGTGTTTATTAATTTTGGATAGTCACTGAAAACTCAAACTATAGGAATTTGAATAAGATAGAACATTTGTCAAAAAAATATTTTATATATGGAATTTGAGACTATTGGAAGAGTTTTTGAAATTTTTGAAAAAAAGAACTGGGAGCTCGATGAAGAATTGGAGACTAGTAAATTCAAACTTTTTTGTAATATGCTACTTCGTTTAGAGAAAGAAGAAGTTGATTTAATGATTGAGCTTTTAGAAGATTTTATTCATATCGACGGCGATAAATATAATAATGAGATTATAAAGATTTTAAACCGCTTTTTAGAACAGAACTCTAAATTACAGACTTTATTTGTTTTACCTTTAATATCTGAAAGAGATAAAGAAAAAAATAAAAGTGCTCATGTTATATTATATAAATTTAAGGGTACAACAGTAAAATATAAAGTTCCAGGACTAAAAAACGTAAGTTTATCTGTCTTGGATAAAACAGAAATTTTACCTCTGTTAAGAGATAATCAAATGGTTATTTTAGTTGATGATTTTATTGGAACAGGAGACACTTCGGTTGAAGCGATAGAATATTTAATGAAATTACACCCTCATTTAGAGAAAAATAAAATAGGAATATTTAGTATTGTTATTCAACAAAATGGACTAGATTATTTGACTAAACTAGGTTTCAATGTATTTTATTCTATCGTTATTGGTAGAGGTATTTCAGATAAATATTTTGACGTAGAAAAAAAAAATAAACTCAACGTGATGAAAAATGTTGAAGACAGAATGAAAAAATTAAAACCAGAATATAGATTAGGATATAAACAATCTGAAGGTTTAGTATGTATGGAGCGAACTCCAAATAATACATTCCCAATTTTTTGGTATGATTATAAATCGAAGTATAATCCTCCTTTTCCAAGATGATTGAAAATAAAGAACATATAATATTGGTCTTGCAATTGATTAATTCAAATGGCAATACGAGTTTTCTTGAGGCATTGGGTTATGACTTTGCACAGATAGCCAAATTTCTTGGAATCCTGCGGAAAAAAAAATATGTAGATTTTATTAAAGGTGGTCTAAAACTTACATCTTTGGGAAAGCAATACTTAGACGAACTAAATACTGAATTAAATCGAAAAGGTGTTTCAAGATATATTTCACCTTTATTACAGTATAAAATTGAAAAAAGTAATAAGTTTGAAATATATTTACCCATCGTAAAAAATAAAGGTTGAGTGTGAATAAATTTTTAGCCTTATACGCGAAAGCGTAGTGATTGGCGAGTCGCCAATCTTAGAATTTCTTACTTACAAGCCAGCGGTTCAACTATCAGAAGAACCGCAGGAGCAGGTTCTTCTGATAGTTGAACCGCATCTCCGCTGCGCTCCGATACCTTTTGGCAGAGCCAAAAGGTAGATAATTTTGAAGTAAAAAAATATTCCACTCAACCATTTTTTTATGAATTGGCAAGAATACAAAAAGCAATACAAAGAAGTTGGAAGTTCAATTGGCTACCCTGATGAAACAATTGAAAAACTGCTAAAATATGCGGAGCCACTGTTTAAGAAAAATGTACCAATAATCTATGAACAACAACATTTAGCCAAATTATTAGGGTATGAATATGATCTGTTACTTAAAATATCTAATTGTCAAGAATTATTTTATAGAGAATTTAGTATTCCTAAAAAAACAGGAGGTCAACGTATTATCAATGAACCATTGCCTACGTTAAAAGAAATCCAAAGATGGTTACTTGACGAAATCTTATTAAACATAAAAATCAGCCCTACTGCTAAAGCATATGTTAATGGATTATCAATTAAGGATAATGCACGTTTTCATAAAAAGCAAAAAAAGGTTTTAAATCTTGATATTAAAGATTTTTTTGGAAATATTACTGAACGCCATGTATATATTATGTTTAAAACGATTGGTTACAATAAACAAGTATCATCTATTTTAACTCAATTATGCTGCTTAAATGGAACATTACCACAAGGTGCTCCTTCTAGCCCAACAATCTCTAATATTATACTCAACTTTTGCATTAAATAAGATAATAATATAGGTAAAATATTAGGCAAAACGGTTAAAAAGAGAAATAAAAGAGCATAAATTTATGATTTAA
>JAYVFS010000138.1:0-12633 GCA_043772905.1 Saprospiraceae bacterium | reverse complement strand
TATCAAACACAATGGATGCTAATATTCAAGGACTTCATTAAATTCATTTTTACAAGTAATTCATTGTCAAGTAGTTAGAAAAATAGTACGGTACAGTAAGGTTCGCCCATGCCCATATAAACAATATTGGTCAAGGGTTGCCCAAAAGTTTCTATCGAATGTTTGTTAATCGCCACCACTTGGTCAAAAATTTCAGCCGCATCTAAATTGCGTTTACGTTCCATTCTGCCTGTTGCACAAAATGTACACGTCAAACTACACCCAACTTGCGTGGATACACAAACCGTATAGCGATTTTCGGAAGGCAGCGGAATCAAAACCGCTTCTATCAGATGACCGTCGTGCAAGCGATAACGTCCTTTAATCGTACCGTCATTGCTGCGTTGAATTTTGTGTTCAACAATCGGTTTTATGATAAAATCGGCAGATAATTGTTCGCGTAGGGCGGGAGAAAGGTCGGTCATGTCCTCGAACGAGCCAATGCCTCGTTTCCAAAGCCAATTGTAAAGCAGTACGCCGCGCGACTTTTTTGCGCCATATCCTACGACTATTTCAATCAATTGCTCTTTTGTCAACAAGCGAATATCTTGTTTTGCTTTTATAGCTGTTGCTGTCATGCGGCAAAAATACGGCTTTTGAGGTCATGTCAGCGTATTTTTGTCAAAAAAATGCTTATAAACCATGCGACTTGTTTGATTTTGAAATAAAACTTTTGAGATATTGGAGGATGAATAATATATAGCAATCTTAAATGACCTTAAATACCTAATATTCCTTAAACGATAAAAAAATATAGTTTTGCCTTTGAATGGTATAAGAAATATAAGGTATTTAAGGTCATTTAAGGTTTTTATAATAATGATTCGTAAAACGAATTGATATAGGTCTTTTGTCCTTCTTTAAAAATGTGAGTTACATTAAAGTTAATCATCAAGCCCATTGGCAATTCCAACAATTTCATATAAGTCAAAAGTTGTGCAACGTGAATAGGTGGGATTACTTCAACCGCTTTAAATTCAACAACCAATGATTTATTTACTAATAAATCACACTTCAATTCAGCTTCTACTTCTAAGCCCTTATAGTTTACTGGTATGATAAGTTGCGATTCAAAGGGGATGTTTCTCAATTTAAGTTCGTGTTCCATACATTTTTGATAAACCTTTTCTAATAATCCTGGACCTAATGATTTGTGTACTTCAATGGCAGCTCCATTAACTTGATAGACTAAATTTTTCAGATAATCTCTTGATAAGTTTTTCATAATTGTTTGATTTTTTGTTTGTGAAAAAATAGAAATTAATTGTCTTAAAACAAATACAACTCTTGAATAACCTTAAATACCTTATATTCCTTATACGGTTCAAAAATAAACCAAATTCTTTATCATTTAAGGAATATAAGGCATTTAAGGTCATTTAAGGCTTCTCTTTTATTATGTTTTAAGGAAAAATTGCTCATAATACGCCATCAGAGTCGCAAATCACCCTTGTTTTTGTTGTGATAAACGCTACATGCATAAACGGGAACTGCTTCTACATTGGATAAAAACACCCCCTCAGTATTTTTAGATTCATTCCAGTATTTCCAAGTAAAATAAATTTCTGAACTTTCAATAATAATTGAAAGTTAAAATAATAACCCTTAACTTTGTATCGTTCAATCATAAAAAAGATAAGGATATGAAGACTTTAGCGCATAAAATCATCATTTACGACGACGTTTGTCCTTTGTGTAAGGCTTATACTGAGGGGTTTGTTCAACTCGGTTGGTTGCCTTTAGAAAACAGAGTTGGTTTCAGCAAAGCGCCCAAAGCCATTTTAGAGAAAATTGACAGCAACCGCGCCCGCCATGAGATTCCATTGTTTGATACGGAAACTGGCGAAACGCTTTATGGCAAAGAAGCTTTGTTTTTTATTATCGGTGAACAGATGCCGTTCTTCAAACCACTTTTCCGTTTTGCGCCTTTTCGGGCGGTTATTTTTGGTTTGTATCAAATCATTACCTACAATCGGCGCATCATTGCAGGTAGTTCTGCGCCGACAAATGGCTTTGACTGTGCGCCAGATTTTAATGCTTTTTATCGGTGGTTGTATATCGGTTTGGCAACGGTTTTGAGCATTTTCTTATTGAGTAACACAATGCAAAGTATTGACAGTCAATGGATAATGCTTTTCACGCTTTTTGTGGCTGCTATACTGAGGGGTCTGTTTTTTAAAAATTTTGAAACAAAAACAGGTTATTTTGGACACTTCGCAACGGTGTTTTTAATCGTTGCTGCAGTGTTTAATATCGTTGGTATCAACCCTTTGACGACTTTATTTGTAACACTTTTGGGCGTTCATATTTGGACAAAAAGGATGCGGCTTGTTTGATTTTTGACAATGCGTTTTTAACTTAATAAAAACGCCAAATCCTCTCTCATGAGATTGGGCATCGTCTCAAAATCGAGTATATCCGCCACCAATTGTTTCTTTCGCTCTTGAAGTTGAAGGATTTTTTCTTCAATCGTATCGCGTGTAATGAATTTCAAAGCCATGACCGTTTTGGCCTGCCCGATTCGATGCGCCCGAGCAATCGCCTGTTCTTCTACTGAGGGGTTCCACCATGGGTCGAGTATAAAAACATAATCTGCCGCTGTGAGATTGAGTCCTGTGCCGCCTGCTTTCAAAGAAATTAAAAACGTCTGAATGTCCTCTTTTTTTCCAAAATCCAAAACTTCTTGATTGCGCTCTTTTAACGTCGTCTCACCGATTAACCATGAATAAGATGCTTTTTGCGAATCAAAATGCTTGCGATAAAGCTTTAAATTTTCAACGAAAGTGCTGAATATCAACATCTTATGGTCTGAACGTCTCACTTCGTCCCATTTCGCTATGGCATCATTGAATTTGGCACTGCCACCTTTATAGTCAGGCAAAACCAATTTTGGATGAATGGCTAATTGCCGCAATTTAGTGATGGATTGAATGACAATAGCCCTGTATTCAAACATAGATTTTTGAGTCGTTTCACTGCTCAATAACAAATTTCTAACGGCTGATTTCTCCTTTTCATATACTTTTTTCTGCTCTGATTCCATGTCTGAATACACAATTTGGCGTATGACTTCGGGCAAATCCTTTGCGACTTCTTGTTTCGTTCGGCGCAACAAATACGGCTTGACCAGTTCGCGCAATCGCTCTTTTTGCTCCTCGTCTTGTTCCCGTTCAATGGGTTTGATGAAAATTTGGTCAAAATTGGCAAAACTATTCAGCAGCCCAGGGTTGATAAATTCCATTTGCGCCCAAAGGTCGGCGAGTGAATTTTCAATAGGCGTGCCACTGAGCGATATTTTATGGGCAGCTTTCAAGCGATTGACCGCCTTGAAAGTGTCGCTGCTTTTATTTTTTATGTATTGACTTTCGTCCAAAACGATGTATTCCCAATCCATTTTTTCAAGCAGTTCAATGTCTTTACTGACCGTTTGGTAAGTCGTTATAACGACATCGTTGCGTAGAATCAAACGGATATCTTTATGGCGTTTTGGACCGATATGTAGATAAAGATGAACAATCGGCGCAAACTTCCGCCATTCCGATTCCCAATTATAAACCAACGAAGCGGGCAAAATAATGAGGGCTTGCAAAGGTTCTAAAAACGACTCATTGGGCGTGGTGTCAAACATATCTGTTTGAATACCAGCCGTTTGTACAATTGTATTTTTTTTGTTTTCTTTGGCATACAGTAAGGCAGCGATGGTCTGCAACGTTTTACCCAAACCCATATCGTCAGCCAAACACGCACCTAAATTGTCGCGATAATGACCCAGCAACCATTTTACACCTTCGACTTGATAAGGGCGCAATTCTGCTTTCAGATACTGAGGGGGTGTCCAAACGATGTCTTCTTTTGGATTTTCTGTTATCGAAAAAACATCTTTTGGTAAAAGGGCAGGGGCTTGACTGCGTGAAATCCGAATGGTGTGTTGGTGCATTTTGCCCATGAGTGCCATGCCTCGAAATTTTTCAAACCATTCGGCAGGAATGATAAAATAAGTGCCATCGGGCAACTCGAAATAAGGATTATTGGCGCGGATATACGGTATCAATCGCCCAAAAGGAAAAACGAAAGCACTGACAATGACCTCTCCTTTCAAGTCAAACCAATCATTTTGTTGAGTTGTCGTCATATTCGACAAAATCGGGCGCACCAAAGCAATGGGTTTGTTGTCAATAACAGGCGCAGCTATCGTAAAATCATGATATTGTAGTGCTTCTTGATGCGTGATAAGCCAATCAATCAAAACGCTCATTTCTGGATTGGGCAGTTCAATAGGCTCAAAATAATTAGATTGTTGGTTGATTAATCCTAATGTGTATAGGTGTTCAACGAATGTTTTTTCACTTGTTTGGTCTCTTTTGGCATGATGAATCGCTAAACTTTCGCTGCCGTTTATATCTAAAAACGATTTATGTAAACGTGATTCTTTCCAATTAAAAGTCATTTTGCCATAATCGAAAGTCAAACCAATGCCGCAAGAATGGGTAATAAAATTGTGAACAATTGCCAATTCTGCCTTCAAAATGGTGTAATAAGGGACGATATCAAAGCCTTCATGCTCAAAATCTATTTTTTCAACCAACGGCAAAATGATTTTTTGACAATATTCTTTCACATTTTTTGTTGGCACTAGTACGGATTCTTTTGTGAAAAACGGCTTCAACCGAGCACTATTGATGCTCTCGACATGCTGCAATTGCCCTTCACGCACAATCCACGCAGGGTCATTGCAAACCAAAATGCAGTGTTTGTCTTGAACGCGTGAAGTCTGTCCATTTTCAGCTAAAAGCAAACGATAAGTCAAACCTTCTGCCGATTTTTCAAAATATATTTTCGGTTCTAAGGACGTAGTCGTGGTTTCCAATTGCGTCATGTGCGCCATTGGTTTTGTTTCTATATTCAGACAAATGGGCAATTCTTCTTGAACAATAGTTTGCAAAAAATCGCCTAAATGCCGATGTATATACGTGTTGATTTTACCAGAAATAGCGGTATCTGCGAGCAAATTACTGAGGGGGGTAATCTTTTTTGCATGAGCATTGTATTTGATTTCCAATGACTTAGGAGAGAGCAAGGCGATGAGATTCAACAGTTTTTTAACCGTTGGTGTCACCGCCAATTTATACGCCAACACATTCTGTTCTGTCGCTTTTTTTTGGATAAAACAAATGTCTTGCGTTGAATCAATCGAGACAATATAGGCAGAAGGCAGGTATAAATCTTTGCTAAATTCAGTCAGATTGTAAGCAATAGCGTGTTTCATAGATATGCTTTTTGATGAAATGCCAAAAATAGAAATAGTGGTTTGCTTTTCCAAATGTTGTGATATGTCCTCCTTGTATCACGTTAAGTTTTTACCAAAATATCCCTCATAAAACGCCATCAAAGCGGTTAATTCTTTGACATTCCAATCGGTCATAAAATCAGGTTTTGCACCTTTTTTGATATTAAACAACCATTTTTTAGCATCTAAAAGCCGTAAATCACGTCTATTTTTATTGTGATAAACACCACATACATAAACAGGAACAGCTTCAACATTTGACAGAAATACCCCCCCCTCAGTATTTTTACTGATTTTTAACTTCAAATAAACAGATAAATGGCAACCATTGAAAATATCGTAAGCAATGAAATCGCTGAATGCAAATAAGACCAAACCCGCCTTCGATTTTTGAGTAAACGGACACGTAAAATCATAACGTGCCATCGGTTGTATATTGTGGGCATGACCGCCGAGGATAATATCAACGCCACATTCATCAAAAATACGTTGTGCATTTCGGACAATATGTGCATTCGGATAGGCTTGATAAGCATTGCTGAAATGCAAACTTAAAATGACGAATTCTGCACCCCGTTCTTTTGCCAACGCCACGTCGTTTTTCAAAACAGACAAATCAATATCAGGCTGATTAACTTCTAAGTGATTGACTAAGAAAGGTTTATCAACAGGGTTGGTGTGTTGATTCATGGAAAATGTATAAGCAACAAAAGCTATTTTTATCCCATTTTTTTCAATAATTGGAAAGTTTAACCGTTCTTCTGCCGTTCGTGCCGTGCCTGTAAACGCAATTTTTTTATCTTCTAAATACTCAATTGTTTTATTAATCCCATCTTCACCCATATCGAGCGAGTGATTATTGGCAGTTGATAAAATATCAAAACCTCTGTCGCCTGCGCCTTGTCTGCCTTTTGTCGCCTGTTCTTTGTCGCTTGTCGCTTGAAACAGTTCAAACATCTCTTCATCAGCATTAAAGTTCATGTCTGATAACATAACTTCGGGTACAAGGGATGCGGGTTTTGTAATATCCAAAGGCGTTTCCAAATTGGCAAATGTCAAATCTGAACTGAAAAAATCATCGGCAATATCATCCCAAAGGTTTGGACAAAAGCGTTTTTGAATCCATTCATAAGGCATCAAATCACCTGCTGCGGTGAGTGTGACTTCGTTTATAATATGCTCTTTTGTTGTAAAAACAGGTGGATTTGCTTCGAAAAAGTGTTCAACCGCTTCTTTTTCGTCGCTTTCAAGTGTCGGACGGAAATAGTATTTATACGCAAAAAACAATAAATCGCTTTTAGTAAAAAGGCGTGGGTCTTCGTGAAAATACTGAGGGGGTGTTTGCCATGTTTTTCCTTTCCAAAGATGAACGCCACGTAGTAAACCACGCAAAGCGGAGACTAAGGCTTTGCCTTGTGTTGTATAAGCGGTGACGGTTGGAATTTCTGGGAGCATACGTATTTATTTAGGGTTAATGCCGAAATAGATTTTCCAATCAATCTTCTCGATATCTTGTTCCGACACCTTTGTTTTTTGCTCTTGTATTATTTTTTCAAAATTTTTAATTGAAAAAACTTGACGTGTTTGAAGAATAAACACAATGGTTTTGAAAATAAATTCACTATTTCTTTTGATTTTATCTAAAACACGTTGATTCAGATGTTTGTCAAAGACTTTGAACAAGATTACATTCAAATCGAACAAGAGCGTGCGCTTTTGTTGTTTCAAATGTTTGAATTCAGCATTATTAGCACTTTGTGCATCTTCTTTTATGAGAATAAACAATGAATTTATTTCTTCTTCAAGGCGATAAGCCACTAATAAATCTTCAAATTTTGTATTTTCATTAAAATGCCTTTCATATTCACCTTTAGCTAAGTCCTTTCTATCATTTTTTTCGGAAAGCCAAAGTTCAGTCCCAACTGTTGGTGTTTTGTTTATAAATTTGAAATAAGTTTGGATAAAATCTATATTCGATACAGCTTTTACATGTTTTGGCACGTGTCTAAATTCTCCCCGCCTTATTGAATACCAATAATTCGTTTCAAAAGACTCGTTTTGTAATCTAACCTGTACAGGTTCATTTGCCCAAAAATCACGAGGTTCTGTTGGGTTTTGTTGATTTGTATAACGGGTTATGTCTAAGTCAAATTCTTTGTTGACGCTTTTAACAATACGCAGTTGTAATAAAGCATTGTTAATCGTATCTCGTTTACCATTTTTGGCATCGCGATAGGCTTTATAAACCGAATAAACCGTTTGTGCGCCATTGATTATTTGAAAGCCTGTTATCTCGATTTGTTGTGCGGTGGCATTGATACGACGGGGTAAATCACGTGTAATCGCTGTGATGCCATTATTGTAATACCAAAAAAAATCGGGCGCATCAAGCATGGTTTGCTCAATTTGTCGATTGTATTCAGAGGCAATCAGTGGATTCCGAATATTGCTGAAAAATAATTTGAAACCATATTTTTCAAATAATTCATAGACAGTTTTAGGGCGAATCAAAAAAGTATAGGAAATATAAGGCGCATCAACACGTAAGAAATTTTTCTCTATATCTAATTGCTCGATAGGTAATGTAATCGTTTCTACTTCAGGATTGTAATCATATTCCAAAGGATTTTGAGGTTTAATTTGCTTGTAACGTGCCTCGATAAAATCCCTTCTCAAACGCTCTATATCTATGATTTCAATATCAGCATATTGTTTTTTAAACAGTTCTACATTCTCCGATACTGAGGGGTTGGTTTGGCATAGTGTCAGATAAACGAACTTAACGTATTGATTTTCAGTAAGATGCTGTTTTAAGTTCTCGTACTGTCGGTTAAAATTTTCGTTTTTACTTGAAAACTTTTTTTGACCTGAATACACCAATTTAAAATCATCTAAGGTGGATTTAAAAGCCGTAGAATCTAATTTTTCAGTACAATTTTTCTTTGATTTCCATTTTGCTTGAACAACATAAAATATCTTTTTTCCAACGTTGTCAGGCGATGAAAATATAATATCACAAGAAGTGTCGTCGTCACCTTCCGTTATATTGAGGTTGTAAATAGGACGTTTCCCATAGAATTTTATAAACCAAATCAAAAAGGCAAAAGATTTACGTGTTGATTCATCGCCTTTGTGTAACCGAATATCTTGAGGATTCTCGGCAATCAAGGCATCTAATTCTGCATCTAAAGCGTCATAAAAATCAGCAAAAGTCATTGTTAAAATTTTTACAAAAATACAAAAAATGACGAAATATGAATATGAAATTCATACTTCAAACATCTTTATCTCGCTGCCAATACTTCGTCGCCTCCACTTCTTCCAAAATCTGTACATAATTATCGTAGCGAGACGCACTCACTTCGTCCGCTTCCAAGGCAGCTTTCACCGCACAAGCAGGTTCATTGCGGTGCGTACACGAGCCACCAAATTTGCAACCTGCTGACAAAGCAAAAAACTCTTTGAAATTGTGTACCACATCGAAAGGTTGTAAGTTATTGAAAGACAATGTCTTAATGCCAGGCGTATCAATGAGGTAGCCGCCGAAGTCAAGCGGGTGCATTTCTGCAAAAGTCGTTGTGTGTTGTCCTTTTCCTGAATAATCAGAGATGTCGCCTGTCAAAAGATTCATGTGTGGCTGAATCGCATTGACGGCGGATGACTTGCCGACACCTGATTGACCACCGACGAGCGAGGTTTTATCCTTTAAAACATCTCGCAAAGCATCTATGCCGACCCCCTCAGTAGCAGAGGTTGCAAGGACAGTGTAGCCGATTTTTTCGTAAGTGTCTTTCAATTCTTCAAAATACGCCCAATCGTCTTCATTGTACAAATCACTTTTGTTAAAAACGATGACGGTTGGTACGTCTTGCGGTTCGTTCATCAACAAAAAACGGTCAATGAAGCCTATTTTTACACTGGGTTCAACCATTGTCGTAAACAAAATCGCTTGGTCTATATTCGATGCCAACAAATGGACTTCGTGCTTGCGGTGTGAGGACTGTCGCGCCACATAATTGCGACGTGGCAATATCTTTTGAATCATGCCATTGACCGCACCTTCTAATTTAAACTCCACTTCATCGCCTACGGCAACAGGATTGGTCAATATCATATTGTTCAATCTGAATTTGCCGACCATACGACAAACGACTGTTACTGAGGGGTCGTCTTGACGACGCACATTGTACCAACTGCCTGTTGATTTTATGACTATTCCTTTATGCAAAATGACTTTGTTTATGTAACGGGTCAAGAATAACATGGATTTTTGTTTGTTAACACATAGACTCATAGTTCACATAGTTTGTTTTATAAAAAATTGAAAGTCAATTAATTGCATACAATTCTATGTGAACTATGAGTCTATGTGTTTAAGAAAAAAACCATATTATTATTTTCCTATTACGGTGTTAAACGCCCTAAACAGAACTGCAAATTTAACCTAATTTCAGTATTTCACTCGTCCGCGCCCTCGTTTTCCGGCATAATTCAGGGTCTTTTGCAAGAGATTGACCATAAGACGGAATCAATTTCGTCAATTTCTTCTGCCATTTTGTGGTCGCCATGGCTTCGGGAAAACATTTTGACAACACATCGAGCATGATAGAAACCGACGTAGAAGCCCCAGGAGATGCGCCCAACAGCGTCGCCAACGAACCATCGTGTGCATAAACAACCTCTGTCCCAAATTCCAAAATGCCGCCTTCTTTTTCATCTTTTTTGATGACTTGAACCCGTTGTCCTGCTTGTTGCAGCGTCCAATCTTCTATTTCAGCATTGGGAAAATACTCTAATAATGCTTTAAAACGGTCTTCGTCGGACTGTGCGACTTGCTCAACAAGGTATTTTGTCAGCGGCAAATTGCGCGCACCTGCAAAAAACAACGGCAAAATATTCCCCCATTTAATCGAAAGCGGTAAATCGAGGAATGAACCATGTTTCAAAAACTTGGTCGAGAAACCCGCAAAAGGACCAAACAACAAAGCCGGCTGTCCATCAATCATACGGGCATCGAGATGTGGCACAGACATGGGCGGCGAACCAACTTTTGCTTTACCATAAACCTTTGCATGGTGCTGTGCTATGATTTCGGGCTTGTTACACACCAACCATTGACCACTGATGGGGAAACCGCCGTAGCCGTGTCCTTCAGGAATGTCCGATTTTTCAAGCAAAGGCAATGAACCACCGCCCGCACCAATGAAAACAAACTTTGTGGTATAATAAGACATATCGCCTGTATCTAAATTCTTTACAGACAACTCCCAAAGACCGTCAAAACGGCGTTTGATGTCCTCCACTTCATGGTGTAAATTCACTTCAACGGTCTCGCCACGTTCCAAATAGCTTATCAAAGAGCGCGATAACGTGCCGAAATTCACATCTGTACCCATGTCCATGCGTGTACCTGCCACAGGTTCAGATTTATCACGACCTTCCATCACCAAAGGCATCCATTTCTCCAACTCCGCCATATTGTCAGAATACTGCATATCGCTAAACAAAACATTCAACCGCATCGTCGCATAGCGTTTCAACAAAAAATCACAATCTTCTTTACCCCAAACAAAACTAATATGCGGTATCTGCCTAATAATATCTTCAGGTTTTTCAATGATTTCTTGCTTCACCAAAGTTGCCCAAAACTCTTTGGACACTTCAAAAGACTCCGCAATCTTCACCGCTTTGTTGATATTGATACCCCCCTCAGTATTTTCAGGTGTATAATTGAGTTCACAGAAGGCAGAATGTCCTGTCCCCGCATTGTTCCACGCTTCCGACGCTTCCATAGCGACTCTGTCCATGCGTTCAAAGATGCGCATTGTCCAGTCTGGCTCCAGTTTTTTTAGAAATGTGCCTAATGTTGCGCTCATAATGCCTGTGCCGATGAGTATAACATCGCTGTAATAGTCATTTTCGTTGTCTTTCATAATTGTCAATGAGTTTAATGTGTGTAACAAAGGTAGTAAAAGGTTGTTTTTAAAAAAGATAGATTCTTAAACAGTGTAGGGATAGATAAAAAATGTATAAACAAAAGTGCTATTTTTACGGCTTGACTTTAGGACGAGATTTTTACTGTTTAAACAATGATATAAATGCAATTCAATAAAAACACCAGCCACTTCCTGACCTTGGGGCTGTTTATTTTCGCCTTCCTTTCGCCTTCTCTTCAAGCGCAACAAGGGCTAAAGAAAGTAAATAAAGACATTTTGACAGATGGTCAGCCACCTGTTGACGCTCTTGAATTATTAGATTTCACTGGTTTTTACAGTAAAACCATGCAACAAGTCACTTTATCTTTGGAAACAGGAGACGAGAAAGGCTATACAAGCTATCTATTTGAAAGACGTGAGACATTGGAAGGGAATTGGGATGTTCTCGGTTTTGTTGTCGCTAATGGCAAATCATCGTACTATGATTATATAGACCGTACGCCTTTGCCGCTCAATTATTATCGTGTTCGTGCAGTTGACAGAACAGGTAGAGCAAAGTTGTTAAAAATTATTTCAGTATCAAAAGACGACACTAGCCAGTTGAAGGTCTATCCTAAAATTGTAAAGGATAGTCTATTGTATCTTAGAGGCATTGAAATCGCAGATACGACAGCAAAGAATAAGGTCGTGCAGACTTTCGTCGTCTTTAATATGCTTGGGCAACGTGTATTGCAAGGAAAAACCAAAGCACAAATGGATATTTCGCAT
This sequence comes from Saprospiraceae bacterium, assembly GCA_043772905.1. Lineage (GTDB taxonomy): Bacteria > Bacteroidota > Bacteroidia > Chitinophagales > Saprospiraceae > JAAFJT01. The sequence continues at coordinate 603 of JAYVFS010000138.1, read as the reverse complement.
CTACCGAGGGGTATATATCTCATCAAAATCGGTGAGGATGAAGAGAAGTTTTTAAGGCAATAGTCGTTAACATAAAAAAACAAGAAGAAGGGAGCAATTTGTTCCCTTTTTTTATCAACTTTACTCGACATAAAAGACACATCACAAAACGAATCATTAACTAAACAATCAGCAATTAAAGATGAATAATAAACTTATCTTATGGTCTATCACCGTCGGACTCGGCGGTTTCCTTTTCGGTTTAGACACAGCCGTTATTTCGGGCGCAGAAAAAGACATTCAAGCTCTTTGGAACTTGAGCGACATCAAATTAGGCTTTGCTGTCGGCACGGCTTTGTACGGCACCATCTTTGGCGCAGCCTTTGGCGGTATTCCAGCCGATAAATTCGGACGCAGAGCCACTTTGTTGTGGATTGGCATCTTGTTTTTTGTCTCTGCATTGGGTGCAGCACTTGCCACAGATGTCAATATGTTTATGATTTTCCGTTTCATTGGTGGTTTGAGTATTGGCGCATCTTCTGTCGTTGCGCCTGTGTATATTTCAGAAATAGCCCCCCCTCAGTATCGCGGGCGTATGGGCATCTCTTTTCAGTTCAATATCGT
>JAYVFS010000137.1:0-12664 GCA_043772905.1 Saprospiraceae bacterium | reverse complement strand
ACACGCAACCAACGAACCCTCTTTTTCGGCGGCGGTTTTCGGATGAATATTGGTCAAACTAAATTGATGTTTTGAGGCATGTAATTACCGTTATGTTTGTTTGTGGCTGATTTTTTCGCCGTAACTTTACGTCGAACATCAACCCTGCCGACGTTAGCGGAGGTTAGCATGTGAATTTTCAATACGAAACAATCGGCACATCCATATCCAAATCCTGCTCATTTAAAACAGGATTTTGTTCTGTAACACGTCCAATTTTCTGGTTTTTGACCAAAATTGGCACACGCCGCTTGATAAAATTAAAAACTTCATGAATCGTAATTCTGCGATCACTGTTAACATCGCTACTAAATGCACCGTTTTCATCGGTGCATTTTTTATTGGTAAACGCCTCAATCAAGGCTTCCGTAAACGCCCCATTTTGCCAATCATAGTCTTCATACGACTGTTCGTCGCTGCGGCAAGACGTAATTGTGGTTGTGCCAATTGCCGCGCGGCTCAATTTCATCAGCGATTCAGCATCAACCGTTTCCTTCGCGCCTTTCGCTGCGCCACTGTGACACGCATCAATGAAAATCAATTTATGACACTTCACTTTTTCCAATGAACTCAACGCAACATCTTGATAATCAATGGCAAAATCATCGCCATCAGACGGATTATAATCAGAAGGTAAAAGTTTAAATCGTTTGTCCTCGCTCGTTTTGCCATGACTCGAAATGAAGACAACCAAATAATCTTTGCTGAAAATGCGGTTTTCAGCGTTCGGATTTTCATAATTATCCTTCACATTTTTAAAAGCTTTCCGAATGCCCCGTTCAGTTGTCAACGTCGAATCTATGAGTGCCGTTGTAAAAACCTGTTTGAACAAGCCTCTTGATTGATTTGCCAATATTGATGCAAAATCTTTCGCATCTTTTGCGGTGTATTTCAAATCTTTATTTGTCGTGCCGATGCTCAAAATGTGCAGATTGGGTCTTTCTGGATCGTAACGAATAATCATCGTATTGCTTCTTATAATGCCTTTGTTTGTCGTTAATTCTACCCGCACTTGATAGAGTTTTGCGGCATTAAAAGACAGTTTCGTGCTGTATGTTTGTCGATAAATTTGCTCATGTGCGGTAGGTGGCGACAAATCGGCAATGTCCATTTTGCTGCCATTTATAGGCTTTTCGTCCACAAAAACGGTAAATTGGTCACGTTGCAAAGGTTCATATGCATCAACATTCAATTCAATCTCAAATTCGGGCTTATTGGTCACGACATTTTGGATATTCGTCCGATATTCATCTGGGGCGTGCCAAGTGATTTGTGTTCCCACATTTTGATTCCTTTTTGGTTGAATATCAAACGCCACTTTATCCCTTAAAATGTCCTCTTCGAGCAGTACCGCCGTCACTTTTGTCTTCAAAGCCCCCCCCTCAGTATTCGACATCAATTGAAGCGTTATTTCCCTTGATTTCCCCGCAGGAATCGGTGTCAATCTATCAAAAAAAGACAAGTTTGTTGCTCTTAAATCGGGTGGTAATTCAAAAGCCACACGCAGATTTTTAGTCGGTTGTGTTGTGGGGTTTTCCAAAACAAATGTCAAGGCGGTATCACTCGCCACATTCGCCATCGGGCGTATATAAACCGTTTTGGACATCCCCTTTCTGACTGTAATGGCTTTATTGAATGTTGAAAATACTTTATTGTTAACCAATACCTGTGCTTCTATAATGTATTGATTTTCAAGCAGTCCGACCATTGAACGGATAGGAATAATCACCCGTCGAGTCTCATTTTTTTTCATAAAACCCAAATAACTGATTGGCGACACAACGATTTCAGGCACCGGACTTTTCAACTGCAATTGAACATTTTTGATGACAAAAGGCGTTGTGTTTTTGATGTCCACACTTAGAAACGTTTGTTGATTTGTTTCCAAAAAATCGCCCCCGTTTATTTTCCAATCTCGATATTGGAACGTATTTTCAGTCAGCGGTGTTTGTTCAAATCCATTGTCTTCATTCGTTTTAAAAGAATAATACAACACGTCTTTGCCGCCTTTCCCTTTCAAAAGCCCCGTTGTACTTGAAAATAAACCATACGAACCATCGTACAAATTGACAATATAACTGCCGTCATCGTCTTGTTTACCGCCGTCGTTCGCTTCTCGCAACATCTTTCCACTTTCATCCGTCCTTACAATATAAATTTGTCGTGTCCGTGCATCAGGCGCATGAGAGAGCGTCGAACCGACTAAAATGTATTGTTCATTCGCTGTTTGCACCAACGACGTGCCATAATCAAAGTCTGCACCGCCATAGTTTTCCTGCCACTGCTGATTGCCACCCACATCGAGTTTCAGCAGCCAAGCATTCATTTTTTTGCCACGTGTATTGTCTGTTCTGCCTACAATCGCATAGCCCCCGTCCGATGTTTTGATGATTTGCGCCGCTTCTTCGTAAGTATTGGCTTCGCCATAACGTTTGTTGATATTCGTTACATTTCCTATTTTATCCATCTTAAACAGCCAAATATCATCACCTTTTACCAATTCCGTTTTTTTAGTATCGCCGACTAAAACAAGCCCCCCCTCAGTATCTCCAACCCCACTTTTGATATTTTTGACATGCCGACCAATGGTAAACAACTTGTCAAACACTTTTTTCTCATCCGCTTCTTTGACCACCCACACATCTGATTGTTTTTGGTCATTTTGATAACCTGCAAAAAAAACGCTTCCATCTTCGTTTGCCACCACCACATTAAACGCATCGTCGCCCGCCGTTCCGTAGGTTTTTTCATTCAACACCTTCCCTTTATCGTCCACATACAAAACCCAAGCATCTGCTTTGCCGTTACCTTTACTTCTTGTACTACCAACTAACACAAAATTACCGTTTGGTAACGCAGCAATAGATTCCAATTTATCATCATCGTCACCACCAAAACGGCATTCTTTCACCTCTTGACCAAACGGGTTTAAGATGATTAAATACCCATCTGAACCGCCTTTCGTCTGCGAAAAGGTTTCACCAACCGCATACACATTGCCATTCAAGGCTTGTATCGCTTGATAAATCACTTCGTTTTCAGAGCCGCCTATGATGCGTTCTGCATTTTTGTTCAGTTGTTGCGCCAAGATGATGGGCGCATAAGATATTGCAAGACAGGTGATTATATTTTTCATGTTTTTGAAATTTGAATTGTTTCATTTGATTTAGGACATAATAAAAAATAATGTACCCTAATTCCAGAGGAATTGAATACGAATAACCGTAGATGAAATCTACGGACGTGCTAAAAGCTATCTCCCAACTCTGAAAGAGTTGAATGTCAATTACTTATCGGCAATTTTTCTATTCAATTCCTTCGGAATTGTGAGGTTATTCGTTGTTTATTCCGTAGATTTCATCTACGGTTATTCGTATTTAATTCCTTCGGAATTAGAGTATGATATTTTTGTTGCCTCTTTGTCTATTATACTTATTATCCCGCTATTGCGAATGAAATTCAATAATAATCGGCACAATCGCCCCTTCACTCCTTGTAGCCGTTGAAAAAGCGACTTGATTCAATGAAAAATTAGTATCCACTGTCGGTATCATAATATCGCCCAACAGTTTGTGAAAATACGCATCAAAATCGCCGTTCCATTTTTGCACTTTTTGACAAAACTTCTGAAAACCCCATATTTTTCTTGTCGAAAACAATATACACACCCTATCTGTACCCGCATAATCCACTTTCATCACCTTATTTGGATTCGGTAAAACAATATGCGCCCCGTCCAACATCATCAATGGCGATTCATGAAAGCCTTTGTATTGCCGCCCAAATTCCTCATTTCGTGGAAACAAAATTTTCACTTCGTTACGTGGATTCACGCTGAATATATAGATGTATGCGCCGCTTAATGCAGAGGTCAAAGACAACTGAAACGCATCCCCGACCCGCCAATCTTTTTTCAGAACCGCATAATGTTCCCCTATTTGTTCCACCCCAATGGCTTCAAAAATCGGTTCTCGGTTATCCGTCCAGCGATTTGTAACGTAATTGAGGGCGAAACTGCCTGACAGTTCTATCAATTCACGTGGCGTTTGAACACCTATACTTTCTTCTTTTTTTATTTCTTTACCTTCTACCTTTGACAAGAGATTTTGAGTCATTTTAGGCGAATTTTGGCTTGAAACTATGACTTTTTGAGGCATTTCAGGTGTCTTTGAACGTGCCAAACTCGGTCGAGTATTTGTCTTTTCAAACCCCGTTTCTGTCACCACAAGCGGTTCAGCAGCCGTACCATTTTTGTCCAAATAAATCACAAAAGCATAGCGACAATACTCACCCATATCTCGGTATTTGATTTTTATAAACCCTTCTCGCCCCCACACTTTGCCCCAACTATTCAGCAACGTAAAACATCCTGCATCGTCGTCATAACCCACAACCACCAACGCATGACCTTGAACAGGCTCTTTTCCTAAGCTCGGATTCCAATAATCGGCTTCACGCAGCGACATAAATTGGTCGTTAATTTTCAAACCTATTGCTACGGGTTTCCTTTGTACCAACAGTTTGCGTATCAAATCCACTTTTGCACCCCCCTCAGTATTTTTATCAAAAAGACGGCTAAAATCAGCAATAATATTGCCTTTTGCCCTGTCTTTTAAGTTGTTTTCAGGTCTGACGTAACAATCTTCCACTTTAAAATCAAACTCTTTGGCAAAACAATTCCCTCTTGTTTTCAGCAATTCCAACGCTTCCGTCATATTCGTCAGCGATTGACAATTACTTTCGCTACTCCTAATTTGATTGTAAACAAACATTGCCGAAAAGGCTTCATCTGTTATTCTTTTCGTGTCTGTCTCCTTGTTTTGAATCGCTTTTTCTATCGTCATCAAACCATAACCCACCGACCAACCTACGCACGAGGAAATACGTCCTTGATTCCCAGGCATCGGACAATACGGTTTTAAATCAATGTTGCGCGGCAAATCGGCTTTGCTGCTCGGCAATAACACCGTACTCGTCGTATCGTAGCCCACATCATCGTTCGCCAAGCCAGTTCCATATTGAGCTTTTGCTACGTCGTGAAAAAACAAGACAATAGCTATTATGAATCCTTGTTTTAGATATTTGAACAGCATTATGAAAGGTTTTTTGAGTGATACTCCTTTTGTCATTGCGAGGTACGAAGCAATCTTTTGTATTTAGCAGCAGCTTGATTATTGGACTTTCTGCGTCCATTAAACAGATTACTTCGTTCCTCGCAATGACAAAGTGCGTTATGTTATTGTGGCACATTGCCTTGCTTTATCACCTTTTTCACCCCCTCAGTATTTGACCGATTTGGAACAGGTTTTTGCTTAATATTCTTCGGATTATTAGGTTTTTTCAATGTTGATTTGCCTTCAACTCCAAATTCAGTATTGTTTTCTGTCGTATTGTCAAGTGGTACTTCACCTTTTTCATTTTGCACTTCTTCTGTCGGTTTGGGTATTCTTTTGTCACCATTATCATTGTTTTCGCCATTATTTCCGTTGTTATTATCACCATTCTTCGTTTCTCCGTTATTATTGTCACCGTTGTTCTGATTATTATTATTTGAACTACCATCCCGAGAAGGGTGCATTTTCACATCTGTTCGCAGCGTTGTCGTGCTGCCCAACTCCATCCAAGACGGCAGCTTATTCGGTGCGACCAAGTTTTGTTGAATATATTGGTCATTCATATATTGCTTCTCAAATTTTGCATTTTTGAAATATTGCGACAACTCACCCGCTGTTTTTATCAAATCCACCAAAACCAAGAGCAAAGCACTGCCGTCTTTTTCAGTCACATCCGCCAATGTTTGTTGAAAATTGGCTTTATAAAAATCTTCCAAGCCGTCAATTTTTCCTTTCAAACCATTGGAATACATATCAGGAAACTTATTAATCATCTTCACCTTCTCTTTATCCATAAAATCCTGTTTGATTTCGAGCATGATTTGATTAAACCTTGCCCCCGTTTTGTCATACGCCATTTGCACACGCCGCACATCTTTGACACTGTACGCATTTTGTCTTGCAAAAAAGTCGCGTGCATCCGTTTCCATTTGATTTTTAAAATCACTGAAACGCACCATAAAATCGCTCGTTTTAAACTGTTGAATGGCATTGCCCACAGCCACGGATTTAGCATTTGGATTGCTGTTTATAGGCGGTATCGTTGTATCGTTTGTTTGCGCTTGCAAACTGTTTAAACCAACGAGAAGCAGACTGAATAAATAGATAAGCGTTTTCATTTTTTTATTTTTTTGAATGAATATAACCCAACGGAATAAGAAATTATCGCTATTAAACTTCAATAGGTGGTGTTCATTTTGCTTCATTTTTTAATGCTTTTTTTTGCAAATTTTGATTTTATTTAGTTTTGAAAATGCACATTTACGAAATTTTTAAAATTTCGTAAATGTTGTTATTTATTGATTTCCAGCGATTTAGAATTACGCAACTTTTAAGATATAGTATTATAAATGCTGAACTAAAAACCTACCCCTCAGTATTTCTCATCACCGCCCACCCCACGAGTAAGACACATGCACTTCGCCAATGGCGCCCAAACCTTTACCATTAAAACCCAAAGGAATGCCGCCGCCTAAACCAATTTTCAATTGACCCCCATCTAAACCAATGGACTCGCTCAAAATCGAACCTGTTTCAATATTAATTGTGTTTGCACCTAAATTGTATCCCGCACCGACCCAAAAGGACGCACTGATTTTGGCGCGTAAATGGGCATCAAAACTAAATTGTTTGTAATTTGGCAGATAACGCAGCCACACAGACGGTTCTAAATATGCACCGTCGTTGCCGAAAAAAGGGGCATCGAAATACATACCGCCCACTGCACAAATCTCTCGCGGTCTTTGAATAGATACAGGTTGGTTTTCTGAATTATTCAAAAAAATCCGATTGCCCAATAGTTGGGGTGCTGACAGACCGACATAAAATTCCTTGTCGTGGTGATAATAAATACCGATGTTCAAGTCAGGTATCAATTGTCTTTTATTGTCAACAACGATGTTTTCGGCAGCTGCAATAGCGGCAAGATTGGCATGAAAATATTGAATTCCAGCACTCAATCCAATGCTCAAAAACTCGTTATCCATGCGACTTAATGCCATTTTGTAGGCAAATTGCCCATTTATGCCTGTCAATCCTATGTCGCCCGTTTTGTCGTTCAACAGTTGTGCGCCCACCAAAATGTTTTTATCAATCGGCAAACATTCCCAATTTAACACCTGCGTGATAGGTGCACCTTCCACCCCAATCCATTGATACCGATAGGTCGCGCTGATGGAATTGTTGTATTCACTAATCAAATAATTTGTGCTGGGCATCGCAGGATTTAGCATCGCCGTTTGCTCCCGATAAATCGTAAAGAGTGGCGACTGACCCCTCAGTATGGGCGTTGTAAAAAGCAATAAAAAGAGTAAATTTTTCATTTTCATTTAGTTTTTTAATAAACAAGATAAAAAATGCTCGCCAACGGCTTTAACGGTTTCCCCTTTGGGTCTTGCGCTTGAAAAAGATAGTAATATGCCCCCGCAGGCAACAAACCACTGTTCACAGTTCCGTCCCAAGCCGTTTGATTTTTATAATTTTTAAATGTTAAGATGGTATTGCCCCACCGATTTAGGATTTGCAATTCATTCTCTGGATAATCTTCAATTTTTTCTATTCTAAAAACTTTGGCATCGCCCAAATCATGCGGTGCCAGCAGTTTTGGCATCGTTACATTGGGGTAATGTTCATCAAACAGCACATCAATTGTGTAAGGCACAGGGGCGGAACAGAGGTTTGGACACTTCATATTGCAAACAGTTAATTCAAAGGCATCACGCCCATTAAAGTCGTCGTTTCTGTTGTAAGTCAATCGTTTACCATCGCTTAAAATATTTAATACACCATGTTTTGGCTGTTTTGTAATATTGATTTTGACATCTGTAATAAGGTTTAAATTTGACCCTGTGACTTGTCCCAGATGTATCGTCTTACTGGCTTCACCTACTTTCAAGGTCGTACCATCCGTCTGCAACTCAGGCGCAATTTCATGCTGAATGATAAAAGTATCCTTGACAAAAAAAGGGCAAACGGTGGTTGATAAAAGCCAAATAACGGTACTTTCCCCTTGTGGTAAACCCTTTACAAGCGTTGTCGGCGACTTTGGTTTGTCGAAAACGACCCCCTCAGTACTGCGCCATTGTCCGAACACAGAATTACTCGTTTTATAAGTTGAAGTGATGCTTATTTCAGAACTATTGCATGTCAAAACCCTTTTAACGGTGTCTGCTTTCGTTTTTTGAACGCCCAATACTTGCACATTTATGGGTCCAAATAGTTCCGTCCGACAGGTATCCATGAGAATAGCGACAAAATAATCACCTGAATTGAGTACCGAAGGTTGTAAAATCCGCAGCGTCGAATCCGTCGTTATCGTATCCTTCATAGGCGTTCGCCAAAAGTATTTTGCGCCAATCTCCTTCACCCGCGATGCTTTTATGACCAATTCCTTGTTTTCGGCGCAAATGCTGTCAGGTGCTTGTAAAAACAGCGGTTGGGACAAGGTTAAGCATTGCGCAAAACTTGCGATGGGCAATATTATCATGCTCATTATGGTCAGAAATATGTGGCTGTACGTTTTCATTTTGGTTTCTTTAAAGTCCTTCAACGAGATAAATAATCCCTTTCTTCACCTTTAAAACATCTTTATTTTTATATCGAATAAAGTAATAGTACGCACCCGAAGGCAACGGCTTGCCATTTTTCCGCCCGTCCCACGATTTTTCAGGTGCATTGTTTTTGTAAACTTTTGGACCAAAAACCGTTTGTCCCCAACGGTTGACAATCGTTATTTCATTGTCCAAAAAAAAGTCAAGTCCATTGATCTCTAAGGACGAACCACTGCTGTTGTTGACGGCAAAAACTTTTGGCACTGACAGATCTGTGTCGTCTTTTAAGTCTTGTAGTACCATCGTTATTTTCCCTTTTGTACAAACTGATGGACAGATTTTAGCGCATATTTCAAACTCAATGTCTATGGTTTGTGCTTCAAACAAGTCGTTTCGGTCGAAAAAGATGCCGTTAGAACGTGTTTCTACGGTCGTTTTGTCTGGGAATTTTAATATTTTGACACTAAATACTGAGGGGTCTAAAAACTTGTTTTTCAACAACTCGCGGGTGTTGATCAGGACCGTTGACAGCTTGCTATCTAAATTAATTATGGACGTAGCGGCTAATTCAGGTTTTGCAGTTACAGAAATAACAACCGTATCACGAGATACTTCGCCACATATTGAGTTGGATAAAATCCAAACAAAAGCGTTTTGACCAATCGCCAAATTGCTAACGGTTGTGTTGTTATTCGTTGAATTTGTCAAAATGCCTGTATTTAATGCAAGCCAATGACCTGTCAAGTTTTGGGTAATAATAGCCGTTGCGTTTAAAGTGGAAGACGTTTGTTCACATTCTATTTTATCCAAACCTGCATTGGCTTTTTCATTTGATAAACCAACAACATGCACCAAAATGGGTGTTGTTGCTGCCGATAAACAGCCATTTTGCCTTGTTTTGACGCTATAATTGCCACTATTTGCAGTAGTTGCATTGGCGATAATCAATTGCGGACTAGTTGTCGTCCGTTCACCCAAAGGCGTTTGCCAAATGTATTGATTTGTATTCGTTGCAATAACGCTTAAACGAATATCAGAACCACTGCACAAACTGTCTTTTACTGCTTTTAAACCCGTTGGTACTGAGGGGGTCGTGACATTGATATTTGCGCTATTATTGTCTAAAACAATGCCTGGGCAAGTGCCTGATTGGACATGAGTTAAGCGATAAGTCGTTGATATTGTAGGCGTTACGGTTGTTTCTAAGGTTGTACTTCTAAACGTGTCTTGTCCATCTGTAAAGGTTAAAATAAAATCATTTGTATTTTGGATTGTAAAACGCAGCTTGGTTGATTGCCCTGCACACAAGGCAGTATCACCCGACATAGATGCTTTAATTTGCAGCGGTTCGGTCAATATTATGGAGTCTATTGCGGTACAATTACGAGCATCGGTCACGGTTACGACATACTTTCCTGCTGATAAATTGCTTGGATTGGGTGTATTTCCGACACTCGGTTGCCAGATATACTGAGGGGTCTGTGCATTTTGAACAACGACATTTAAACGACCATCGGATGCACCAAAACAGCTAATGGCTTGTGTGATGCTAATATCAATTGTTATATTACAATTTGGACTACCGACAGTGACGGTTTGGCTTGTGGTACAACCATTGGTATCTGTAACAGTATATGTGTAATTACCACTACTTAAACCATTAAAAACAAAAGTAGAGTCATTGATACGTGTTGCGGGCGTTGTGCCACGGACAACGGTATAAGGTGGCGTTCCACCACGAACGGTTATGTCTATTTTACCATCATTGCCGCCAATTGTACTGACAGAGGATGCAGAACCGATAGAACTTAAAGCTAAATTGGGCTCTGAAACTCTTATAATTGTATCAATGGTACACAGCCGTGAGTCTGTAACTTTAACAACATAAGCACCTGCTGTTAGATTATTAGCAATATTTGAATTACTTACTGAGGGGGGTGTCCAAGCAAAAGTTGGAGTGCCAACGTTGTTGTTGACAGTTAAAGTAATACGCCCTGTTGCAGCACTTTTACACAATACATTTAAGACTTGTGCGCTTAGTGTCATATTGCAATTTGGACTACCGACGATAACGGTTTGGCTTGTTGTACAACCATTGGCATCTGTTGCGGTGTATGTGTAATTTCCAGCTTTTAAACCATTAAAAACAAAAGTGGAATCATTGATAGGCGATGCAGTTGTCGTATCGCGCCGAACAATATAAGGTTTTATACCCCCTTTAACAGAAACCGTAATGCTGCCATTAGAACCATTGACGGTTGTCACATCAACGACGGCATGCGTGGATGTCAAAGCATTGGGTTCAAAAACAGAAATCGTTGTGGACACCGAGCAGCGACGACTATCCATAACAGTGACAGAATATGTTCCCGCCCTTAGATTATTCGCTTCGTTTGAGTTGCTTACTGAGGGGGGTGTCCAAGCATAAGTTAAAGTACCCAAACTATTACCCATGACTAAATGAATGCGCCCAGTTGCACTGCCTTTGCATGTAACAGAGTCTGTTTGACTGTCAAGGGTCATATTGCAAACAGGTTCGTTGATGGTAACGGTTTGGCTTTGAAAACAACCTTTTGCATCTGTAACGGTAAAGGTATAAATGCCTTTTGGCAAATTATTGAATTCAAAAGTTCGTGAATTTAGGCGTGTCGCAGCCGTATTTCCCCGCAAAACGGTATAAGGTTGTGTGCCACCCATGACGTTGATATTTATGCTGCCATTTGAGCCACCTACGACGGTCACATCATTCACAAATGCAGATGCTGCGAGCGAATCGGGCTGAAAAACTTCGATGCTCAAAGTATCGGAACAGTTTTGAATCGTCGTTGCCGTAACGCTGTAAATGCCTGATTGTAAGGCAGTTGCAGTGGCTGTATTGCCTATGTTTGCTTGACTCCATACATAGTTTACGCCTATACCTATGGCATTATGCGTTATCGAAATCCGTCCGTTATTGTCCCCATAACAGCTCACTGAATCGGCTTGTGCATTTATGATGAAATTGCAATTGGGGTCATTGATGCGTATGGTATCTGTTTTTGAACAGCCGTATGCATCCGTTGTCAAAGCGATGTATGTGCCTTTTGATAAGTTATTGAAAATGAAGGTGTTATTTGTTTGCGTGGTCAATGGGATGCTTGTATTATTCAAGGTAAGCTCGACAAAATAGCTCGGTGTGCCGCCTGAAACAGTCACATTTATGCTGCCATTTGAACCACCGACTGCTGCGACATCTGTTTTGTTAATATTTGTGATTAATACTGAGGGGGTGCTGATTGTGGCGGTTATACTGTCTTTACAGTTTCTATCATCGGTGACGGTGGCTTTGTAAGTGCCTATATCTAAATCGTGTGCAATGGCTTGATTGCCAATAGTTGCATTGCTCCATGCGTAAGTGTAAGAACTTACGCCGTTAACCGTTGTCAATGTGATACGTCCATTTTTTTCGCCAAAACAACGGATAGAATCTGTTGTGGCTCGAACAGCAAAACCTGTGCAAGTTGGTTCGTTTATGGTAAATTGACAAGTGTCAAAACATTGATATCTGTCATAAACAGTAGCGATGTAAACGCCATTTTTTAAACTGTCAATAGTGAAGGAACGGGGTGTTGAATCGCTATAATTGCGATTAATCGGACCAGAAATGACAAGTGTATAAGCGGCTGTTCCACCTCGCAAGGTGGTAACGACTGCCTGACCGCTTGCTTCTCCTACCCTTTTTGCATTTATGACTGAATCGCAAATGACGGTTAATACAGGTGGTTCGGTTATCGTTGCACTTGTTGTTGTTATACAGTTCAATTTATTTCTAAGCGTTAGGGTGTAAGCACCTGCCTTTAAATTGGGTACTATAGCCGTAGAATCGCTTGAAAATGCGGTTATGGTTTGCGAAAAACCATTGTTTGCGGTCAATGTAAGGGGCAAATTATTCGCTAAATCGGTATATTTTATGACCAAACTGCC
>JAYVFS010000136.1:0-4189 GCA_043772905.1 Saprospiraceae bacterium | reverse complement strand
TTTGAACGCCTTTCAGAATATTCCATGAGCATTCTCAGATACGTTTTAAACAAAAGCGATGGCTTTGAAGTTTCTGCAAATTTAAGTATTTCTGCTAAGTTTTGTTGAAAAAATTCTTTGTCATGTGCATGTTTCAAAGCAATAAAAGCTGCCCGAAGTTCGCCCAAATCAATGGCAACTTCAATATCCGCATCAGGCATTGCCTGTAAATCTATGACGATGTACTTCGGAAAAGAAACATATTCTAAGATAGTTTCGGGTAAATACTTAGCAAAATAGTCATAAAGCCGCTTGTATTTCCATTTTCTGGCACCATGATAAATCAAAATGGGGATGACAATACTGGGCGGTTGTTCATTATTGATATCAACCAATTGAATGCTCCTGATATAGTCCTCTATCTGAAAATCAATAGGTCTATCGGGGATACTACTTTTGAATTCGCCCAAAAAGCAAAACCTGAAATTGGGCATTTGTTTTCTGCCCCGAATGGATTTTGGAATCGCTTCCTTTTTGACAGCCGCCTCGTAAATCGTATCGGAATAGGTGATTTGCAAAATCTCATCAACATGCGTATCGGGTTGTTTTTTCAAGGTTGAAAAATCAATATACGCTTTTAGATTTTCAGGTATGGCATATTGCAGGATTTTCAAAACCAATTCTGGATAGCTGAATATGCCACGTACAAAATCGTCGTGGTCTTTGTTTCGCTTACGCCTTGCTTCATCGGTTGTTTTCTTCATAATGTTTAGTTTTGTAATAAAATGCGAAGCTAAATAAAGTATTTTAACAAACAAATTACCCCCTCAGTATTTTCAACAAAAAAGCCACGTTTTCAAGTGAAAACGTAGCTTTTTTGTTGAAAATACATCGTTTTATTGAATAATCAACTTACCTGTTCCGACAATCGCACTGCCTGCCTTGAATTTAAAAACATAGATACCCGATTGAAGTGCGCCTCTATGAAATTCAAAGGTTTTACCATCAAACTGCTCAATTTTGATTCTTTTACCTGCCAAGTCAAACAACTCAAAGGTCGTTTTACTGAGAGGGGTATCTGTTAGCTCAAAATAAGCAACTTCTGTTGCTGGATTTGGAAACAATTTCACTGATACATTGGAAGTTGTTGGTCTGTCAAAAATGGCAGAAATGAGGTTTTTACTGACTGTATGCAATGTTTTATTGGTTAAAACAGGGTCATTAAAATCAAAATAAATACCCGCCGAGTTTTGAATTTTCGTCCCAAACGCTACATCTTTTTTCTGTTTGATGCGGTATTTGACATACCCGTTTGATTTTACTTCATTGGTAAAACTGTCAACCAAAAGGATATTGTCAAATGTGAATTTCACTATATTTTGCCCATAAATTTCAGGTTTGTATTTATGGCTACTTGCGCCCCATTGGATGCTGTAAAGGTCAAGGTTGGCATCAATCGTATCGCGTATAACCACTGTGAAAGCGGTATCTGTGCCTGTGTTTTGAAAGCGAATCATGTATTCAATATCTTGATTTTGACCAATTGCTTTTGTCGTACCTGTTCCAATTGGGTAGCCAATTTTGTCATTTGGGTCAAAAGCCCCGATGATGGGTTGGCAATCTTTATCAAAAGAAATATCCGCATCGTCGTTGGAAAAATTAGCCGCAAAACCTGTTACAAAAGACGTTGAGCCATTGCTCCGACAACCTTCTACAAATGCTGTGGGTTGTGTTGAACGCGGATGATTTGCCTGTTGATTGACAGACATACGCCATGTATTGCCATTGGCAGGGTATTTCTTAGTAAAAACACCGTTTACAGCTAATTGTATATTGTTATACTGGCGTGCCGTTTCGTTTTCTATGGTTATTGCTTGCAAAGAAGAGGAAGTGGCTCTACCTACATTCCGAATTTGAAAAGTAACAGAATCTCCTTGGCAAGAACCATCAATCACTAGGCTGGCACCCGACCAAAAGCTGCTGTCCACAGCGCATAAAGTATCTGGAAAAATTTTAGCATCCACACACAAAGTCTGACCCAAACGCGTCGAATCGCCACACCGAACACGTGCCACTATATCGAAAGTCCGACAATCATTGATAGCCACATCGCCTAAATTGAAACGATATGTTCGTCCATTAACAGCTGCAACGGGTTTATCTGAAGATGTAAATTCCAAAAGCGGGTCTAAGGTGATATTCACATAGGCATTTGTCGCCGTGGCAGTGCCTTTGTTGCAATAATTGACCGTATAATTATTGTTAAAACAGCGTCTCAAACGTGGCGTTGCGACATCAACTTGCATCAAACCGCAATAAAAAGTAGATTTCAAAGGAAAATCAAAGGAATCTAATGGATTTGAGGTGCTTATCGTCTTTGTTACTGAGGGGGTGCATGGTATCATAAAATTGTTCGGATTCACGATACTCACGGTATATGTACCCACATCTACATTCAGATTATATCTGCCATTTGAATCTGAAAGAGCTAAAATATCTGGCTGTCCTGTCTTTTTTGCAACAACAATGACCCTTTGTATGCCAATATCGCCTCCGCTTATTCTACAATTGTCATCTCTGTCGCTGAAAATATTGCCTTTGATGAAATAGGGATAAAAGTAACCATATTCATTAAATCTGATCAATCGCGTCTTATTACTTGAATCTCTACAAGCCAATAAATATCCACTATTTTTCATTTTAACCAAACTGGGAAAAGTAATTGTATTGCTATATGACCAGAAGTTAGACGATTGAAGTGTACCATCTGGGCTGAATTTTCGTATTTCTAAATTTTTCAAAGCAGGGTTATTCTGAATGCCTAAAAATCCACCATCCGAAGTTGTAGCAGCAAAAAGATAGTGATAATAAATAGGCGGGTTTAAGGGTACAAGGTTAGAAATACCTATTATTTTACGCCAGACAAACCGACCCATACTATCCAATTTAGTCATAGATAACGAATCTGGTACCAAAAAACCACCATCTAATGTGCTAATTGATGGGGCAATAGGACTCACATGAAAGTCACTGGCAGGCATAATATTTCGGGCAATCAAAGTACCATCAAATCCAATTTTGCGTGTATTCATGACAAATGTACTGTCCTCAAAGGCATAAAAAATAAAGCTACTTTTTTGAAAACTACAAGAATTTACAACTGCTCGTGCTAACGATTTAATTTCAGGAAAATTTTTGACAGTTGTAGTATCGCCATTGGTTTTAAATTTGAGTAAAGTCCATACATTATTGATGGTTCTACCAAATACCAAGCATTCATTACCCGAAACACCTATTTCGCTACTAAGCAGAGGCAATGTTTTAAAAAACAATCTATTGCCATTGTTATCTAATTTCACTAATTGAAAAGGGATATTATATACTTGTGCTACGCTAAACCAATAGCTGCCATCACTATCTTGAACAATTCTAATTTTACCAGTCGAGACAGGCTCATTAGAGTAACTTATATCGGTAAATTGTTTAATCCATTGTCGGCTACCAGCTGCATCTATTTTTAGAACAATGATTTGATTAGATGTAGTAGTTGAAGGAATGCCCAGCATAATACTCCCGCCATCACTTGTTGAAGTAGAACTTTTAATTAAAATTTCGTCCGTTAAGGTCTTATCCCAAATTTGGGCATTTATTTGGAAAAAGAATAGCGTAAAGAGAAAGGTTGTAAAGAATTTCATATTAATTTTGTTTTGAAAAAGTTAAGAATGAAAATAAGCCGCAAAGCTATATGGATATTTTAGATATTCATTCAATATAGCATATATTAACATTTTAGAATCGGTTTGTAGAAATCCAATCATTTCAGATTTAAAGCATAGACAAATAAAAAAATCCACGTTTCAAGCGAAAACGTGGATTTTAAAGATAAAACAATTTTGAGGGCTTTTCTTAAGCATTTAACTCTAAGCGAATCGCCTCCACAAAAGTAATGGACACATCAAATACTTCTGCAATTTGAAAGTTTTCTAAATGTGTTGTTTTCATGAGTTTTATAATCGCTTGTCGTTTAGATTCTTGTACTTTTTGGTTGGCTTTAGCTTCGCCAATAGCGATACCTTTTTCCATGCCTATCTCCTTGCCTATTTCCTTTCCTTTTTCCATAGCTTTCTCTTCCGCTACGTCAAAAATTGATTTAAATGCAGTTGCCATTTTTTTATCAGGTTTTAATTGTTCAACAATTTCTTTAAATTTT
>JAYVFS010000135.1:0-12728 GCA_043772905.1 Saprospiraceae bacterium | reverse complement strand
TCAACGGGTATGTATTTTTGAAAAATATCAATCCCGCATTTACTATCCCTTGCAATTTCATTTAAAACAGTCGCCACACCGCCTCGTGTTGGGTCTCTAAGTAGATGGATTTTATCACCAAAGGCATCTAACAATTTTCCAACCGTATGATTCAAAGGACAGGTATCGCTTTCAATCGTCGTTTCAAATTCTAAACCTTCGCGCACGCTCATAATCGCCATGCCATGCGTTGCAATATTGCCACTAATCACGACTTTATCGCCTTTTTTCACCCTTGACATAGCAATATTCGCTTGAGGATGCAGCAGACCGACACCTGTGGTATTGACAAAAATCTTATCACCTTTGCCCCGTTCAACCACTTTTGTATCTCCTGTAACAATCTGAACACCTGCTTTTTCTGCTGCAAATTTTATGGAAACCAATATTTCCCAAAATTCTTTCATCGTCAAACCTTCCTCAATAATGAACGCCAACGACAAATACTGAGGGGTCGCTCCACACATCGCTAAGTCGTTTACAGTGCCATTGACCGCCAATTCGCCAATATTTCCACCAGGGAAAAAGACGGGTGAAATGACAAAACTATCCGTTGAAAATGCCATTTTGCCGTTCATGGTAAAAATCGCTCCGTCGTGTTTTTCATTCAACAAATCATTTTTCAAAACTTCAAAAACACCGCTTTCAAGTAGTTTATTCGTCAAAAGCCCACCACTGCCGTGACCGAGCGTGATGATGTCGAAATCCAGTTGTGGCATGGGGCATTGTAGCTGCATTTTTATTGTTTCTACTGTCATATCCAAATTCATTCTTTTACATTTTTATTTGGTTGCCAAAAACGTTCTATTTCCCAAAACGGTTTGCCATTTAAGTGTTTCTTGATTTCTGTTATAATTTTGAAAAACTTTTCACTTTCCTCAATAGTAGTCCATTTATCATATTTATCAATAATCCTTTGATTTTTCAAATTGGATAATAGGATATTATCAATCGGCGGAAAAGCAACTTTACTAAGACTATTATCACCTTTGTTTGGTAGAAGAACTGCTGTTTTTATGTATATAGCTATTATTTTTGCGGCTCTACCAAAAGAACAATTATTCAAATTGAGTCTTAATATTTTTACGGTTTCTTCATGCACCTTTTCAAATTTTTTATCTAAATGATGGATAATCAAATCCACTAAAAGGCTGTTTTGAAAAACACCACCGCTAAAAGCTAATTTTTGGCAACCGACATTTTGAGCCACTTTTTTAATAATGTGTACCAGTGAAACATGAAATTTTGCAGCGATTAAGTCCTTTTCTTTCCCTTTTTTTAAATCAAAAACGATGTTTTGAATCAACGTTTTAGTTGGTATTCGATAATACGAAGTACCTTCTGACACATAACTTTCTGAAAAATCCAAGCCGTTTTTCCTAAAAAATGGCTTTGCACATTCCTCTAAAAGCATGGCGGCTTCGCCTTCATAACTCACTTTATCCGCCAAACCAAGCAACGAGGTGACACCGTCGAAAAGCCGACCAACGCTTGATGTTTGTAACACATCTTCTTGTATCAACATTTTTCTATAAAGTACCCCCTCAGTATTTGAGAACTTTTTGTTCAAAAATTCATCCGAACCCATAACATCATACGCCAAACTTAATGCAGAAATACGCGGCTCGCGAGGCATTTTATCGCCTAATATCAAAGGGAAATAATCGAAATAGTAGCAGCGTAAGTAATCTCCTTTTTCATACTTAAAAAATTCGCCGCCCCAAATATTGCCATCATCGCCTAAGCCTGTACCGTCCCAAATCACCCCTAAAATAGGTTCTTCTGCATCTAAAAGTCCATTTTCAGCCATGACTGCAGCAAAATGTGCTTTGTGATGTTGCACTTTACGGAGAGGTATGTTCCATTCTTTTGACAGCCGTTCACCTAATTGCGTTGAAAAATAATCTGGATGTTTATCGGTTATGATGTATTGTGGTTTGCCGACCCCCTCAGTAATCAACTCGAAAAGCGGTGTATAAGGCAACATCACACCGAGTTGAGAGAGTTTGGGGGCAATTAAATCCAATACAACGCCCGATTCTATCTCGTTTTTAATGTTTAGCAATACAATCGGTGCTTGTGGGCTTTGTAGCATCTCCTTTTCATACCCCCTCAGTACTACATCGTTTTCCAGCATTTCAAGGCTTGGATACATCAATGCGAAGGGTTTTGTCGGACGATGCTTGCGTTTTCTTAGTGTTTTGAGGACTTCAGGGTTGGTTGCATCACATAATAGTAAATAGCCGCCGATGCCTTTTAGAGCGATGATTTTACCTTCATTTATGGCTGTAATCACTTCAAGGACGGGGTGACTTAATGTCACCCCATCAATCGAGCATGTATTTGTTTGAGAATAATAGCGACGGTCATACGGTAGCTTTTTGATAATCGAATAGCGTGAACCACAATTCGTACACGTTATAAAAGGATAGTGAAAGCGGTGATTGTGCGGGTTTTTCAACTCTTTGCGGCAATCGTCGCAAAGCGCAAAATCAGGCGTGACCAGCAAATTTGCCTTTGTGCCTTCGTCGCTGTGAATGATTTCAAAACTGTCAAAGAACTTATCTTTTACTGTTTCTATATGGGAATGGGTGATTCTTGATAAAATGGGGGCGTTTTCAAGCAGTTTTTGAAAAAAATTATGGGCAAGCATTTCATCAGCGGTCAATTCGATATGCACGCCATTCGACGCATTGCAAACTGTACCCCTCAGTAAAAACGTCTCCGCTAACCGAAAAACGTAAGGGCGAAAGCCTACGCCTTGCACCTGCCCACCTATATGTATGTGAAATGTCGGCATGGTCAAACTGTGGCTAAAGCGGCGACTTCCATTTGCTTTTCTGCAACACGCTCTGTAAGCCAATCGCACCAAGCGTCTAAGCCTTCACCCGATGTGCTTGGAAGCGTCATAACTTCAATTTTTGGATTCACTTCACGGGCATCTTTTGTCACTGCTTCGATTGAAAACGGTACATAAGGCAGCAAATCGGCTTTGGAAATCAGCATTAACTCGCTTGTGAGGAACATGCGCGGATATTTTTTCGGCTTGTCATCCCCCTCAGTAGATGAGATGAGCGTGACACGATAATCCTCGCCTAAGTCGAAAGAAGCGGGACAAACGAGGTTGCCCACGTTTTCGACAAAGAGCAATTCCACACCTTCAAGGTTGATGTTTTGCATGGCTTGCCAAATCATTTGCGCTTCGAGATGGCAAATGCCGCCTGTGACGATTTGCAAAGCATTGCCGCCGACTTGACGAATGCGATCTGCATCGCGCTCGGTTTGGAGGTCACCGACAAGCACAGCGATGTTTACCCTGCTGCCAAGGCGTTTCACTGTTTCTTGCATCAAAGTCGTTTTGCCACTGCTAGCGGAGGAGGTCATATTGATCATCAAAATGTTGCGTTGCTTCATGTCTTTCCGAATAGCTTCGGCAACAAAATCATTGGCTTGGAGGAGGTGCATCGTGGTATTGTCACAGGCGACTGTTCCACGAGCGTTTTTATTGGATTTTAATACGCGTAGTCTTTCCATTTCGAGTATTCTTTATGTTTAGTCAATCAAAATCGAAAGTTAAGATATTTTTTTTAATTAGAAAATTCTTTCTAATTCTTTTTTTACTCTTAATGAAAATATTCTGCACCAGCTGCTTAGATATCATATTTCGTCATTTTGTGTTAGAATTATAGCAACATTACCCGTTTTTTGCCCTGTTTCAGGGATGTAAATAAGTTCCGCAGAAGCTGTGTTTGCATATAATCCTTGAAAATGCTGTTAGGTGAGAGCAGAATTAATGAATTTGTGATGTTGAGGAATTGTATTGCCCAAAAATAGGTGGTCATTATTTCGATATTTTTCAAGATATGTGCATATTCATATCATATCCATACAGAACAAATAAATGCTCGTTTGATTGTATTTGTTTTGGTGAGTCGAATGGATAGGTGCTTATTTCAACATACCGATATTACAGGTATTTATAGAGTGTCATTTTCGATATGAAATTTCAGCAGCAATCTGAGTGACACCCATTTTTCCCTCCCGATAATATGTTCCGGCTAAAATGACTTGTCTCACCCACCTCGTGCCCGAGTCGTGTAACCGATTTTCATTTTATATATACTTGTCCAACTAAAAGAACTAATATTCATACTTTGATTAGTGTACAAAATTTATGTACTTTTATTTCAACAATAGTAATCATTCAAGCCTATTTCAAAGCCATTTTGTCAAACCCAATTTTTAAGGTTATTGTCCAATCAAACGAGCGTTTGTTTGTACGGATTGAAACTTACATACTCCTTAAAAATATCGAATTATTGATTGCTCTATTCAATATATGGCCTATGGGGTGGTTATTAATATTGTATTTACATGCTAATATTCAAAATGATATTGCGCTTTCAATTAAATATTTAGAATAATGATAGAAAATGTCAATCATTTACCTTTTTTTTGATAAACTAATGAGTTGCTAAAGTTCAGACTTTTGTACCATCAAACAATTAAGGTAAGTAAGGCGACAGAATAATGTCGACAGGGGGCAGCCTTATAAATCATTGAAAACCAAGCTAATAGCTTGATTTAATTCTGTCAATTTATTTTTCCGATTACTTAAGTTATTACTCAAATTAACAATAAGAAATACCTGATTAAACGGGAAGTCCTTACTGAGTTTAAAGATAACATCAAGCAATATATTCAATTTGATGATAAACAGCCTAAATGGGGTTAAGTCATCAAAGGTAAAATTTGACCACCTTATTATTCACGCGTTACTAAGCCAATGACTTCCTTGTTACACGATGCTCAATTGAGTGCGCTACTATCTCAAATACCAACGCTTGCCAATGCGACAAATATCGTCGCATTGAATGGTGGGTTGACCAATAAGAATTACTGCGTTGATACTGAGGGGGGGCGTTTTATGATGCGGGTGAGTCACAAAACGACGAGTCTGTTGGGCATCAATCGCGACAATGAACGGGTGAATACCGATAGAGCATTTCAGGCTGGAGTTGGGGCGGCTTTGCTTGAAGCTTTACCTCATGAAAATGTGATGGTGGTCAGTTGGATTGATGCTAAAACGTTGCACGCTGAAGATATTCTCACTGAACCCAACCTTTTACTCAGAATCGCGGCAGCGATGAAAAAGCTCCATTCGGGACCTGCTTTTCAAGGCGATTTTTACTTTCCTAACATTAGAAAACAATACTTGCGAACCGTTTTGGACGCAGGTTATTTTATACCGGATGGCTATTTAGAGATAGAATCTTTGGTGCTTCAATTGGAAGAAGTTCTTACCTTAACGGCGGAAGATTTGGTGCCGTGCAACAATGATTTGCTCGCTGAAAACTTTATGGATGATGGCGAAAAGATATGGATTGTGGATTATGAATACGCTGGACAAAACGAGGCTTCTTTTGAGATTGGAAATTTCGCCAGTGAAATTGGATTAAATGATGCACAACTTACCCTATTTTGCGCTGCTTATTGGGGGAAACACAGACCTTCGAAGATAGTGCGTGCTATGGCTTGGTCGATGATTGCGCGTTTTGGTTGGGTGATGTGGGCATCTATTCAAGAGGCGGTATCGCCCATTGAGTTTGATTTCAGAACTTGGGGTCTGAAAAAATGGCAGTCTGTTTTACCTGAATTTGAAGGCAATCGTTACGAAGAAGTATTAAAAAATCTAAAATAAGACCATTGTTACATGACGAATTTACCAACGAAAACGCGAATTGTCATCATTGGCGGCGGTGTGGCAGGCACATCCATCGCCTATCATTTGGCTTTGAGGGGCGAAACGGAGGTCATTATCCTCGAACGCAGTGAACTGACAAGTGGCTCAACTTTTCATTCGGCAGGACTTGTCGGACAACTGAGGGGGTCGGTCACATTGACTTCTATGATGATGTATAGTGCCCAACTATACAGAGATTTAGCACTTGATTTTGAGACAGACCCAGGTTGGGTGGAGTGTGGCGGCATTCGATTGGCGTGTACGCCCGAACGCGTTCAAGAATTGAAAAGGCAAGTGGGTTGGGCAACAACTTTCGGTTTGCCTTTGCAAGAAATTTCACCCAAAGAGGCACAGGATCTATTCCCTTTGATGTCCACTGATAAGGTTTTGGCAGCGACTTATCTGCCGACCGATGGTTATTTAGACCCCAGCCTTTTGTGTCATTCATTTGCCAAAGAAGCCCGACGAATGGGTGTTAAAATATTCCAACAAACGCGTGTGACGGCTATCAACACAAAAAACAATAGCATTACGTCTGTTATAACCGATAAAGGTGTGATAGAAGCCGATATGGTTGTCGCAGCTTGTGGTCTTTATACGCCTGAAATTGCGCGCATGGTCGACGTTCGTGTGCCGATAATCCCAATGAGCCATCAATATTTGGTAACAACAGCGTTTAGAAAGATAACAAAAGGAGAGCGGATAATACCAACGTTGCGCGACCCCGACCATTTAGTTTATTATCGCCCTGACGGTGCAGGGCTTGTGATGGGCGGTTATGAAAGGCAATCGGCGCCGACTTTTCTAAATGATGCCTTACTGGATGAAGTACCACAAGATTTTAATGGCAAATTGCTCTCTGAAGATTGGTCAAGATTGGAAGAAATCTCCATTAATTCAGCGATGCGCGTACCTGCTATGGAAATCGCGCCGATTCGCACCATTATCAATGGTCCCGAAGCTTTCACGCCAGATAATGAGTTCTGTTTGGGCCCTACACAGGTCAGAGGCTTTTATGTGACTGCAGGTTTTTGTGCACATGGCATTGCGGGTGCGGGTGGCGTTGGCAGAGAAATGGCTGCTTGGTTGCTCGATGGCTCGCCTACGATGGATTTGTGGGAAATGGATGTCCGGCGCTTTGGTTCGCAATATAAGTCAACGACTTATACATTAGCGAAAGTTGTTGAAAATTATGAATCCTACTACGATATTCGCTATCCAGGTGATGACAGACAAGCGGGACGACCGTTAAAAATGAGTTCGGCTTACGCATGGCATCAACAACATCAAGCCGTTTTTGGTGAAAAATCAGGTTGGGAACGGGTCAATTATTATGCTTGTAATGAAAATCCTGCCTTTGAATATTTGAGACCAACAGGTTGGGCAGGAAAAAACTGGAGCACAGCCATCGTTACTGAGGGGGTAGCAACAAGAGAAAAGATAGGTATTTATGACGAATCGTCTTTTTCAAAAATTGAAATTTCAGGCTCTGGGGCCGCTGCTTTTTTAGAGCATTTATGTTCCAACACTGTTAATAAAGGCGCGGGACATGTTACATATACTCAAATGCTGAACGCTCGTGGCGGCATTGAAAGTGATGTAACGATTACGCAAATCAACGATGATACTTTCCGAATGATTTCGGGAACAGCTTTACACAGCCACGACATGGCTTGGTTGAGAGACCATTTGCCAGATGATGGCTCGGTGGTGTTGAAAGATGTCACAGCGGCTTTGACGTGTTTCGGCATTTGGGGGCCTGACGCGCGCAATATGTTATCAAAATTAACACCTCAAGACCTTTCGACTGAAGCGATGCCCTTTTTGAGTATGAGAGAAACCTCTATTGGCGATATTCCTGTGCAATTAGTCCGCGTTACGTTTGTTGGGGAATTGGGTTATGAAATTTACGCATCTGCGGAACAAGGTTTAATATTGTGGGAACGATTGTGGGTAGCAGGACAACCTTTTGGCTTGGTGGCATGTGGTTATAAAGCCATTGATTCATTGCGGGCAGAAAAAGGATACCTTTATTGGGGAGCAGATATGAGTCCTGATGAAACGCCTTTTGAAGCAGGTTTGGGCTTTGCTGTCGCCAAAAACAAAGACTTTTTAGGCAAAGAAGCCTTGATGGCGCATAAAATGGAAAAGAAACTTGTCACCATGATTTTAGAGGACGAAAGAGCAGTCGTTTTGGGCAATGAACCTGTTCGTGTTGACGGTAAAGTCATGGGTCGTGTCACAACGGGTGCTTATGGCGTGAGCCTAAAATCCGCTATTGCCTTTGCTTATTTGCCTGTTGAAGTGGCAAGTATGGGTAGGCAAGTTGAAGTTTTGGTCTTTGGTAACTGGATTTCTGCTACGGTTGCAAAAAGTCCATTGTATGACCCGAAAGGTGTGAAAGTAAGGACATAATTCGTTCACACACAATATATTGAATCTCTCTAAACTTTAAACGAACCAACTTATGAATGAGAATAAAACGCCCTTGTCCACTCCTTCCGAAGATGAACGGCTATTGGCAGCATTGGGCTATAAGCAGGAACTAAAAAGAACGTGGTCGAGTTTCTCCAACTTCGCCATTTCATTTTCTATTATTTCGATATTATCGGGGTGTTTTACCACTTTCGCACAGGCTTGGAACAATGGCGGTCCTATTGCTATTTCTATTGGTTGGCCTATAATTTCTGCGTTCATCTTGATTATCGGTTTTTGTTTGGCAGAACTGGCTTCTGCTTATCCGACATCTGGCGGCATTTATTGGTGGGCATCCAAGTTGGGTGGGGCCGAAGCGGGCTTTTTTACGGGTTGGCTCAATTTAATTGGCTTGCTCGCAGTGACCCCCTCAGTAGGATACGGTGCGGCGACGTTTTTAAACATCACGTTGGGTATTTATTCCCCTGACTATGCGACAAGCTTTTTAGGTGGTGACTACATTAACCAACAATTCTTTTGGTTTGCTATTATTATGGTACTGATTACTGTTTTCAATACTTTTAGTAGTCAGATATTGGCAAGTATGAACAATATTTCAGTGTGGTGGCATGTGTTTGGTGCGGCCATTATTGTCCTTATTTTGGTTTTTACGCCTTCGGAACATCAGAGTCTGACGTGGATGTACACGACGCAAATCAATAATTCAGGTTTTTCGGATGGCACGACATACTGGTTTTATGTCCTACCTTTGGGTTTTTTGTTGACGCAATATACCATTACAGGTTTTGATGCTTCGGCTCACCTTGCGGAAGAGACGCAAGACGCACATTTGTCGGCAGCGAAAGGCATTTGGAAATCCATTTTTTATTCAGCAGTTGGCGGCTATATTCTTTTGATGGCGTTTTTGTATGCCGCCACCAAGCCCGATGTTGTCAGTTCTTTCGACCCCTCAGTAAATCCGTTCGGAGGCGGTTCGGCTATTTCGATTTTATACACTGCTTTGACACCGACTATGTTCAAACCCGTTATGGCTATTTCTACGGCGGGGCAGCTGTTTTGTGCAACGGCTTGTTTGACATCTTGCTCTCGTATGATGTTTGCATTTTCAAGGGATGGGGCGATTCCAGGCTTTAAATATTGGTCAAAAGTTAATAAAAATCAAGTGCCTATCAATGCCGTTTTGATATGTGCTGTGATTGGTGTGTTGATTACATTGCCTGCGCTTTGGAAAAGTCCGCGTGGTATCCCGACTGCTTTTTATGCGGTGGTTTCGGTGGCAGTCATTGGTCTATATTTGTCATTTTTGATACCGATTTGGCTACGCTGGCGGGCGGGCAGCAATTTTACTGAGGGGGCTTGGACGTTGGGTAAAAAGTATAAATGGATGAATCTAATCGCTATTTTTGAAATCGTCGCCATCTCGATTTATTTCATCATGCCTTTTGAACCCGCCGCAATTCCTGGCAATAAAGATTTTACGTGGGTTGCTGTTAATTACGCCCCTATTCTTTTAGGTTTTACCTTATTCATCCTTTGGGCATGGTGGCATTTATCAGTCAAACATTGGTTTACAGGACCGAAAAGAACAATTGAATAATAAAACAATCAATTAATGAAGCATTTTTGGACAAATTACCACAGCCACAGCCATTATTGCGACGGCTCGGGTAGCCCTGAGGAACAAGTTTTGGGTGCGATAGAGCAAGGCGTGAGCGCCTTCGGTTTTTCGACGCATAGTCCTGTTCCTTTTGAAAGTGGGTGGAATATGAAAGCCGAAAGGTTAGATGCCTATCTGAAAGAGACCCAATTATTGAAAGAAAAATATGCCGATAGGGTTGAACTCTATATCGGTTTGGAAGTAGATTATATACCCCATAGCTGCGGTCCGAATCTCTATAAAGACCGATTGGATTTTACCCTCGGCTCGATTCATTATTTAGATAACGATGCCCAAGGCATGCCCTTAGAAATCGATGGCAGTACCACAGGTTTTATGAATGGTTTGGCAGACATGTATGATTACAATATTCAAACAATGTTGGAAAAATACTATGCCTATTTCCGTAAAATGGTGTCTGAAGATAAGCCTGATATCGTTGGGCATTTGGATAAAATCAAGATGCACAACATCAATAATGCCCTTTTTGATGAAAATGATGTTTGGTATGTCGATGCTGTGCAGGAAACGCTTGAGGCAATTGCTCAATCAGGTTGTATCGTTGAAGTCAATACGCGTGGTGTTTACAAAAGAAACCAAAAACCCTATCCTTCTTTACAAATACTAAAACAAATGAAGGCTTTAGAGATTCCAATAATGATCAATTCGGATTCTCATCATCCCACTGAAATCACAGCTAAATACGCTAAAACAGCCGAAATACTTCAACAAGTCGGTTATAAGACTGTCAGAGTCCTTCTGGGTGGTCAATGGCAAGATATCCCTTTCAGTCTCCACGGTTTAATAATTTAACTTTTTGATGAAAAATATTTCAAAAAAAGTTTAGTATATGTAAACTATCATTGTTTTTTTTTTCACCTTTGTACGTGTTCAATTTGCGTCTCTCGAAGTGTTATGCTAAAAGTTAACCTTTAAATAACACGATACTGAGGGGGTGCAATTGGACAGTACGCTTTATTTGTGAAAGAAACAAAACATCCTTTTAATGTTGGCTAAATGAAAAATATCACTGTATTACTTGCTAAGTCGAAATACTTTTTCATTGCTTGGTGTATGATTGCAGCATTCGGCACTTACTTCTGTATGTATGCTTATCGAAAACCATTTACCGCTGGCACTTACATTGGTTTGGAGTGGTTGGGCATGGATTATAAGACGGTGCTGATTATCGCACAGGTATTCGGTTATATGTTGTCCAAATTTATAGGTATAAAAGTTATTTCAGAACTTAAAGCGGCAAGCAGGCAAAGCCTCATCATTGGGCTCATCCTTTTTGCGGAGGTGTCACTCATATTGTTTGGGTTAGTACCACATCCGTATAATTTCGTTTTTTTATTCCTCAATGGTTTGCCTTTGGGCATGGTGTGGGGTGTTGTTTTTAGTTATTTAGAAGGGCGGCGTTTTACAGAAGTGCTGGCGACGGGTTTTTGTATCAATTTGGTCGTGACATCAGGGTTTTTGAAGACGATTTACTTTCAAATCCATCACTTGCTGCCTACTATTACCGAATTTTGGTTGCCGGCGTTCATTGGTTTGGTTTTTCTGCCTTTGTTTTTGCTTTTTGTGTGGATGCTTTCGGTCATACCGGCACCGAACAAAGCCGATAAGTTGCTTCGGGCCGAACGATTACCGATGACCAGTGATGATAAAAAAACAGTGATAAAACAATACGGTTGGGGCATTTTGTGCTTCGTTTTGATTTATATCATCCTTGCGACCATGCGGGATTTTAGAGACAATTTCGCTGTTGAGATATGGACTCAAATCGATAGTTCTTGGAACTCTGCTGTATTTTCACAAACAGAAACCATTACGGGATTCATTGTTTTGATTGTTATCGGTAGTTTATCTTTGATAAAAAACAATCGGAAAGCCTTCAATACAACCGCCGCACTGATAGCGGTGGGTTTAACCCTCAGTGGATTCAGCACTTTGTTGTTTCAACTGCATCGGATTACACCTTTTTGGTGGATGCTGTTGGTTGGGATGGGGATGTTTCTGGCTTATATCCCGATACAAGTCGTGTTTTTTGAAAGGATGATAGCTCTGTTTAAAATAAAAGCGAATGCGGGTTTTCTCATTTATATCTGCGATTCAGCGGGTTATATGGGCAGTGTTGCCATTCTATTGTACAAAGAGTTTTTCATGAAAGACCTCAGTTGGGCTAAGGTGTTGATGCAATTCAGCTACCTGCTCACAGTGGTGGGTTTGGTACTGCTCGTTTTCGGATTGTTGTTTTTCAAGGGAAAAGAAGAGGAAAATGTGTCAAACAACAACAGTCTCTTACCCGCTATCAATGGTCTTGCAAACAATTAAAAAATGTAAAGGATAATAATCAAATAACAATCAATTTACCGTTTACCAATATATATATGACGAATCAAAAAAAACTATTGTTTACACCGGGTCCCTTATCCACTTCGCCTACGGTGAAAGCGGCAATGTTGGAAGATATGGGTTCACGGGATTCAGCTTTTATGAATGCTGTCAAAAAAATCAGAACCGATTTATTAAAACTCGCCCATGTTTCCAAGGAGGAAGGCTATGAATGTGTCATCGTTCAAGGGTCGGGAACTTTTGGCGTTGAAAGCGTCATCAGCAGCGTAGTCGGTCAAAACGATGTTTTATTGGTGCTTATCAATGGTGCATATGGTGAACGCATTGCTAAAATGGCGACCATACATCGCATCAACCATCAAGTGTTGCGTTTTGACGAAGATGAAATCGTCACAGCCGAAGCGACCACTCAGTATTTAGCGACACATCCTGAGATTACGCATGTCGCTTGCATCCACAGCGAAACGACGACAGGACTGATGAATCCGATTGAAA
>JAYVFS010000134.1:0-40019 GCA_043772905.1 Saprospiraceae bacterium | reverse complement strand
CGTTTTGCTTGCCATTTTGCAAGGCAGTGACAAAACCGCTCGAACGATTCGAGAGTTGGGCGCAACAGAAGACAGTCTTAGAAAAGCCATTGCAGACATGAGAAAAGGACGAAAAGTAACCGATTCAGGCGCAGAGAACCAATACAACGCCTTGTCGAAATACGCCATCAACCTCAATGAACGCGCTGAATCAGGTAAACTCGACCCGATTGTGGGACGTGATGAAGAGATTCGCCGTGTCCTTCACATATTAAG
The DNA here is from genome assembly GCA_043772905.1 of Saprospiraceae bacterium. Lineage (GTDB taxonomy): Bacteria > Bacteroidota > Bacteroidia > Chitinophagales > Saprospiraceae > JAAFJT01. The sequence goes on along the minus strand of JAYVFS010000134.1, from coordinate 39,764 downwards.
TCGTCGCCAAAAAAACAATCCGATTGTTATTGGTGAAGCGGGTGTCGGTAAAACAGCGATTGTTGAAGGCATTGCCCACCGTATTATAAGAGGTGACGTGCCTGAAAGTTTGAAAACAAAAAAAATAATGAGCCTCGACATGGCATCTTTGATTGCTGGCGCAAAATACAAAGGCGAATTTGAAGAACGTCTGAAAGCCGTTATTAAAGAAGTTGAGGAGTCAGAAGGTGAGATTATTTTGTTTATTGACGAAATCCATACGCTCATTGGCGCAGGTGGCGGCAACGGTGCGATGGACGCGGCGAATATCTTAAAACCCGCTTTGTCACGTGGCGAATTGCGGACGATTGGCGCAACGACTTTGGACGAATATCAAAAATATTTTGAAAAAGATAAAGCCTTAGTCCGTCGTTTTCAACCCGTTATGGTGGACGAGCCAAGTGTCGAAGATACCATCTCGATACTGAGGGGGGTGCAAGAACGCTACGAAAATTACCATAAAATCAAAATTTTGGACGAGGCGTTGGTCTCTGCTGCGGAGTTGAGTCACCGTTATATCGCAGACCGTCATTTGCCCGACAAAGCGATTGACTTGATTGACGAAGCGGCTGCAAAATTGCGTTTGGAACTCGACAGCGTACCCGAAGAAATTGATGAATTGGACAGAAAGCTGCGCCAATTAGAAATCGAACGTGAAGCGATAAAACGGGAAAATGAACCTAAGAAATTAGAGGTTTTGAACCGCCAAATCGCCGATTTACAAGAAAAACTCAATGGTGTCCGTGGCAAATGGGACGAAGAACGTGCCATTGTAGAAGCGATTCAATCCGCAAAACGTAAGTTGGAAGAGTTGGAACTCAAAGCACAACGGGCGGAACGGGAGTCCAATTTTGAATTGGTCGCTAAAATTCGCTACGGCGAAATCAAAGAAGAAGAAAAAGCATTGAAAGTTGCCGAGGATCAACTCAAAGAATTGGCACCTGAAAACCGTTTGACAAAAGAAGAAGTCACTTCTGATGATATTGCAGATGTGGTTGCTCGTTGGACAGGCATCCCTGTTGCTAAAATGTTGCAATCTGAAAAAGACAAATTGCTCAATTTGGAAGACCAAATTGGTAAACGGGTCATTGGTCAACGTGAAGCGATAGAAGTCGTTTCGGATGCGATTCGTCGGTCAAGGGCAGGTTTACAAGATGAAAATCGTCCGATGGGTTCGTTCATTTTCTTAGGACCAACAGGTGTTGGTAAAACGGAATTGGCAAAAGCCTTAGCCGAAGTCATGTTTGACGACGAAGCAGCCATGACACGGATTGATATGTCTGAATATCAAGAGAAACACACGGTTTCACGCCTTGTCGGTGCGCCTCCCGGCTATGTCGGTTATGATGAAGGCGGACAATTGACCGAAGCTGTGCGTCGTCGTCCCTATCAGATTATTCTATTAGATGAAATCGAAAAAGCGCATCCCGATACCTTCAATATCCTACTTCAAGTCCTCGACGATGGACGTTTAACGGACAACAAAGGACGTGTAGCGAATTTCAAAAACACGCTTATTATCATGACCTCAAACATGGGTTCAGATAAAATTTTGGACAATTTCGATGGTCTTGAAGATGCTTCTGAAAGTCAAAAAGAGGAAATCATTGAAGAAACAAAAAAAGAAGTTTTGGAGATTTTAAAAGAAAACCTCCGTCCAGAGTTCTTAAATCGGATAGACGAAACGGTTGTTTTTCACCCCCTCAGTAAATCGGACATCAAAGCAATTTTGGTGATTATGATTAAGGGTTTGAATAAGATGTTGAAAAAACAAGACTTGTTTGTTTATCCAACCGATGCCGCTTTCGACTTTTTAGCGAAACAAGGTTATGACCCGCAATTTGGCGCGCGTCCTTTACGTCGCACCTTACAAAAGGCCTTGATTAACGAATTGTCAAAAGAAATTTTGATGAATAAGTTTTCAAAAGGCGATAAGATTGTAGTCGATGTTAAGGGCGATAAATTGACTTTTGAGATTAAAAAGGTAGAAAAAGAGCTCGTTTTAGCAGAGGAATAACATTTTTGGTGTTGCGTTCTATTTCCAGAACGCAACACCTTTTTACTTTTTTATGAAAAAGAATAAATAATACTTGTTTATTTGAATCATATCATTGTATATTTGCACCGCCTTTCGATGGAACGGTCTGTTAGCTCAGTTGGTTTAGAGCACCTGCCTTACAAGCAGGGGGTCGTAGGTTCGAATCCTACACGGACCACAAGATAGATAAACATCTCACAATGAAGCAGTTACGACACAATCGTAGCTGCTTTTTTCGTATATACCAAAAGCGCCAGTTTAAACATGGTTTAAACTTTGATGTTTTATAAAAGAAAATCCGTTCAAATAAACAGATGTGTTATTCGAACGGATTTTCTTTTGCAAAACGTTTTATTTATCTTCCAACATTTTCTTTGGATCAATTTCTTCTCCGCCATTACTTTGGTTTATATAGACCCCTCAGTAAATTAAACCCCACTATTAATCGTAAACCCTCCATCAACCCCAATATCCATGCCTGTAACAAATTTCGAGGCATCGCTCAACAGCCATATCAATGCACCGACCAATTCGTCAGGATGTCCAAAACGTTTGAATGGCGTCTGACGAATAATCGAATCACCACGAGACGTGAGCGAACCATCGGGATTGGTCAACAACGCACGGTTTTGGTCTGTCAAAAAGAAACCGGGCATGATGGAATTCATACGCACCGCATCGCCATAACGATTTGCCATTTCTAAGGCAAACCATTTTGTATAAATATCAACCGCTGCCTTGCCCATACTGTAACCCAAAACGCGGGTAATCGCTCGTTTGGGACTCACAGAAGAAATATTGACAATGCTACCATTGCCTGTTTTCGCAATGACGGGTCCGAATACTTGAACTGGCACGAGCGTTCCCCACAAGTTGAGGTCTAAGGCTTTTTTCATGCCTTCGATGTTCATATCGAAAACATCATTTTCGGGTTTCAAAACGCCTTCAGGCACATTGCCGCCTGCTGCATTGACTAAGCCGTCAATTTTGCCGTATTTTTCAAGGATGATATCCCGCGCTGCCTTCATTTTCTCTTCGTCTAAGACGCTGCCAGCAATTGCGATGGCTTCTCCGCCTTTTTCTTTGATGGCGGTGACGGCTATTTCACCTTTTAATTCATTTGTATTCAAAATGGCAACGATACCGCCTGCGTCAATAATAGCATTGACGAAACTCGTTCCCAAAATACCTGTGCCGCCAGTGACGACGATGACTTTTCCTTCTAATGAAAACATGCCTGTTGTTGTTTGACTCATTTTTATTTGCAATTTTTATAAAACCGATTCAGCAAATGATGAAATTCAATCATTATGTCTTCGGTTATATCATTATGAACGATTCTTTTTTCATACAATGTTATGGCTCGAACATCGGAATCAGAAATGCCTGATTTCATCGCCAATGTTTTAACAAATTCATCATCCATCGTCCGCGCCATTAATTTATAACGTTCACGGACAAAGGTTTGAAATTGCTTCATTTTCATATCACAAATACTGACTTGTTCGTTTTGTCGGAAATACATCATGCCAATTGTTTGTATAAATTGTAGGGATGTATTCGCTTTTTCTTCCAAAACAGGAATAATACGTTGTCGGCGTTTGGCAACAAAAATCAAATAAGCGACGACTAAACCTAAAAACAGAAACCACGCCCACCGCAAAGAAGGCTGCGCTAAAACATATTTCAAGGGACTTTGCTTATCCAATTTGATATTGCTACCGTTCATTCGATTGATGACATCGCGGGAAACACGGCTTTTGGTATCCCAATAAATGATGCCATTTTGAAGGTGCGACAAGGCTTTTTCCGCATAGCGCAAATGGATAGAATCAAGCAGTTGAATATTGCTAAAAGCTAAAGGGGTGGTGTGCAAAAAGACGGCTCCTTTGCCGTAGGCGACTTTTAAAAAGTTGATTTTAGACGTATCCAAAGTGCCTATGGGCGCAACCGAAGACGTTTTTTCAGGACAATCATCTAAAATAGCGGCTGATTCAAGGGTGTCAATATAGGAGAAAGGATAACCTATGGGCTCATTTTTATAGAAAAAAATGCATGTAAAAGGTTGTTCTTCAAATAGTTGTGCGTGTTTAAAATTCAAGGCTACAGTATCATGGTAGTTCGAATTGAACGAATGATAGCCATTGAAATAACTGTCATCTTCTTGTCCAAATACCGTATCACAAACGGTATAAGAAATGCGTTTCAGAAAGTAATTCGGTACGGCATTAGCCGAAATAAATGCCCGCCCACCGTTGTGAACAAAGAGCATCAACTTGTCCAAATCGGCTGTATCTGTAAAAAAACCATCGCCAACGAAGACGTAATTGGCTGTTGTCACACCGTTACCGTCTGTCGGAAGAGATTCAGAAACCTTTTTCTTCAAATCTTCGAGTTTTCCAGTCGGCAAGTATCCCCTCAGTATATCGTGGGTTATGTGCGTTCCGTAAGGCTCTTTGCTTTTTTCGTCGTAGGTTTCATTCCAATCGAAACGGTCTTTGCTGCGCTGTCCCATCCAAAAGAACAAACCCAAAATAGTTGCAACGACGATTCCGATGATGATGTAACGATTCATATTTTTTAAAAATGAGAGCGAAGTAAAAAAAATACCCCCCTCAGTATTTATGCTTTTTTTTTATTCAAATTCTGCCATGTTTCAAACAAAACGGCTTGTTTTGGTCTGTCAACAGGCATTTCACGAAGTGGTTCACAAGGTTTTAATGACTCATAAAGTTCTTTTGGCAGTTGTTGATAAAGTTCTGTGCCACGTGTTTTCCAGTCCAACATTTCATCTGAAACTTGACGGATAATACGAGCAGGATTGCCAACGACAAGGCTACGAGGCGGTATTTTTTCTTTGCCTTTGATAAAACTCAAAGCCCCAATAATGCTGCCTTCCCCAATTTCGGCCTCATCCATTACAACGCTGTTCATGCCTACTAATACATTACGCCCAATTGTTGCCCCATGAATCACCGCACCATGACCAATATGCGCCGCTTCCTTCAAAGTAACCGTTGTGCCAGGAAACATGTGAATGACGCAGTTTTCTTGAACATTGCAACCATCTTCGATAATGATAGCGCCCCAATCTCCCCGAATAATGGCTCCCGCTGCGATATAAACATCGCGCCCAATGACCACATTCCCAATCACCGTCGCTTGTGGATGAATGAAACTTGATGCGTGAATAACGGGTTTGAAGCCTTTAAATTCGTAAATCATATTTTTCTAAATTCTATCTTTCAATTGGGCAAAAAACAAATTTTTCGCCATCAAAAAGCCCTTTGTCGCTCAATTTCAAACTTGGAATGACCAATAACGCCATAAATGAAAGCGACATAAAAGGCGATGTCAAAGTTGAGCCTAAATCACGCGCCATATTAACAAGGGCGGTATATTTTTCTGCCACAATTTCAGCCGATTCATTTGACATCAGACCTGCAATAGGCAACGGTAAAACCTCTGTATGCACACCGTCTGTAGCCGATAAACCGCCTTTGTGGTCAATCAAAATATTGACCGCTTCACAAATCGCTTCGTCACTGACTCCTACGGCAATGATATTATGTGAATCATGGGCAACAGACGAAGCAATTGCACCGCGTTTAAGTCCAAAATTCTTGATAAAAGCCGTTGCAACAGGTACATTTGAATAACGATTGACGACTGCAATCTTCAAAATATCATCGGATACTGAGGGGATAGCTAAACCGTTTTCTAAACTAATTTTTCCTTCAAAAGTCTTTGTAATGAGTTGTCTATCAAGTACTTCGATAACATTTATCTCCGTTTTTGATAATGGTAACGCAAAATCAGACGGCTTTTTTCGACCAATTTGGAAGTTATTGACAATGCGTTCAGGTTCTGTTTTTATGTAATCACGACCGCGTTCTGCGACGACATCGCCATTGATATATGTTTTTAAAACATTGAAATCCAATAAGTTATCAACAATAATCAAGTCTGCCCAATCGCCTACTTGTACTGTGCCAACGTCTAAACCATAATGCTCAACAGGATTGATACAAGCCATTTGCAGTACTTTGAAAACATCAATACCCCTTGAAACGGCTCTTTTAACCAACAAGTTGATATGCCCTTCGAGCAAATCATCGGGATGTTTGTCATCAGAGCAAAACATCATTTGTTCAAAATATTTATTTATCAAAGGGGCAAGGGTATCAAAATTTTTAGCAGCCGACCCTTCACGAATGATGACCTTCATGCCGTGTTTCAACTTGAAACGGGCTTCATCAATCATATAACATTCATGGTCGGTGGAAATGCCTTTTGACATGTACTTCAATGCCTGTTTGCCCATCAAGCCAGGCGCATGACCATCAATTGGTTTTCCTGCCCTTTTTGCGATGTCGAGCTTGTGTTGTACTGAGGGGTCATCAAAAATAACGCCAGGCCAATTCATCATCTCCGCCAAATAAAGGACTTCGGGCGAGGCGAGTAAATGTGCAATGTCTTCGGAGGTTACTTCCGCCCCTGCCGTTTCAAAAATCGTTGCAGGCACACAAGACGGTGCGCCAAAATTGAATTTCAAAGGCGATTTGCGTCCATTTTCTATCATATACCACACCCCCTCAGTACCCAAAACGTTTGCAATCTCATGCGGGTCACTGACCGTTGCCACCGTTCCGTGCAGAACAGCAACCTTCGCAAACTCTGTTGGCACGAGCATTGAGCTTTCGATATGAACATGTGCATCAATGAAACCGGGCAGAATATACCGCGTTTTAGTGCCAGTAAGCCGTCTAATCGTACGGATTCTGCCATTTGAAATCACTAAGCGAGCGGGATAAATACTGCGCTGACGAATATCCACATAATTCCCTTCTATTGTAAAATCTGTTTTCATAGGTAAGGTTGGTTTTTATTGAATGATAAATGATGAAGTATGAATGATAAAGTATATTCATCATTCATACTTCATCATTCATATAATTATTTTTTTTCTGCATTGAGGACGGCAACGACTTCATTGGTAATATCCAAAGCATCGTTGACATATAAAAACGGGCTGCCACCGCTTTTTGAGTGGCTCACAGCGTAGTCAAATCCTTTTTGTTTTTGCAAACCAGATAGGACTTCATTGAGTTTTTTTTGCAAATCTTCATTGAATTTTTGGGTTTCATCCATCAATTCCTTTGATTTTCTATCGCGTTCAGCAACAATAGTTTGCTGTTTAGCTTGTAGAGCTTGACCTTTTTGTTGGAGGACAGCAGGTGGCACCGTTCCTTTTTGAGCTTCTGCTTGTAGCGCACCGTATTCTTCTTGAAATTTTTGAGCTTTTCTATCGAGCTCAGCGATTAAACTCTTTTCTTTTTGTTCAAAAGAGGCTTGTTGTTGTTTAAAATAGGTGTATTTTTCTTTCAATGAATCAATATTAACAAATACGATTCTTGATGCTGCCATCATACCTGATTGAATAGCCGTTGAATCGGAGACGATGACGGGGGTTGAACCGGATGTCTTTGGATTGTTTTTACAATTCGAAAATAGGAGTGTTGTGAAAGCTAATACAACGAATGAAATTTTTCTCATTACAAATTAAGTTTAAAATTATTTCCAACACGACACGTCATTGTTGGAAGGATCAATATTTTGGATTTAAAATTCAGCAAAAGTAAATTTTAGTTTTCAGCTTTTGAAAAAAGAATTGTTTTTCGAGACGTTAAGATATTGAGATTCAAGGAGAAAAAGAAAAAAGACGATAAGATTGCACAAAGAATCTTATCGTCTTTCTTAATATCGTCTCAGAGATCGGGCAATTAAATTTTTTCAGTTTCGTATTTTTTCTTCGTTTTTTTCTTCTCAGGAGCTTGTTGCATGAAGAAAGGGTTGTCGTCCCAAAGGCTTTGTGAGCGTTGTCGCGGCTTGATTTCAGGGTCGAAGCTCTCAATGACAATGATTTCTTTGTCGTCTGATTTCAAAACGCTCCCCTCAGTATCAACGCTTGCAGAGCCGATTTTGAACGTTCCTTTTTCGCGTGGCGTAAGGTAAAAAGTATAAGTTGCGCTCTGAGTCATATCGCCGTTGATGATGCTCATACTCGTCGCGGTTGAAGGACCTTGTACGGCAAAACCGTCGAATGAAGGCGGGTTGAAGCGTTTGGTTTTTGCATTTTCGATAACAATAACGACTTCAAGAGTGTTGTTCAACCCAATCGTATCACTCGACACTTCCATACGGATTTTGGCATCTTTTTGCGCTGTCATACTGAGGGGTATGCTGAGACTGAAAATGAATAACCATTTTTTCATAGCAAAGAAATTTTTTATTTTTAAAAAATTTAAGATAATTAAAAATAGAGAATACAAGGCAAATTTATCGAAAAAACGACATTTTATCTTGATAACCTCTATTTTTTTTCTTTGCGCCTCTCTTTTTTGAAAAACTAAGCGATGGCTTTTCCGCCTTTCAACTTCAAAATATGGTTGGTTTTTGCTGCCAAATCCAAGTCGTGAGTGACTAAAACGAGGGTCGTTCCTGCGGCGCGGTTGAGCTCAAATAAGAGATTTTCAACCGTTTCGCGTGTATCAGCATCGAGGTTGCCCGTGGGTTCATCCGCAAAAAGAATTTTTGGACTGTTTGAAAAAGCACGGGCAATAGCGATACGTTGTTGTTCGCCACCTGATAGTTGCGACGGGTAATGGTCATGACGGTCGGCAAGTCCTACTTTTTCTAAGAGATTCATTGCCTTCTTTCTTGCGCCTGAGTCACCCCGTAATTCAAGAGGTACCATGACATTTTCAAGTGCGGTCAATGTCGGTATGAGTTGAAAATTTTGGAAAACAAAGCCTACGTATTTGTTACGGACGGCTGCCCTTTCGTCTTCACTCATATTGTCGAGCGCGATGCCGTTGAGCGAAACCGAACCCGAAGAAGCTCTATCAAGTCCTGCACACAAGCCGAGTAAAGTTGTTTTGCCTGAACCCGATGGTCCGACGATGGCAAACGAATCACCTTCGCTTATTTTGAAACTGACTTCGTGTAAAACGGTTAGCTGCTTGCCGCCGCTTTTATATGTTTTTGTTAAGTTATTGACTTCTAACATTTTATGATTTATTATGAAAAATACAGAGAAGAATTTACCCCCTCAGTATTTTGACGTTTTGATGTTGAAAAAATTGTAAATAGGGATTGTCATATTATTTCATTGTTTCATAACAGTTTCATAGGGCGTTACCCTATGCTATCATATCTCGCCCTTTTAGGGCTTTTAGACTTTCCAGAAACGTAGGAGTAGTGTCTCAATAGCTAAAAAACCTAATGCGAGAATCAAGCACCAACGCCAAAGTGTAACGCCCTGATTGCGCTCACCTACGATTGCCGTGAAATTGGCTTCAATCGTTTCGTCAAAAACTTTGAGGTTTTTACGCTCATAAGTTTTTAAACTTTTGACATCATAATAATCCAAAACGGATTCACGACGGTCGAAATTGAAGCCAAATTTGTATAAAACAGAATCGGGACGTGTGAAAAGGTTGTAAAAGCCCGCTTCTTTGATGCCTTCTTTCACACCTAAAATGGCTTTACCCGCTACGATGCGTTGTTCGGGAATAAACTCTTCTTTTGAGCCTTTCATTTTATAGGCTTTTTCGCCAATGATGTCTTTTGAGTCGGCTTCAAGATAATCGTCTTTGCCGATGGTATAACCAATTTTCCATTCTTTGGCAGACGAAATCGCCATTTTGTAGAGCATCGGAACGAAAATTTCGCCTGAACGAGCAAGGGTTGAAATCTTATCATCGAGCGGCGCGGCACAGATATATAAGTTGCCTTGCCCGATGCGATTTTTCGTAACGAAGCTCGAACCATCGCGATAGGTCAAAATATTTTCACCATTTCGGTTGGTCAATCTATAATTGCCTGTTGTGGAAGGCAATTTCATGTTGACATTACTATTTGTGAAAACGTCTTTGAAAATGAACTCGTCGAGGTTGACCGTGGCAACTTCGCGTGGTGTATTTTCAAAGCCATTTAGGTTATTGGCTTGCGCGGAATTGAAAAAATTGGTGTAAGAAGTCAAATCTACTGAGGGGGCAGGGAAGGTGACAACATTGCCGCCATTTTTGACATATTGACTCAATTCAGCTGCAAGCCCAGACGAAACAGAAACCAAATTGCTCAAAACCACCATTTGATATTGCGGAAATTGAGAATATTGGACATTGCCGCTTGACTGATTGGACACTTTGAAGGAGCGCACACCTGCCATCGCCGATTCTAAAAAGCGGTTACCGCCACCGTCGCTAATAACTAAAACATTGATTTGAGGCGGCACATTAAAAGTGAAAAATAGGTGGTCATCGAATTGAACGGGAAAGTCAGTGATTGCTAAATCCGCTTCGTGCCAGCCTGTACGCAAAATTGTGATATTTATGGTATCTTCTAAACTTGAATGTGCTTTGATATTGAGCAGACCAACGGGTTTGTCTTGTCCGTCGAGTTTCAAACTCAGTTTGACATTTTCAGCATTTTCACCTGTATAATTTGTTACACGAACAATCAACGGATTCGTTTGACCCATCATTTGCATTGGTGATTCAAACCAAGCGGAGTCAATAGCGATATTTTTTTCTTGAACAGCAGTGAGCGGAACGAGATTTATGTCTAAAGTTGTGTCTTTAAAATTGGGAATATCTGTCACGTTTTTCTGAAAATCGGACAAAATAAATACTGTTTTGTTCGGTGTATTGCTCGAGTTCAAGGCTTGTTGCTGGCGTGTTAACACCTTAGAAAGCTCTTGTACTGAGGGGGTCGTTTTGACTTCGTCAATAAAACTGATAGCTTCTTCCTTTGAAACAAGTCGCTGGTGTCGCCCTTCAAAATCGTTGGTTAAGATTTGAAATTTATCATTATTGGCATAAGCCTGAACAATTTCAAGCGCTTTTTGCTTGGCTTTTTCTAAAAGAGAGAGGTCTTTTGAGAGAGCGTTCATAGAAAAAGAGTTGTCCAAGTAAATTGAGACCGCTTGCTCTCCTTTTTTGATCCCCTCAGTATTTCGAGGCAAAAAAGGTTGTGCAAATGCCAAGACGAGCATTGCCACGGCTAAACAACGCATCAAGAGTACGAGTAGATCGCGGAGTTTTCGACGGTTAGAAGTTTCTTCTTTCACTTCGCGTAAGAAGCGAACATTGGTAAAATAGACCGTTCGGAAGCGGCGAAAATGAAACAAATGAATGATAATCGGTATTGCCAATGCAGCAAGGGCGAATAAGAAAGCGGGAAAAAGAAATTGCATTTTATTTTGAGTTTCAATGTTTTTCTAATACACAATTAAAGTTAAATCAGTTGATTGAATTGTTTTTCTTTGAAATATACATTTTGAATAGTCCAATAAGAAAAACAATACAAAAACATAATGAGCAAAGTGGCACGGTTTTTTTACGATAGCATAATATATTTGTTGTCGTAATGACAATATTACAAGAGACTTTGTTGCAAAACTAAGTTTAAAAACGAGAATTAGAGAAAAGGTGTTGTATATCAATTTTAAAAAAATGTATCGAATAAGTTTGTTATAAAGGCTACAATTTTTAATTTTGATTTTCCAACTATTTCATAGTGTATGTTTTATGAATGTATGGATTAGTGAGATAATAAAAAGTTCTAATTGTCACAATTGTTCATTTATCAAACTAATAAAACCAATGAGAACATCTATATTTGGAACATTACTTTGGAGGAAGTTAAAAGAGGAAACAATTATTAACAAAATTACACAACAAAATCACAGCGACCAGTCCTTGTGAAAAGTTAAAAAAAACGTCTTTTCCCATGACCGAAAAACGCGATCATAAGATGCTCAACGTCGTTATCGCAGACGACCATCAGTTATTCGTAGAGAGCCTAAAACTGTTGTTGCAATCAACAGATGCGTATCATTTCAACATAGTCGGTGTCGCCTACACAGGCCTTGAACTACTTGAATTGCTCAAGGGCAACCGCCCCGATTTGCTCATTTTGGATATTAACATTCCAACTAAAAATGGTTTGGAGGTATTACAAGATGTACGCAAATCCTTGAAAGGTACGCGTATTCTCGTACTGACGATGTACGATGACCCTAAAATCATCAAATCGGCTTTTGACCAGAAAGTAGATGGTTATTTGCTCAAAAGCAGTAACAAGGATGAATTATTGCGCGCCATTGAAACGATATTGGGCGGTGAAGTCTATGTCGGAAAAGGTGTAAGCGTCGCCAATCATCATTCCGAGACGACAACTTTTGAGGATATTTTCCAAAAAAAGTTCCAGTTGACAAAACGCGAATTAGAAGTTTTGAGGCTGATAACGCAAGCGCGCAATAATGGTTCTATTGCAAAAGAACTGTATATTAGTGAGCAAACGGCAGCCGTACATCGAAAGAATATCATGCGAAAAATTGGTGTTAATTCGACGGCTTCATTGATAAGAGTTGCCTACGATAATCATCTTATTTAGTTACACATAAAAGGTCATTACCCTGTTTTTTATCTCCAAAAACGATAAATTAGCACTTGGTAATGACCTTTTTTCGTAAAAATACCCTAAACAGGGTATGTTATTCATGGGAAAAGGGTATAGCTTTGCACCAATTTTATATCCGATAAGAACATATATTTAACTATTTTCTTGAAAACCAGTATTTCCCATGTACATGACCAAGCGCAAGCTAACCGAATCTTATAGTATAATCTGCTCACTTAATCTTTTCCTTTCGATTAAGCCTGTTTTTTTCTACTAAAGCTGAAGTGTTGCATCGTTGCAACAGTGTCAATAGTATTTCTGTGTTTTCTGTTCCATTTTGATATAATGCTCTGTTTAAGAGATATTTCAAGTTAAGAGGTGATTTTTGAAAATTTCACATATAACTTGGTCTAATGCGAACCCTATAATTCTTTGAACAATTTTAAGCAAAACCGAAAGATGAAGCATACTTACTTCTTCATCCTTATATTGACTTTTTTGACAACTGTTGTTGCTGCACAAGTGACACTTGTTGCGCCGACCAAAATGGTGAAGTCTGGTGACTCCGTTGTTGTGGAATTGCGCGTCAAGACTCGGGATACACTCTCGACGATGCAGTTTACCATGTCTTGGAATCCTTCCATATTGAGTTTTGGACGTGTTGATACATTGGGCGGCTTTCCGCCAAGTGCTATCTCAGAAGAATTCGGGTTCTCAAATATCTCGCAAGGCAAATTGACTTTTGTTTGGATTTCGAGCAGCAATAGCGGTTTGAAAATCTTAGATAGTTTAGAAATTTTTAAAATCGTTTTCAAAGCTATCGGTGCTAATGGGATGAACAGCCCGCTTCAATATGTAACTTCTCCGACTCAAATCAAAGCCAGTAATGCACAATTAGCGAGCGTACCAGTGACAACTCAGGAGGGCAGTATCAAATTAGGCACAACGGCAACGAAGGAGGAGAAGGACAGAAATGCACTGACTTCAGGTCTTCAACTTAAGCAAAATAAGCCCAATCCGTTCCATAATCAAACAATCATTCCTTTTGATTTACTTGAACCAAGCGATGTGATTTTGGCTGTTTATGATTTTAAAGGTCAAAAAGTATTAGAAAAAAAAGGCTTTTATAATGCCGGAGCGCATGAATGGGTGGTGAATACTGAGGGGGGACTTGTAAGCGGTTTTTATGTATATAGTATCAGAACACAGCAGGGATATGACAGCAAAGTGTTCATAAAAAATTGACATTTCATTTTTGAATAAAGATAATTGTGTAGTCCTAAAAAATTGCACAAGCTGAGCTTTCCAAGAGACCTGAAGCTTTGGAAAGTATTTTATAAACCATTGATTTTTAACAAATTAGAATAAACTGTTGAAGTTTATTCTACTGAAAATTTATTTTCTAACTTTCCCAAACTCCAACTCTATGGCAAGAAGAGTCTTTACAAAAATCGTCTTCGCACTTGGGTTGCTTTGTATCACAGCTATGGCTGTGAAAGCCCAACAAGTAACTTTCGCAATGTCGCCGAGTAACTTAAATCCGACTCCGGCGGTCGGTGACACTGTTTCATTACAGATAGCTGTAACGAATTTCACGAATATCGTGAGTTTTCAATATGCTATTGAGTGGGACCCACTTCTTTTCACTTACGTTTCCTTAGACAATGTCAATATGGTTGACCCGTCGAACTTTGGTTCGAATGCTTTTGGCGGGAATACCGTCATTGTTGGTTGGAATTCAACTGGAGGGGCTGGGCGAACATTGCCAAACGGACAAAATATTTACCGTTTGCGGTTAAAAGTCAAGGCAACATCAACCAATTATTGGGCAAAATTTTCATCAACGAATACGTCTATTGAAGTTGTCCAACATCCTTCTACAGTTGTGACTCCTGCATTTGGCAACCTTGGCAACCCTCCTGGCACGATATCTACGCCAGTAACAGTGCAAGCAACAAATACGCAAACTGTACCGACACAATCAAAAGTGTGTGTAAATGTTACAGCCAATGATTTTACGAATATCAATTCAGCCCAATGGGTGACTAAATGGAATCCAGCCGTTCTGCGATTTGATTCGATTTCAGTTATGAACAATACGATCGGCTTTACGGCGGGCAATTTCAATTCAACTCAAGCAAGTGGGCGTTTGGCTCTTAATTGGATGGCTGCCAGTGGTACTTCAAAGAGTATTACCAATGGTGATGTCCTTTACAGGGTCTGTTACACAGCAATAGGAGCGAATAGCACTTCATCGACAGTGACTTTTGATAGCGCATCGATATATCAAGTATCAGCGGGTAGCTCAGTACGCGTAGCTATGAACGGAGTTAGTGGTACTGTCAATATCAGTTCAGGGCAACAAAGCACAGGCTTGGTATTTACAGCAACGAATCCTGTCGTTAATCAAAATGATAATGTATGTGTCTTAGTCAAAACAGCGAGTTTTACTAATATCGCAACGATGACTTTTGCTATGTTCTTTGATTCAACAAAAATGACATTTTTGTCTGCTAAGTTGATGAATTCAAGCTTAGGCGTTGACTCACTGGGCACCGCTGGGGGTGCGAGTAATGGATTTAATAATAGTCCTTCTGGTACGCTTCGTTTTTTATGGGTAACACCTACGGGTAATGGTGTGACTTTGCCTGATAGTTCGGCTTTAATAGAAGTGTGTTTTAAATATACAGCAGGTGCTGGCACCTCAAGCCTTTTCCGATTTGGCGCGTATGGGCAAAGACAAGTCATTAAAGATGGTGACTTGAACACCGTCCCAGCGACATACAGAGAAGGTAGTATTAGTGTTGCGGGTGGTGGTAGTACACCTATCAGTGCCTCTTCAACCATTAAAAATGTGACTTGCCCCGCAGGAACGGATGGCGGTGTCTCTTTGACCGTGTCAGGCGGTTCTGGAACTTATACATATCTATGGAGTAATAACGCAACAACGAAAGACATTTCGAATGTTGCCGCTGGTACATATAAAGTAAGTATCACAAGTGGTTCGTTGACAAAAACGGACAGTTTTACGATAATTGCTCCTTCGGCTTTTAGCACATCAAGCCAATTGACGAATGTAACGTGTAATGGGCAATCAAATGGTGCTATCGCTTTAACAGTTGCAGGTGCGACCCCTCAGTACACTTACCTTTGGAGTAATGCTGCGACCTCTCAGAACCTAACCAATGTTCCTGCAGGTGCTTATTCTGTTTCTATTACTGATGCGAAAGGTTGTATGACATCGAGAAAAGAGACCATTCTCGAACCAGAAACCCTGCTCATCGGGGCAGCCACTCTGGTTAATACTAAATGTGGTTCACGAATAGGTTCGATTACGATTTCAGGTGTTACAGGTGGTAATGGTTCAAATACATTTGCTTGGGCAGGTTCGAACTATACAGCAACCACTAAAGATATCAGCAACTTGCTCGCGGGGCAATACACATTGACCGTTAAAGACAGCAAACTTTGTACGGCTACTAAAATAGTTACTATAACAGATACGGCTTCTACGCTCGTTATTGGAAACCCGACCATTGTACATGTAAAATGTAATGGCAGCACGGATGGCTCCATAACAGGCTCTGCATCAGGCAGTTCGGGCGCAATGACTTATAGCTGGACAGGCCCAGGCGGTTTCAATTTCGCTGCTCAAATGATTGATGGACTTCGTGCCGGAACATATAACCTTTCTGTATCCGATGCAAGTGGTTGTTCCAAAACAGCAAGTTATGAAGTTACGCAACCTGCACTATTGACATTGACCCCCTCAGTAACAAACGTCAAATGTAAAGGTGAATCAACAGGTGCTATCACTCTGAATGCGGCTGGTGGCACAGGCACACTCACGTATGCATGGACAGGTTCAACTGCCACGACGCAAAACATCTCTGGCTTAAAAGCAGGGGCTTATAGTGTTACCGTGAGAGATGCCAATGGTTGTACTAAACCGCAATCATTCACCATCACTGAACCAACGGATTCATTGAAAATATTAAGTGCCAGTGTATCTAAAATTACATGTTTTGGTGGCTCAACTGGGGCTATTTCAACAACAGTAGCCGGCGGCACGCAGCCTTATCAATTTGCTTGGACGGGTCCATCGGGGTTCAGTAGCACAGCTCAAAATATCAGTACGCTTGTCGCTGGTACATATCGCTTTACATTAACAGATGCTAACCAATGTACGGTTTCAGCAACTTATACAGTTGATGCAAACCCTGCCATAGTCGTTACAGGAAGTGTTTCAGATGCGACTCGTAGCCCTAATGGAACTATTACGTTAACGGTTTCAGGAGGTACCCCTCAGTACACTTACTTGTGGGGTGGTCAAGGTGTGAACCCAACGAATAAAAACCAAACAGGACTTTGCCCTGGCACATATAGCGTTTCTGTTACAGATGCAACAGGATGCCGTGAGATAAAATCATTTGTCATCGGTGGCGAATGTTCAACGCCCATGATATTTAGTATCTTAAACACTTCTGCGGGTTGTCCGGGACAAAACTTAGGTCGCCTTGAATTAACCGTATTAGGTGGTGCGCAGCCCTATACATATACGTGGAGAAACGCTACAAATGACATTATCGGACGGGATAGAATATTATCAGGATTAACAGGCGGTAATTATACAGTTGTCGTTGAAGACCTTATTGGTCAAGTAAAGTTAGAAACTTATACCGTTTCTGGTTCACAAACGGCGGTTAGAATCTCTACGCTTGCAGTATCTCCAGAAACGTGTACAGGTGCTGACGGTTCTATTTCTTTGACGGTCAGTGGTGGTGTTGAACAATATTCCTATTTTTGGGCTGACCTAAGCGGCGCTAACCAACAGCGTAATCGGCCAAACTTACGTGCGGGTAGCTATTCTGTTCAAATAAAAGACGCAAATGGTTGTTTAAAAGATACAAATAACATCATCGTACCACGTAATCCGTGCCCTTTAGTCGCCATAACAACTAAGAAAAATGTTAAATGTTTTGGCGAAAATAACGGCTCAATAACCGTTAATATTCAAAATGGTGAACCGGGTTATGTCATTCGTTGGTCGCCAACAGGCTCTACCATTGTCAATAATTTGCCAAGCCGTACAGGCTCTTACGAAATTACAGGTTTACTTGCTGGCACATATAATATCTCAATAACAGATGCACGTGGTCAAACGAAAGTTGAAACACAAACCGTTGACAGCCCGACACGATTGACAATTGAAAAAACCATCTCGCCTGTTACAAGCGGTTGCAATGGTTCAATTGTCTTAGCCGTTAGTGGTGGTACAGGTTCAGCTTATAAATATACATGGAATACAGGCGCAACAAGCCGTGACTTATTTGGTATTTGTTGCGATACGAGCAAAAAATACAGTGTAACTGTCCTAGATGAAGCAAATTGTGTCGCCTCAACTGGTAACGACGCTGTGCCTTGCGTCATTGCAGCATTAAGTGCAACAGTCATCGTGACTGAGCCTGTTTGTAAAGCTGATTCCATGTCTGGAAAAATTCAAGTTACACCTGTCGGCGGTTCTGCTCCTTTTACTTATAATTGGGCAAATGCCTTCAATCAACCTGTTGGCACTAATTCACCGACCTTATCAAATGTTGCTCCAGGACGATATTTTGTTTCTGTTACGGATAGCCGTCAACCGAATGCACAAACGTGGACAGGGACTTACGAACTTCGTGTTACTTCAACATTGAAATTGGCAAATTTAGTAGTCAACCCAGCAGATGACGATTTAACACCTAATGGAAAAGCTCAAATTGATATTCAAGGTGGTGCAGCAGATTTCAGTGTAGTTTGGTGTAATGGTACAACAAGTGTCGCAACTAATACCACACGCTCACCTTTAGTATCCAACTTATATCCAGGAACCTGTAATGTAATAGTAACGGATAGACAAGGTTGCTCAGAGAAATTAAATTTTCTCGTCCTATCAAAAGCTTGCGCAACGCTTGAGGTTTTATCGCAAATTAAATGTTTTGGTGACCAAAATGGCTCAGCACGGATAGTTAAAGTCTCAGCCGATATGGTCTTACCTATTCAGTCTTACAAGTGGTCAACAGGTGAAACAGGACAAATTGCCTTTAAATTGAAAGGTGGTGAAAATACAGTGTTACTGACTGATGCAAATGGTAAAACGTGTACAGCACGTGCCATTTTGAGTGAGCCAGCAAAACTTTTGACTTCAATCAATGCAGATTTGAAGGCAAAAACGGCTGAAGGTACCATAAGTGGAGGTGTTACACCTTATTCCATTCGTTGGATACCAAGTAGTGATACCGCTCGGAAAATAGCTATTACCAAAACTGGAACGATTTATTTGTTCGTTACCGATAGAAATGGTTGTATTGCAACAGCAGAAAAAGAAATTGTATTGAACGTAGAGTGTCTTATAGGTTCTTCTGTGATGTCGCCTAATGATGATAGTCGAAACGAAGCATTCAGAATCAGTAGTTGCGACCTAAAAAACATTCGACTTGAAGTCTATAGCCGTTGGGGACAATTAGTCTATTCAAAAGACAATTATATCAGCGAACTATGGAAAGGCAATGATCAAGACGGAACGACTGGTAAACAACTGCCCGAAGGTGTCTATATGTACATCATGAAAGCAAATGATTCAGCAGGACAACCCGTCTTAGGCAAAGGCACAGTAACAATTGTTCGTCAATAAATGGGATTTAGGATATTAGAATATTGAGTTATTTTTAAGAAAAGTACCCCCTCAGTATTTTTATCAAAAACAATTCAATATTCTAATATCCTATCATCCTAATTTCTTAAGGAATCGTGAAAAATCGATGTTTTGCAAATTCATCATTCATCATTTATAATTCATCATTTCCTAATATCCTAAATCCAATAAAATTTCAATAAAATGAAAAAATCATTACTCATTATATTGCTTGCAACGGCTTTCATAGCTAAAGTATCAGCACAAGACGAAGCGGTTTTTGGACATTATCTCATCAATCCCGTCTTGATCAATCCTGCATTTTCAGGTGCATCAGGTAAATATCAACTTTTTGGACACCTTCGTAATCAATGGACAGGTTTCCCCGGACAGCCTACAACCTATGCACTCAGTGCGAATGCACCGCTTGCACAAAATGTCGGACTCGGTGCTTTGTTGTTGAGTGAAAAATTTAGTGTCCTTAACCGCACTCGTGCGCAATTGTCTTATGCGTATCATTATGACAATGCCAAACAAGGATTTAAAGCAGGTTTTGGCTTTTCGACAGAATTTCATTCCACGCGCATTGACAATTCTGTCATGCAGGACCCGTTTTTTGAAGCAGGTGACCGTATCATTGAAGCCAATATGAAAAATGCCTCGTTTTTCGATGCCACAGCAGGTGGTTATGCGATTATTAATGAGAAAGCAACATTGAGTCTTTCGTTGCCAAACCTCATTCGCGCACGTTTAGGCGTAGTGTCAAATGATTCTGTAACAAAAGAAAAAACTTTCTTAAAGCAGTTCATTTTTTCTGGTGGTTATAAAATCGTCATGGATAGAATGAGTTTTGAACCGTCTTTGGTCGCCCGCAAGGTATATCAATCACCTTTTGAAGTGGATTTAAACATGGTTGGTCGTTTCTTTGACGAAAAGTTTTTACTCGGCGTGTCTATGCGTCCAGGCAACAGCGGTAATATTGGCTTAATGGTCGGAACGAAACAGGATTTTTTCCAAATATATTACGCCTACAACAGCTCGCTTGCAGAAGTGAAAACATACGCCCGTCAAGCACATGAAATTACATTGGGTTTGGAATTCAATCGCAAGCAAAACCAAACGCAATCACCAACAGAAAAGAAGAAAAAAAGATATAGAAACTAATGGATAATGGATAGATGATAATGGATAGTTTATATTATCAACTATCCATTATCAACTATCCACTAAATAAAGATATTGGTTTTTGGGATGGCCCCTTTACCCGTTCAGGTGGGTGAGGGGCTTTTCAAAAAAAAACGTTCCACAAATATCAAATTTGTGGAACGCCTTAAAGTCTTCAATATCAATATTTTATAGAACAATAGACCCCTCAGTATTTTATACATTTAAGATGATGATGCCCTGAATTATCCATTATCCACTATCCATTATTTCTTATCCGATAAACCATCGCCATACCCAAGCCAAACAGCATCATAATAGAACCAATCCATACCAAATTGATGCCTGGATTTACCGTCGCTTCCAAAACAATATAGTCTGTGCGCGGTGCATCTTCTGCTATCGAAATCGGTATTTTTGTAGGCGAACCTTGTGCCACACTAATCGTTATTTGCTTCGTTTCTGGATTCACTTTGGCAATCGCAAAGTGCATACCGATTTCAGGAATATCCGCTTTTAAAGGAATTGGCGTTGTCCCACGAATGACGTAAACTGGGGCAGCATTATAGAAACTATCACCTGTTTTGTCCTGTTTGACAACCTTTAAATTGGCTGAAAAAGCCAAATCCTTTGGTTCAAGTTGAAAGTTTTCAACTTTTGGTGAAGGATTGACATTTTCAAAAGTAACCTGTGTATCTCCTATTTTCAAGGTCTGTCCTTGTTCAAAAATATAGTTTTTATACACCAAATCCTTTTGTTGCATAAATAAACGGTCAAAAACCTCTGATTCTGCTCTGATGCGCAAGCCCAATTGATTGACCGTTACAGGCAATTGATACACATTTTCATCACGCAACAAGACAATAGGCTCCGCTTCAAAAACGGAATCAACTCCTTCTCCGAATTTATCGGAATGTTCCTTAAATATTTTCAGTTTTATACCGACAGCAATATCTTTTTCCTCCGCTTTGTATTTCGGATGAGAAGGTTTTGAATTAATACCTTCAACAATGACCGAATACTGAGGGGTCTTAGTTAAGTCAGGTTTTATCGCTGTGAGTGTACCCAATGGGATGTCGAAAGGACGATATTTCAAACTGTCCTCCATTTGGTGAGCAATTTCAGGGTCTTGTTCCGTAGGCGGCAATGCAGCGATGTGGCTGAATACATCATAAGTCAAAAAGTGGCGTGTATCAGGGTTTGTTGAAGCAATTTTCCCTGTTCTTTTATCGTACAAAATATAAGGATGCACGACAAAAGAATCCACATTTGACTTCATATCTGCCGATTTTTTGCGAATTTTTAAGGTAAAATCGCGACGATTGGCATAAGCCGTGTCCGATTCATAAACCATTTCCCAACCTGTTTCAGTTGGTAAAGGCAAGCCTTTCATCAATAAGATATTCTTACCAAATTGCTCTTCTGAAAAACTTATCAAACTTTCCATCGCAAAACGGTTCTTAGAAATCCAGTTTTTATTGATACCCGAAGCCATGATACCAATAATCAATAAACCAAAACCCATGTGCGAAAAGGCAGAACCCGCCGCACTCAAATTATTCCGAAGGAAACTAATCAAATAATCCAAATTGGCAACAACTGTGAAAACACCTGCAAAAAGCAGTAAAATATATTGCCATACATTACTCGCTTGAATCCAACCTAATAGCAATAAAGTTAAGCCAACTGACAGAGCCGCTGAAATGCCTAAATGTTTAAGTACAGTTGACCGATAGTTAACAAAATTAAACTCTTTATACCTCAAAAATTGCGTACAGGCGGACAGTAATCCTAAGAAAACACCGATCCATAACTGCGTTTTATTGTAATGCCCAATCGAGTCAACTGGTGCAGCAAATTTCTTTGCGGTTGGGTCGAAATACGTTAGAATCGAATTGAAAACAGGTAAAGAAGTCGTAAAGGAAATCAAAACAACCGATAAAATTAAGACCAACGAACCGATAAACAACCAGAACTCACGGCTCGAAACGGCTTCCTCTTTTGTTGGATTAGGTATTTTTTTATAATTCTTAAAAAACAAATACAAACCGCCAACGAGGAAAAACATTTGGAACAAAACGAGTTGCCACTCCAATCCCATTTCAGTAAACGCATGAGCCGATGTATCGCCTAAAATGCCTGAACGTGTGAGGAAAGTTGAATATAAAACCAATAAAAAACTCAATAAATAAAACATAAAAGTAGCGCGCACCGAATGACCTGTTGAACGGGCTACCAAATGCGTATGCAGTCCCGCAACCATCACCAACCACGGAACAAGAGACATATTCTCAACAGGGTCCCAAGCCCAGTAACCATTGAAACTCAATGCTTCATAAGCCCAAGCACCACCCATGAGAACGCCTGTGCCGAGTATCGTTGCAGAAAAAAGCGCAAACGGCATGGCTGGACGCAGCCATTCAGAATATTTTTTTGTCCAAAGCCCTGCAATTGCAAAGCAAAAAGGTATTGTTGTAGATGCAAAACCCAAAAACAGGGTAGGTGGGTGTATCGTCATCCAATAGTTTTGGAGCAAAGGATTTAAGCCTTTAGCCGTTTTTGCCATCTTCGCCACATAGTCCGCTTGCTGAAAAATAGGCGCATCATTGGCTTCTCGAAGTAACAAAATAGGATTGCTGCCCCATTTAAGAATGTGTTCACCCCAACCAAAATGCAAACCTAATATCATGGAAGATAAAAAGACTTGTACGCAGGCGAGCGTTGCAATAACAGGATTCTCCCAAACAGATGCGAAGGGTGAGTCAGTTACTGAATTTTTAGTTTTGATTTTTGAATTTTGAATTGCCCCCCTCAGTATAATGAATGCCCCAAGCCCTACGTGCCAAAACATCCATAACAAGAAACTACCCTCTTGTCCTTCCCAAAATGCTGCAAAAACGTATCGAAACGGTAAGTCTGTATCAACGTGCGAATGAGCATAGAAATACTCAAACCGCTTCGTTATCATCACATAAAAAATGGAACCTATGATGGTCAAAACTGCAACACCATGAACGCTGAAAGACCAACGACCCAATCGTTGCCAAGAAGCGACCCCCTCAGTATTAATGTCTTTATTTTGCTGTTGCGTCGCAAAAAAATAGGAGAGCATAGCGACAAGTGCCGCCACGAAACTTAAAACAACGGCTATATGACCGATTTGGCGAGGCAGTAAATTCTCTCCAATGTATTGAATCTCATTCATTTATGAATTGTCTGGTTGCATTATTAAATGGTTGGATGTAAGGTTATTAACTACAAAGTATCGGATATTTTAAAAATATCCGATACTTGTGGGTCTAATTTTGTACCGCTTGTAGCGTATAAACAATACAACAATTTACTACTTCTTCTTCATGTAAATTTCTTCGTCCTTGTATTTTGAAGGACATTTCATCAGCACTTCATTGGCGACGAAAGTGCCGTTTTGCATTTCGCCTGTTACGACGACTTGCTCAGATAGTTCAAAGTCTTGTGGCTTTGCTTTCAAAAGCAAAACAGGTACTTCTTGTCCTTGCGTATCTTCAAGATAAAAGCTGAATTTGTTCGCATCTTTTGTCGGTTCATAAACCATCGGTTTGTCTTTGATGAGTTTACCTGCGACTTTTACTTTTTCAGTAGCGACTTTTGCATCGCCAAAAGTAGCGTAAGTAGCAACGTCTTTTGCTTGTAAAGTAAGGGCAGCGACGCCGCCTGCGATGACGATGATAGCGACTATATGGATGGGTTTCATGTTTTAATATTTTAATGATGAAAAAAAATACTTTTAATTTCGCCGCAAATTTACGTTCAAAAAAGCAGAAAACCACTGACTTCTATCATCAAAGTCAGTGGTTTGCCGAATTATTTATAATGATTACAAACAGTTTTGAACGTAAAATCTGCTTACAAACACGTTGGTTTTCATAAACAAGTTGCCTACAAGCTTCATTTTAAAAGAAAACCTAAGCTTTTACCTTCGATTTATTCAACCGAATGGTCTTAACAGTACTCCCACTGTTGTTCAACAATCGAACAATGTAGAAGCCTTCGGGCAAGTCATTGACCCAATACTTAGCATTGTTTCCAACACTATAATTTCTTACTTGCCGCCCAATGATGTTGTAAATGACGACACGTTCTATAACATCAGAATCGTCACTCAACATAAAATAATCTGTTGTCGGATTTGGATAAATTTTAATTGAACTACCGCTTTTACTCACTTCACGAGAGCTGGTTGTCGTTGTAAACAAGTACCTTCCTGTTACAGTATTCGTAGTATTGCCGACCTCTGTCGCTTTCAATTCAATCGTTGCAGAACCTGATATTTGATTTGGTCGGATATAAGCATCGAGGTTGCTTGTGCCATTTGCTGCTAAAACGATGGTGTCGGGCGAGGCATTGACACCACTTGTCCAACATTGATTAATATCACAAACCAATGATTGCCAACCATTTGGCATACTAATAATATTGCGTTGCCAAACGACACGTTTGGTTTGGCTCGATGTATTTTTTAAAGTCGCTTTACCTCTTGTTTCAAACGAATCGGGATGTACGGATGAGTTGACAATACCAGGTGTAATAGTCAAAGTAACTTGACTTTGACCCTTCAGTATAAAGGTATTTGCGAAGAGAATTATAAGTAAAAGATGTTTCATGTGATGTATTTTAATGTCAAACAATGAAATTTTATGAGCAAAAATAAGCATTATAAACAGGAAACGCTGAAAAACGCTTTGTGTTTTTAAAAAAGCAAAGGTCTTGCTAAAAAATCTCTTGAAATATCTTGAAAGAGTTAATGTCTGGAAAATTATCTAAATGGAATTGATAAAATTTCAATAGCTCACCTATCAGTTGCCGACGTTCTTCATGATTGATTGTCAGTAAATGCGATTGAGTCCATGAAGTTGAAAGAAGACCTCTCAGTATTTTAGTCAAATTTTCATTTAAAAAATGGGAATGACCAATGGTATTATGTGTAAAAACACCATTTTTTAAATCAAAAACAGACCCCTCAGTATAATCGTCTTCATGTGGACAAAAACCCAAATGTCCTGATAATTCAAGTAAAAAAGAAAGATGTAAATTGGCGAAACGCTCTGTCGTTACATCTAAATATTTAAAAATATCAAACAAAAAGGCGAATAATTCCGCATTTTCCTCCGATTCTCGAATCGTTCGACGAGCGACCTCAGCCATAAAAAGCCCAATTGAAGACCGTCGAATATCGAATGGCAAGGAGGTGTAAACATGAGCCGCCTGTATTTCTTTTATCCGATTCAACTTGGCAGGGGCATCATAAGCGACAATATCCACGAGCGACATGACTTGCAACAAACCCATCGCCACTTTCGACCGTTGCGTGCGCACACCACTGATGATATAGGAGCGCAAACCAACCCCCTCAGTATAAATGTCTGCAATGATACTCGTTTCAGAATATTTGACGGTGCGTAAGATGATACCGCGTGTTTTTATTAGCATAGTTGTTTGTTCTATAACTCTAATTCTTCGATTTTACGTAGAAAGCTTTTTTTCTCTTTCAAATGGTGACTCATGTCATTCAACTCTAAAACAATGGCAACAACACTCAAATGGATTTCGCGCAGGGATAAGAAAAGAGAACACATTAAAGAAATCATGCCTGCAACAAAGAGGTTTTTAGCCGTAGAATGTTGATTTTCAAAGATAAAATACATACTTAAAACGCATAAAAAGAGAGCGAAAACTGCCAACCACTGCATATTCCGAATGATAATCATGCGGCGGCGAAGGTTACGAATCTGTGGCAATAAGTTTTCGTCTTCTTCTAACATATATTTATCTTTTAACTTTCTAATTAAAGTTGTAATAGCTAAAAACTTATTCATATAAGCTAAAATCAGCAATGAAATAGCTGGAAAAAGAACAGCTGGTGTCGTTATCGTAAACTCTGTCATTCCGTTTGAATTTTTGAATTAAAAAGTAATATCAAGCACGAAATCTTCATTTCCTCTGCGGACAACGACTTTTGTCGTGTCTCCTTTTTTAAATTGTGCTAAGGCATCCATATAAGCATACACGTCTTTCACCTCAAAATCGCCTATTTTTAAGACAATATCACCCGTTTTTATCCCTGCTTTCGATGCGGGTTTGCCATCAGTGACACCGTCAATCCTCATGCCTTTTTTGTCAAAAGCATAATCAGGCATGACACCCATCGTCACTTTGAAAGAACGAGATTCGCTTTGCGAATTTCTGGTTTCCGAAAATGCCATTTTGGGAAACGTGCAAGTTGCTTCAATAATGCGAGCGATGTATAACAAAACGTGCTTTTCGCCATCATAATTTATCAAATTAGCATCATCACTCGGTTTATGGTATTCGCTGTGTTGCCCTGTAAAAAAGCCCAAAACAGGCAGTTTTTTCAAGTAAAATGAGGTAAAATCAGACGGTCCAACACCTGACGAATCGGGAATGATTTTGATATCCGTTGGAATTATTTCCAGCATTTTACCCCAAAGAGGTGAAGTACCATATCCATGAACGATTAAACCTTTGTCTGCGCGATAGCGTCCGATCATATCCATATTGACCATATAGTTAATTTTGTCAACGGATACTGAGGGGGTCTCTGCAAATTTTTTAGAACCAATTAAGCCGAGTTCCTCACCCGAAAAACAAACAAAAAGGAAGTTAAAAGGTTCTTTTTTATTATTCTTTGAAAAAAAACGAGCTAATTCAATCACACCTGCTGTGCCGCTTGCGTTATCATCTGCACCATTATGGATTTTACCATCAGGATTGGCATCAAGAGAGTTTTTATCATGCCCAAGACCCAAGTGATCATAGTGCGCACCGACGATAATTGTGACATCTGCCCCGTTGTCGAGAAAACCAACAATATTTTGACTTTGGATGGCTGGTGCATTCGGATCTTCGGTGGCATGAGGGTTAGACATTTTTTTAAAGCTGTAATTATGAAAGAACGCCCCCTCAGTACCCGCAGGTTTTAGACCTATTTTTTTGAATTGTTTTGCGATATATTTTGCAGCTTTCTGTTCACCCTTTGAGCCAGTACCGCGCCCTTCGAGTTTATCGGAAGCCAAATAGGTAATATGTTTTTTTAATTTTTTAACTGAAATATCTGTTTGTGAAAAAGAAAAAGAAGGGTAGCATAAGGATAAAATGAATAGAAAAGATATTTTTGTAATATTTTTCACTGCGGCATATATCTCCATTGTTAGATGTGTTTTTCTATGTGAAACGAGTTTTTTTTGTAAAAAAATGAATTGAATAGGAAAAGATAACAGAACTTGCAAATCAATAGTGCAAATTTTGTTAATTGAAAAAGTATTTTATACTTTGTGGCAAATTTAGAAAGTTCCATTTAAAGTTGGATGATGAAGTGATTTTATCCAATTTTATTTTTTTTGTTTGCAGAAATGAAACATTATTGAAATTAAAACGAAAAAGTATATACAAAACGAAGTATCTAAAATTTAACATAAATGTAGCTTTAATTTTGGGTAAGTAAGTGACGCTTTCAAAATAAACAAGTCTATTACACCGTACCCTTTTCGATGTGCATTCAGATTCAAAAATAATTTTTAAATTATGTTGTAGAGAAGTACCAACAAATGAACCATTTTTGGTAAACTAATTGCGTATCAACAGAAAAAACTTGTTTGTTTTATACAATATATTAAATAAAAAATAAAAAAACTTCAAAAAATTTGTGACATAACAGAAAAGTAGATACTTTTGTAAGCAAGTTATTTTTTCATATTTTAATTCATTGAATACTAATTATTAATTCACTAAAGTTTCAACCCTATGACAAGGAACATTTATTCAGTATTATCTTTTTTACTTGTGGCATTGAGCATCACAAGTGCTTCTGCTCAAAAAGCAGCGAGTACCAATTACAGCCTTTTTGCACCCAATAATCAAACAGAATTGGGTATCAACGCAGGTCTATCTTATATGATAGGTGACCTTAAAGCAAAGCCGGGTATTGGTGTAGGTTTAAGCCTACGTAAAGCACTCGATTACACTTTCTCATTACGTGGTGATGTTAGTTTCCAACAACTAAACTCTGAAACACCTAACAAACAAAATTACCCTTATGGTGGTCAAGAAGTTCGTAATGGTACTGCTAACGACCCTCGTTTTTTCAACACCGCAAACACGTCTGCTTTATCTGGCGATCTGCTGTTGGTCATTTCTCTTAACAACGGTCGTTGGGACAATGGTGCGAGAAAGGTCAATCCTTACGTGTTCGGAGGGGTTGGCGCATCTTACCTTAACACACAAGTTAATGTCACTGTAGGACCAACGAAAGGCGAACAAGAATTTGTGCTTCCTGGTGATCGTAACACAGGCAAAGTCGCACCAAGTGTGATTGCAGGTGCAGGTATCTCATTCCGGATCAATGACAAGATGAGTTTTTCTATTGAAGAAAAAATAATGACTCTTTTTGGCAAACGTGCGGACTTAATGGATGCTTTCCAAGTCAATGCTCGTGATTTCAGCAGTTTAACAAGCCTTCGTTTAGGTTTCAACATCGGCGCTAAAAACAAGCAAACAATGCCATTATGGTGGGCTGGTCCAGCCGACCAAATGAATGCTGACATTGCAGAATTGAAAGCTCGCCCGAAGTATGACCCAACCGATACAGACGGTGATGGTGTTATTGACATGCTTGACCAAGAGAAAGATTCTCCTGCTGGTGCTCGTGTTGATACACGTGGTGTAGCACTTGATAGTGACAGTGACGGTGTTGCTGACTACAAGGACAAAGAGCCATTCTCTCCAATTGGTTACAAAGTTGACAACAACGGTGTTGCTATGGTTCCAAAACCTGCTTATGTAACTGAAGCTGATGTCAACCGCATTGTTGAGGCTCAATTAGCTAAATTCAAAGCATCTCTCGGTGAAGGTAAAGGTTCAGGCAGCATGGCTGATTGGTTCTTACCAATGGTACATTTCGACCTTAATAGCTCATCAGTTAAGACTTCTGAGTATGGTAGTCTTGCAGCTGTTGCTTCAGTTATGAAAAGTAACCCAACCGTTAAAGTTGCCGTAACAGGTTTTACTGACAAATTGGCTTCTGATGGCTACAACCAAGGTCTATCTTATCGTCGTGCAGAATCAGCAATTAATTCGCTTGTTAAAAACTTCGGTGTTGACCGCAGCCGTCTTGTATTGACTTATCAAGGTGAAGACAATACGCTTGTTCCTACAAGTGGCAATTCAGTAATGAATCGTCGTGTTGAATTCAAAGTTGCGACTAACGAAACTGAAATGAGTGCACCTGCGTCAATGAAGAAAAAATCTTACAAAGGAAATAAATCAGGCTATTAATTCTGATTTATAGAAATAGAAAAAGGCTTTTCAGTGTTATGCTGGAAAGCCTTTTCTCTTTCTACGACCTTGAAAAACACCTAATTTACTGAGGGGTCAATAATTTCCAAATGACAACATCACTAATGTACACGCCAGTTCCGTTTCAATGCCTTGTTCCTTCGCCAAACGTACCAGTTCGACGTTTTCCGTTCCTGGATTAAATATGATGCGTTTGGGTTTTAATGAAAGAATATAATCGTAATAAGGTTTTTGTAAATCAGGATTTAGGTACAGTGTAATTGTATCTATGCCTTCATACTGAGGGGTACTGTTTTCAATTTTTATACCTTCGATTTCACCTTTTCGAATGCCTAAGGGTATGACTTCATGTCCATACTTTTTCAGCTTTTTTGTCGCTTGATAAGCATATCGGTCGGGGTTTGGCGTTGCGCCTAAAACTATCGTCTTTTTCATTATTTATATTTTACTCTTCTAAACGAAAAACGCTGTCTGAATGTTCAGAACAGCGTTTTTTGTTTAGTAAACTATTGTTTTTCAACGTTTAATATCAAACTAAAAGACGAATTGGGTCTTCTAAAATACCTTTCAGTTGTTGTAAAAACTGAGCACCTGTCGCACCATCCACAACGCGGTGGTCACAAGACAATTGTACTTTCATCATGCTACCCACAACGATTTCACCATTTTTAACAATTGGCTTTTGCATAATTGAGCCGACTGCCAAAATACAAGCGTCAGGTGGATTGATGATTGCCGTAAATTGTTCGATGTCGAACATACCTAAGTTAGAAATTGTAAACGTATTGCCTTGCATTTCAGGCAGTTGCAACTTTCCTCCTTTGGCTTTACCTGCCAATTCACGAACTTCTGTACTGATTTGTCCCAACGATTTCATATCCGCATGACGAATAACAGGGACGAATAATGCTTGATTAACAGCAACAGCTACACCAACGTTGATGTGATTGTTTTGACGGATAAAATCACCCATCCAAGAAGAGTTGATGACAGGATGATTGCGCAAAGCAACAGCACAAGCCTTCACAACGAGGTCGTTGAATGAAATCTTAATAGGTGCTGCTACTTCGTTGAGTTGTTTTCTCAATTCTGTCGCTTTATCCATATTGATTTCCATTGACAAATAGAAATGCGGTGCTGTGAACATGCTCTCGCTCAAACGTTTTGCAATAATTTTCCGCATACTTGTAAGCGGTTGGTCTTCAAAGCTTTCTGAACCGAAAGATACTGAGGGGGTCGCTTTTGCAGCCACTTGCGGTGCTGCGGATACTGCTGGTGCTGCGCTCACTTTTGTAAGAGCTGTTTCAATATCTCTTTTCACGATGCGACCACTATCTCCTGAACCTTGAATGTTTTGTATAGCAATTCCCGCAGCTTTTGCCATTTCCTTAGCTAATGGAGAAGCAAAAACACGGCTCGTATCATGCGTTTCAACAACAGCTACGGAGGGAGTCGCAACAGGTGCTGCGGCAACAGTTTGAACAGGTTGCGGCGTTGGTGCAACCGGAGCAGGTGCTGCAGATGCGCCATTAGAAGACGATGCCGAATTACTATCGCCCAACAAATGCTCATACGCCTCGCCTGGGTCGCCAATGATGACTAAAGGTGTGCCGACAAGTAATTTGTCACCCACCTTAGCCGCAAAAAGGACTGTGCCCGTCTTGGGGCTTTCAAAATCCATAGTTGCTTTGTCAGAATTAATTTCAGCTAATAAGTCGCCTTTTTCGACTTTATCGCCTACGTTTTTATGCCAAACGACGATTTCACCTTCTTCCATCGAGTCACTTAAACGCGGCATTACGATTACTTCAGCCATATCTATTTTATATTTTTGGTTGGATAATAATTGGATTTTATTTAAAACTAAGTTACTTAAATCTTAAAGTACTGGCAAAGATACTTTAACAAAAACACAAATTGACCCTTTAGAGTCAAAAAAATCAACCGATCAAAAAAGTCAAATAGAGATGCTTTAATCTTAATACTTTGTTTACTTTTGTTCAAAATTTAAAACTAAATGATTGAAACGTCACGATTGCGATTGATTCGCTGGAATGAGGCTCATTTTCAAGCTATTTTTGAGGAAAATCTTATAAAATTAGGACAACTTTTACAAGTTGAAACGCCGACAGCATGGACGACTTTTGCTGACATGGCAGATGCTTTGCCTTATTTTCATGCTATTTTTAAAGAAAAAGGCAACTATTGGGGTAGTTTTTTCATTATTCACAAGGCGGATAAACAGCTTTTAGGCACTTGTGGCTTTAAAGGTGCGCCCGATGATGAAGGCTCAATTGAAATCGGTTATGAAATTGAAGCCTCTTATAGACTGCAAGGTTTAGCCACCGAAACAGCACAAGGCTTGATAGATTTCGCTTTGCAACATGAGGAGGTGAAAAAAATAATCGCGCATACATTGGCGCATGAGAACCCCTCAGTATCCGTATTAAAAAAATTAGGGTTTCAATTTGTTGAAGCACTCATAGATCCTGATGATGGCGATATTTGGAAATGGGTATTGGCATAATAGCATATTTACAATCAAAATTTATAGCTCGTCAAGTACGACTTGGCGTTAATTTTTCAGAATGAATTTTTCATCTAAACTTATCGAAGAAGCCGTTAATGGCTTTGCGTCTTTACCAGGGATTGGTCGTAAAACAGCCTTGCGCCTTGTGCTTCATCTCGTCAAACAACCCAACGAAAATACTGAGGGGTTCGCTAACGCTTTGTTGCGGATGCGTTCAGGCATTAAAACGTGTGGTATTTGTCATAATATTGCGGATGCTGATGTGTGTAGCGTTTGTTTGGACATGCGCCGTGACCGTTCAACGGTGATGGTCGTCGAAGGCATTCGGGATGTCATGGCAGTTGAAGAAACGGGGCAATTTCGAGGTTTGTATCATATTCTTGGCGGCGTTATTTCGCCCATCGAAGGCGTTGGTCCACAGGATTTGAACATAGATTCGTTGATGGATAGGGTTGCACAGCGTGAAATTAAAGAGATAATCATGGCCGTTTCGCCTACGATTGAGGGCGATACGACAATATATTATGTCTCAAAAAAATTGAGTTTGCATGAGGTTAAAGTGTCAACTTTGGCACGTGGTATTTCGTTTGGTGGCGAATTGGAATATGCGGATGAAGTGACATTAGGACGTTCAATCGTTCAACGTATTCCTTATCGAATGATGAATGATGATTAAGGAAATGATGAATGATAAATGATGAGTGATGAATTTGCAAACTCATCATTCTGTAAGGAATTGTTAAAGAAAAAGGTAAAAAGTCAAGGTTTCGTTAAGCCTTGACTTTTTTATTGCATCAGACATAGGGGTTATTAACTTTGAAATGTCTTTCAGATATACAGTTAAAAAAATCATTAGTCACTTTAAAAAAATTTAGAATATGAAAAAGTTATTTGCAATGCTTATGATTCTCGCAGCGACTTCATCTCTTTTTGCACAACGTGAAGAAACCATTATTGGTGAACAAGGGCTTGGTTTTTCAGGTGCTTGGGGCGGTTGGACTTACAATATGGGGCAATTCGATAGCAAATACTCGGGTTATAATGGCGGTATTTGGGCTTTGGAATTTGGTAAAAAACTCTATGTTGGTGGTTTGCATTACAATATTAAAGACCAACGTCTCGACAATACAAACTCTTTTTCGTTGCGCTCAAACAGCCTACTTGTAGGTTTTACACCGAGTTCTTATCGCCCTATTCATCCTAATATTAGTTTGGGCATTGGTTCAGGCAGATTGGATGTGACAGACGAACAAAGAGATAAGGTTTTTATGTTGCAACCCGCCGTTGGTCTTGAAGCGAATTTGACTCGTTGGTGTCACTTAGATGTCATGGCAGGTTATCGTGCTGTGATGGATTCAGATTTTACGCAATACACAGACAAGTCATTTTCAGGATTTTATGGACAAGTGAACCTTAAATTTGGTTTCTCTTGGGGACGTTATCGCAGCGGTTCTTCTTCATCTTCTTCAAGACATACAGAGAAGGATTGAGGTTTAAGATTTTAAGATAATAAGAACAAAGACGATAAGACCATGATGTGTCTTATCGTCTTTGTTCTTATTATCCTAAATTCTTATTATCCTATTTTGACACATAAAACTTATTGTTAAACATCTGCGTTCCAATCGCTAATTGAACGATATAAATCCCTTTGGTATACCCCTCAGTATTGATACGCCATTGGTGCAAACCTTCCTCAATTTCTTGATTATCAAATAGTTGGATGTATTTTTTATTATTAACATCAAAAATTTTAAGGTCTGCAATAGCTGCTTTTTCAAGCCGATAATTGATAAAAAACTCATTTGTAGCAGGACTTTGAAAGCAATAAAACGTTTCCTTGTCAGACATTTTATTTAACGCCAATTGCCCTTTTCTGAAAAAAGTAGGCGTTCCTGTCAATTTGACAGATTTTGAACTCAATATTTGAGCATCATACGTTTGTGAATAATTCCACAAGCGCCTTTTAACATGCGTCATATTTAGGGTCGCTGAAAAAGTATAAGTCGACTCTGCTTCTTCTGAAAGGTCTGTATTCGTTTTCGCCCAAAGGCAATAGATAAAATCACCCGTTGTGTCGTTTTTGAAGGTCGCACCATCGATTTCGGGTGGCAAATAGAGATTTTCTGTTTCGAAAGCATCGTAGCGATACCCCCTCAGTATTTCAGATGTTGTGGCATACGCAATGCCTGATTCTTGAATTTTGACCTTATCATTAGGTGTATGTTCAAGCGGACTGAACAAGCCCATGAGGTCAAATTCATTGTGTGCTTCATCATATTCTTTGAGTTGTGCCACACTGTAAACATGGAATTGTAACAACCCATTGACTTGCGATTTGACAAGGCATTTCATCAAAAAATTGCGTTGTGCCTCATAACTGCCCATAAATTCATCAAATTCTTTAGCAGGAATATTAGATTCTGTGATGATAATATGTTTTTTAGGATAGGTAGCTCCGTTATAACCATATTTTTTCAAAACGGTTTCAAATTCTATTTTTCTTTTAAAAACGCCTTGAACAGCGCGGTCAGAATGGCGATATTGTTCAAAACCATTGATTTTATCGCTCCATTCACGCACCGAACCATCAATATGTGGATAGGAATGATAGCTTAAAACGTCAAAATATGCGCCACCTTTCAGTGGATACTGAGGGGTCACACCGCCGCCGTTTGGATTGTCCGTTTGACGACAAAGGACATCTAAAAAACTCGGAAAACCGATGCCACCTGTGCAAACATAAGCCGTTGGGTCTATTTTTTTGATAACTTCATAACTGATGCGCAACATACGGATATACTGTTGTACTGGCGCGTGGAGCGCATACTCGCATGGGTCGGGATTGGCGTTCCACCATGAGCCCGGTGTTCCTGCTGGCAACATGGTTTTGTAGGTGTTGGTATAGTCTGGTTCGTTCCAAATTTCCCAAAACTTGACCCATTTTCCGTAAGTTTTAACCGTTTTCCAAACATACAATGCATAAAAGTTCTTATCGTTGACAGGCGTACCGTTCTCTCCATTATCCCAAATCGGTTCGTACATATTGGCAAAAAGAACGGACGAGTCCTTACCGCAATAGATCGTATTGTCACGCTGTGCTTTCGATGGATAACCGATAAACATAACGTGGTCTTTCATGCCCAATGATGCGTAATGTTGGAAGGCAGGGACACGAATGTCATAACCCCATTGCTCGACAAAATAGGCAAACATGGCTGGACGAAGGGTTTGAACGCCCACTCGTGCTGCGAAATCTGCAATTTCTTCGTCCGTATGTGGTTGATAATAACCCATGTTTGAACCATAGCCGAAAGCCCCTTTGTAGGGTGGAACGTAGTCATTTGCGGTTTGAATACTGTCCGAAAGGACTCCTTTGGAGAGGGGGGGCTGTGCATGAGAGCAACTTAGAAATAGAGTAGAGAGCAAAACAAAAAGGCAGTAGTTTTTCATAGAAATGGGAAAAAATATTATTGTTGGAGACGTATTTTTAAGTTGCAAAATTAAAATTAATAAACAAAACGAAGGGTTGTGTTCAAAAAATGCGTTAATTTGATTTTCAAATGCGCTTTTTTTGACCCCCTCAGTATAACAGCGTTTGGAGTTGTAAAACACCATCATATTTTGAACCATTTTATTCATTTTCAATCAAAAAGAACTTTTTTATGGGAAAAATTAATAAACCTACCGTTGGTGACTATGCACCATATTTTCAAAACTACATCAATCAAGTGCCTGATGATGGCAATTTATTGAAGCATTTGAAGGACATTCAAAAGGAAACGGAGCAACTGATATTGTCATTACCCGAAGAAAAACTGACGTATCGTTATGCGGAAGGGAAGTGGACAATCAAGGATATTTTAGTCCATTTGATGGATGCTGAACGCATTTTTGCTTATCGTGCTTTGCGTTTTGCAAGGGCTGATGAAACGGCTTTAGCAGGTTTTGATGAAAATGTCTATGTGCCAGTGGCGAATGCGAATGCGCGAAAAATCAAGGATATTTTGAAAGAAGGCACGGCTTTAAGGACTGCCAATATCGCTTTTATCAAGACTTTGGATAGAAAAGCATTGAAAAGAAAGGGATTATCGAATAATAATAAAATTTCTGTTGCGGCACTTGTGAATCTGATTTATGGACATCAAAGACATCACCTGAATATTATTCGAGAACGCTATCTTTAGAAAGGGATAAATTTTAAAAACAGCCGTAGTGAACCTTCAAAGGCTCACTACAACTGTTTTATTCTAATTCAATTCAATCTGTTCTGTAAAATTTTTGTTACCTTGAAAGAAGAAGTTTAGATAATAAAGCCCACGCGGTAAATTACCTGTATCAAATGAAAGAATATTGTTGTTTCTATGCGTATCTGCATTCAATGA
This sequence comes from Saprospiraceae bacterium, assembly GCA_043772905.1. Taxonomy (GTDB): domain Bacteria; phylum Bacteroidota; class Bacteroidia; order Chitinophagales; family Saprospiraceae; genus JAAFJT01. The sequence continues at coordinate 3,117 of JAYVFS010000134.1, read as the reverse complement.
GCCATTCGCATTGTACATACGCACAATGCCCGGACGTGCCGCACTAACCAAAGTGACTTTTTTGAGTGCCTCCATCGCTAAAATATCGCTACTGATGATACTTGTTGCGGGATTGGGTGATGCCATGCGGTAATAACCATTACTGATGTCTTGAACATAAAAAGTTCTCGCTTCTCCTGTACCGCATTGATTGGAAGTGACCCCTTCAACCCGCATAAACGGGTAGGCTATACACCGATACTTGATTTTGCCCGGCATAGTAAATATTCCCAGAACCATTTAATAATGTCCAATTTGTGCTTGACCCTTCTGCATTATTGACATTTATGGTCAAAAAACCAGGATTGTTGATGTAATTCGGATAGGCAAGTGGCAGCCAATCAACTGTGGCAGAGGTGATAGCTGGTGGACCGACATAAATGGTGCGTGTCTCACTTTGAGGCGATTGACACGCATTGTCAGCGGATAAGGTTATCGTTCCACTTGAGCCTGTTGAGCCAGATAAAATAATCACACTATTGCTAATAGCCCAACCTGTAGTGACAGCACCTGTTGTTGACCAGTTGTAAATATAAGCATTGGTAGCATTTGCGCTTATAGGAATAGCTGAGTTATAGCATAGATTGGTGGAAGGAATACCCGATATTGTGGCTGTGCCAACTACTGGTCGGGTTATTTTAACCGCATAAGATTGGGTAAATATGCCATCATTACGTCGGGTTACAACAGATATTGTACCATTGGTTTGTCCAGCGTTAGTTTCTACACTTATAGTATTAGAAGTTGATGAGCCGTTCCAACCTGATGGTAGTGACCATGTATAAGTGACTCCAACATTGGGGTCTGTTGCGGGTGTAGGAACACTAATTGTAGCTAATTTGACACCACAGGGAATACTAAGTGTACTATTATTGGCAGGATTTGCCGTTACATCGCCACTTAAGGTCATTGATGTGATAGCACCTATGTATTTGACTACAACAGTTTTTTCATCTGTTTTAGTAATGTTTTGAGAAGGTGTACCATTTGAAAAAACAATAGTTACTTTCACTTTCTTAGTTGTAGCATTATTTTTATTCAGCCATGTCAATTTGAAAAAACTTGAGCTTTCCCCTAATAGATCTTTCCTATCTCCAGTAGGAGTGGCTTCCCAAGAAGTACTACTAATTGAATATCCTGTTGGGATATTGGTCACTATATCAGTGTATCCATTTTGTTCCTCTGGATTAACCAAAAAACAATTTGTACCTGAACTTGGACTGGTACAATCAATCACTACGGTTTGTCCCTTTACAAAACTGAATGATATAAAAAATATACCTATTATGAATACTAATATTTTCATCTTTTAGATTTTTAAATTGTTAAAAATGATAAGTAATTAGAACCTTTAATTTTCGAGCAACTTCTGTCTCAATTATCCAATTCTTTTCAAAAGTATCTCCTAAATGCCCTGTTGTTAAACCAGAAGGTGTTACAATAAATCCTATCAAAGAAACTTGTGAAGTGTTTCTTGATAAAGTCACTGTAAATGCGGTTTCAAGTGATAATGAAAGGCGATTTAAGACAGGTATTTTAATGCCAAGTGATTGACAAAAGATACTGCTTGCTATCTTAATCTTTCTTTGATTATCACTTGAAAACGATTTTCAGGAGGGCTGTATTTAATGAAAATAGAATCTGGTAATACTTCATCTTTTAAGAAGTCATAGCTAAATAACAAATCAGAGGCTGTATATAGGCTAAATCGAGTGAATTCTTTTTCGATTTGATAACCTAAAAATATAGTTGAACTATAGGTATTTGTTCTAATCGTATTGTACGCTCGAATAAATGAAGTGTCAAAATATTCAAAACGTTCTTTTTGACTGTATTGATGTTTAATATTTATACCTAAGCCCATTCTTAATGCTCGATTGGTTTTTAAATAATACCTTAGAAAAAGAGGAGTTGAATTTTCTTTTAAAAACATAGAACCAGCATCTATTCCAAGTTCCCATTTCTGCACCGATTTATTAGGCTGAATTTTTTCTACTTGTGAGAAGATAGGATATGTAGTAAAAATCATAAAAATAATCATGTAGATGCCTTTTACTGATGGCACATCCCGAAACAGTCGGGAGGGGGTGCTTGCGCACAAAATCATTAGGAACTTTTTCATTGTTTGTTATTATTTTAGATTGTGAAAGAAATACAAACCCTGTTCGCCATCGGTACACGATAGCAAGCGACGAAAAAGCACCAAAATAAAAGGCTTTCGGAACGGGTGTGTGGCGGCAATTCTTGGAGTGGAATTGCCTATTTTCGTCGTCGTTCAAAAATTTTCATTATTTTTACGGTTTAACTTAGGTTAATAAATGACGGCTACCGCCTCTGCCAAGAATTGCGGTGGTCGTCTTTTTTGTTTGAGTACTGTTTTAAACGGTTCTGATCAGATTCGATGTGTTTAAAACATAATGCAAACTTCGTCACTAATTTGTCATAAACCAAGCACAAAAGTCGGACAAAATCGGACATCTAACTTCTTTTGGGTATATTTTCTGGTTTAATGTCTTCATTTAAGTGTTCCTGTATGTTCTTTTCTCCGTAATAAACGGCTTCAATCCTATCTAAATCACAAGGCGGAACCATACCCGAAGAGACTTTGATTTCATTTTTTTTGAGAAATCGGTACAGTTTTTTGTCATTCATGTTTAAGACTTGAGCAATTTCATACCGAAAGAGGGAGTAACCTTTATTTAGTTTCATTAGGATATTTTAGTTAATTTTAAGTGTTATGGTTTTTTTTTCATAAAGCTAACCTACGCATCAGACCTTACGCTTCGTCTGCATGAGCTATATTGAAGTCCTTTCAATACCGAATAAATATTTCCTTTCCAAATCAATTTTTACAATGAAATGAAATGAAATGAAATGGGTTAGTTGACTTTGGTTAGCAAGTGTTTTTAGTTTTAGTTGAAAATGATTGTTTTGTTGGTGTCTTTAAATAGTGGCGCAAAGCTAATCTAGTCAATTTGCTTTCTTAGATTCAAATTAGAAGTGCAACTTTTTTGCGAAAAAAATAGGTCAGCGCACGTACCTATCTTTGCTTCGCTAAAAGTTGAAAGATGAAAAATT
>JAYVFS010000133.1:0-40290 GCA_043772905.1 Saprospiraceae bacterium | reverse complement strand
ATGCGCCTTGACGGGCAAATTCTTCTGCCAGCACTTTGCCGAAACCTGTTGCAGAACCTGTGATTAAGACTATTTTTCCTTGAAAATCCATGTATTTTAATGGTGAATGGTGAATGGTGAATGGTGAATTTTACTGAGGGGTTATTTATACCTGTTTAAGAATGTTGTATATTCTTCAACATCTATTATTTGCCGTTGTGTTTTTTCTAAAAAAAGGGCAAATTCTTCTGTTGTTGGGAAAGTGAAATAAGCGGCATTTGTATCTTCCTGTTCGTGTGCCAATGGTTTTTTGCCTTCTGCAATATGTTGAATGGCATTAACCACTAAATCAACACTGGCGATATATAAATGCAAAATGTGCCATAAAAGGGACTTGTCGTGCTCAACCTTTAATTCTGCAAAACCAATCATGCCGCCTGTATCAATCGTCCCGTCTTCGATGTAATGAAGGGTTGGATAAATCACATCATCGTCGTTCATCAAAGCCCTAAACGTAGGTAAAACGCCGCGATACTGAGGGAGTCGCCCTGAATGTAAATTGATGACACCCCGTTTCGGTATCTTCAAAAATTCGCTGCCAAATATTCTTCCATAGCGAACAGACAAAACTAAATCAGGTTGCAAAGCCTTTACTTTGTCAAGATTTTCTGTCGAACGTACATTATTTAGGGATTCTATTAGAATTTGATAATATTTCGATAAATTATTGAAAGTCAATAGTTTACCCCCGTCATTATTTTCGTTTATCAATGTATTGGGCGATGTACTTTCTGGACAGGTTTGAGCATCAATTGAAGGAAATATAAAGTCATTAGGCAATGTCTGCTCAAAGAACTTCAAGTCTTTTAGTTCCTTGGGCGTAGCGGTTGTGGTTGCTTTACCGACTTTGTCGGAAACAAAAATATGAACCACGTATTGTGCAATGTGCGGCAATACGTGGTTCAGAAATACATTACTCGCTAAATCGCGGTTTGTGAAAATGATAAGACGCATAATAGCTTAATGTAAACTTAAAAATGTTTTAAAAAACGCTGATCCACAAATACCTCCGAGAATCGGTGCAAGGACAGGAATCCAAGCATAACCCCAATCAGAACCGCCTTTGCCAGGAATCGGTAGAAAAGCATGAGCAATACGGGGACCTAAATCACGTGCAGGGTTGATCGCATAACCCGTTGTGCCGCCCAAACAAAGACCGATAACGACAATTAAGCCACCAATAGCCATTGGATTTGTGCCTGACGCAAACTCTGTTGCACCCAAAGAACCCAAACCCAGCATCAAAACAAATGTACCAATGAACTCACTGATGAAATTACCGACGGTATGTCTTTCAGCAGGGATTGTGCAAAATACACCTAATTTAGTCGTAGGGTTTTCTGTTTTTGCCCAATGTGGTAGATAATGTACATAGACCAGACAAGCACCTGTAATCGCACCCAACATTTGGGCTGTGATGTACATCGGCACTTTTTCAAAAGCAAACTGCCCTGTGGCTGCCAGTGAAAGTGTAACTGCAGGATTTAGATGCCCACCACTGAGGGGTCCCGCGACATAAACGCCCATCATAACAGCCAAACCCCATGCGACGGTTATGACTAACCAGCCCGCATTTTCTGCTTTTGAATTTTTTAGTAAAACGCCTGCGACAACACCGTCGCCCAGCAAAATCAGCAACATAGTGCCGACGAATTCTCCGATAAATGGTTGCATTCTTGTTTTTTTATAAGTTGGAAAATCAAATCGTCGAAAGGTAAAAAAGAATTTAGGATATAATGAAAAAGGCGTTAAGATTTTTACACCTTAACGCCTTTGTTCTTAATATCTTACAAATCAAAGCGATTCCTGCCAACGCCACGCATCTTCAAGTGCTTGACGCATCGAGTGTTTTGCTGTCCAACCCAATTCAGTAGTTATTTTTGAAGCATCGGCATAAAGCGCTGGTACGTCACCGCCTCTTCGTGCGCCGATTTCATAGTTTAAAGGTTTGCCACTGACTTCTTCAAACGTTTTTATGACCTCCAAGACGCTGTTTGGGTTGCCTGTTCCAACATTATAAACGTTGTAATAATTGTCTTTTTCTAAACCTAACAGCATTTTTATAGCCGCAACATGGGCATCTGCTAAGTCGCTGACGTGGATATAATCGCGCAGACACGTGCCATCTGGCGTCTCATAATCATCGCCATAAACGGTTAGTTTTTCACGAATACCTGCGCCTGTTTGCGTGATAAAAGGTACTAAATTGTTTGGTACACCCAATGGTAATTCGCCAATCAAAGCGGAAGGATGTGCGCCAATTGGATTGAAATACCGCAAAGAAATAGCTTTAATAGCTGCGCCTGAAGTCACAACATCGCTCAAAATATCCTCACCCATTTGTTTCGTCATACCATACGGCGACATCGCTTTTTGAGTTGGCGTTTTTTCCGTTGCAGGCAACTCTTTTGATAGACCATAAACGGTTGCAGACGAGGAGAATATAATATTTTGCACCCCCTCAGTATTCATGGCTTTCAGAAGCGTTACAAGCGAACCTATATTGTTTTCATAGTATTTCAAAGGGTTTTTAACCGATTCACCCACTGCTTTGAAGGCTGCAAAATGAATAACGCCTTTGATTTGTTCTTCTCGAAAAATGGTTTGTAATGTTTCAAGGTTGTTACAATCTGCCTCATAACACTTAACCGACTTACCGAGTATCTTTTCAAGACCATCCAACGCCCGCTTTTGAGAATTAGAAAAATCATCAATAATGATAGGTTCAAAACCGGCTTCGACGAGCGCAACGACTGTGTGGCTACCGATAAAGCCCGCACCGCCAGTGACTAAAATTTTCATACGTAGTTTTTAATGAATTGATAAATAATGGTTTATGTTGTTGTTAAAAATATGTTTACATGCCTAAAACTTCTTGAATAAACTTTATCGATTCTGCCTCCACCGTTTGCCAATCGTCCGTCGTCATAGGACTTGTAATAACGTGTGCTTTAGCGTTTTGGAAGTCAATAGCCCGTTTATACTGAGGGGGGGTGCCGAGCTGTTCAAACATGACTTTCATAGCTGCAACAGAAACGGTTTTATCTTGTTTTTCTTCATCTTCGTAGTAATAGCCCATAAAAACAGGGCATTTCACTATGGCAAAGGTTTCAGGAATCATCGCATATTTTTGGAAAGTCGTAAACTGAACGATGCCTTCAAAACGCTGATGATTTGTCCAATACTTCGCTTGTTCAGGTTTTCTGAAAACCCAATCGTTGTGTTCTCCAACCATTATATGCGCCAATTCTAAGCCCCAAGGTTCTGCCAACAATTGTCCATCTTTCCTAAACACTTGAACGGCAGGAGAATACAACACCAAACCTTTCAATTCAGGATGCCGAGATGCCAAAAACAAAGCCATTGCTGCTCCACCCGATTGACCGACAATGACCACAGAATCGCCTAATTGTTGAGCAATATGCAAAGCTTTTTCAGCCGAATCGTAATAGTCTTCGGCATTAAATTTCAAGAAATTTTCATTCTTTTCGCCTGTTTCAATGCCATGTTCGGCTAGGCGCGCAAGGAATAAATTGCAGCCAAAACGTTTTGCCAAATCCACATTAATTGGCGCACCTTCTACATGACTGGCACCAAAACCATGCAAATAGAGCATAACAACATTGGTTTTTTCCTTTTTCAAGGAATCTGCCCAAACGATGCGGGCTTTACAGTCGGGTTTGATATTAGGGACGGCATTTTCTGCATCAGCAATCTTTTGTTCCAAAGCACCAGGACTCAAAACAGATAAATTTTCGACAGGAGGAGGATCAAAAACAGGCTTTGGCGGTTTCGGTCCAAGGAAATAAACAATGACCAAAAGGGTAATTAGGATAAGTAAAACCTTTCCTGTTGTTTGTACAATTTTAAAGAAACGATTCATTGATAATTGATTTTATTGGTTGTGTAGTAATAAGGCTTTCGAAGTCAAATTAAAGGCGAAAGTATGTTTTTTGACACATAAAAAACTAACTTTGTCTAATGGAAAATTAAAAAAGGCGTGTCCAACACATAAAGTCGGACACGCCTTGTATTTTTACGAAAAACTAAAATTCAAGTCCAATTCATGATGAAAAATCTTCTACTTCTACTTTTTGTTTGCTTGAGCCTAACGGCAAACAGTCAATCCAAAATCGCTGAAAAAACCAAAAACTGGAAAGCCTATAACGGCTATATCAATTATTGGTGGGATGCGACGAATGGTAAAATTTATTTACTCATTGACAAATTCGACCAAGAGTTTTTGTACGCCAACTCATTGCCCGCTGGTTTGGGTTCAAACGATATTGGTTTGGATCGCGGGCAAACAGGCAGTTCAAGGATTGTTTTCTTTCAAAAAATAGGTAAAAAAGTGCTTTTAACACAGCCTAATTACGATTATAGAGCTTTGTCAAATGATAAAAACGAAGCTAAAGCGGTGCGTGAATCCTTTGCACAATCCATTCTTTGGAGTTTCGTGGCTGACGAAGAAGAAGGCGGCAAAGTGTTGGTAGATGCCACCGCGTTTTTCCTACGTGATGCACATGGCGTTGCCAATCGTTTGAAAAACATGAAGCAAGGCACGTATAAATTGGATGAACCACGTTCAGCGATTTACTTGCCCAATACCCGCAATTTTCCTCAAAATTCAGAATTTGAAGCCATTTTGACCTTTACAGGTGGCGACGATGCAGGGCGTTTTGTGCAGTCCATTGCCCCCTCAGTAGAAGCCTTAACGGTGCGGACGCATCACTCGTTTGTGCAATTGCCCGACAGTGATTACAAGCCACGACGTTATGACATCAGAAGCGGCTACAACGGCATGTCTTTCTTCGATTATTCAAGCCCAATTTCTGAACCGATTGAAAAGATATTTATCAATCGGCATCGGTTACAAAAAAAGAACCCCTCAGTATCAGGGCTTTCAGAACCTATAAAACCCATCGTTTATTACTTGGACAATGGTACGCCTGAACCGATTCGCTCTGCTCTTTTGGACGGTGCGCGTTGGTGGAATCAAGCCTACGAAGCGGCGGGTTTTAAAAATGCTTTTCGCGTAGAAGTGCTGCCCGATTCTGCTGATGCGATGGATATTCGCTACAATATGATTAATTGGGTGCATCGTTCCACACGTGGTTGGAGTTATGGCGCATCGGTGACTGACCCACGAACAGGAGAGATTATCAAAGGACAAGTGTCTTTGGGTTCTTTGCGTGTTCGTCAAGACTATTTGATTTTTACAGGCTTAATTGCCCCTTATGAAACAGGTAAACCCGCTAATGAAACCATGAAAATAGCGGCTTTGCAACGTTTACGGCAATTGGCAGCACATGAAGTCGGACATACGCTTGGTTTGATGCACAATTATGCGTCGAGTTTCAATGACCGTGCTTCCGTTATGGACTATCCGCACCCCTCAGTAAATTTGGATAAAAATGGTAAATTGGACTTTTCAAAGGTCTATACCGACGAAATTGGCGAATGGGACAAACGAGCGATTATGTACGGCTATTCTGATTTCCCTACAAACAAAGATGAAAATGCCGAACTGAACCGCCTTTTAGAAGAAAACACAAAGAAAGGTTTGCTCTATATTTCAGACTTCGACGCAAGGGCTGCCGATGGTTTGCATCCTCTGGCGCACTTGTGGGACAATGGCAAAGCGGCAGATATTGAGTTAAAAAACGTCTTGGCGATTCGTCAAAAAGCATTGGCAAATTTTTCTGAAAAGAATATTCCTGTGGGTACGCCTATGTCTCGTTTAGAAGACGTTTTAGTGCCTGTTTACAACTATCATCGCTACCAATTAGAAGCAACTTGCAAGTTGATCGGCGGCATGGATTACAGTTATTCTGTGCGGGGTGACAAACAACAAACACCTACAATACTGCCCGATGCCGTTCAAAAAGCCGCTTTATCTGCGGCTATTGATTGTTTAGACCCCTCAGTATTGACACTGCCTGAAAGCATTTTGCAACTCATTCCGCCTCGTCCACCCGAATATTATTCTGTTGGTGAATTGATGCCGAAGCGGGCAGGTTCAATCATTGACCCTTTGGCAGCGGCTGAATCTTTAACGAGTTATGAATTGTCTTTTATTTTTAATCCACAAAGAGCGAATCGTTTGGTTGAATTTAAAAGTAGAAACAATACCATTGGTTTTGACGATGTGGCAGATGCCGTGATTGAAAAAACATGGAAAACACCCCTCCGTAAAGGCTTAGAAGGTCAAATACAATTGCAAACGCAGCAAATGGTGGTCACTTTCCTTTTGGGTTTAAACCAAAGCGAAGTGTCTAACTATGCTGTAAAATCCATTGCTTACAGTCGTTTGCAAAGTATTAAAGCATTGTGTACCAATAAATTGGAAGCAAACCCAACAGATAGGGCGCATTGTGAATATACGATTGAGCGCATTGATAAGCCAAAAGACATTTCATTACCTTCGCATCGAGATATGCCGCCTGGTGCGCCGATTGGGTGTGATGGGGATAATTAAAAATAAGTAGCAAAAAAGTTACTTTTAAATTTGGATAACAGGTAGCATATATGCTACCTTTGTATTTGACAAAATTTATAATAAATCGATAAAATCCATTCCCATGTTGAAACGCACTTTTAATTTTATTTCTGAATTAAAACATGAACATAGACATGTCAGCAAAACAGGTCATCAAGCTCTTAGAGCAAAACGGTTGGTACGAAGCACGCCAAAGTGGAAGCCACAAGATTTTCAAGCATCCTGACAAGGCAGAGAATATAGCTGTGCCTTATCATGGCAATAAAGACTTGAAAAAAGGCACATTGAATGATATTTTAAAAACAGCAGGTATAAAAACTTAATCGGCTTAGATTTTGAGATGTAAGTTGTTAGGTTGTCTGCACAAAGTTCCTTAAAGGAGATGGATTGAAACTCGACAAAACTTGTCGAAAGCGTTGTCATGTTTTAAACCACACTATTTTGGAATTGAAACCAATTTATGTTTCCAAAATCACAATTCAATGAAACTCACAATAATATTAGAACCTGGCGATGGTGAAATTTGGGCGCGCATAAAAGCACCCAATACATTGCTGACAACCTCTGGTGAAAATGTAGAAGAGGTTACTCAAAATTTAAAAAGTCTTATTCAAGACCATCTTGACCATGAAGGCAAGACAAAATCCGAATGGGACGGGGTGAAAGTTGAAAATATCCAATTCGACTATGTCTATGATTTAGCGGAATTGTTTGATGTTTTGTCTGCTGTAAAAATCAATTCGATTGCAGACTTGTCGGGTATTAACCAAAGTTTAATGAGGCAATATGCTTCTGGTGTCAAATATCCGTCTATTGCACAAGGACAGAAGATACTACAGGCTGTTCATCAATTGGGTCAAAAACTAATGCAAGTATCAATGTAACTAAGGTCTTACTCAATAATGGGGACATAAAAAATAATCGAAAACCTTACAAATCATGTGTTTGTAAGGTTTTTTAGCTAAAAGGCAGTATTATACAGAGGGGATGATTCTCGATATTTTTTTATCTGTTTAATTTTCTGAATCTTTGTTGCTAAAACCAATAAAAACCAAATCGCCTAACGTAAAATTAAATATCATTCATAAATCTAAACAACAAGAATATGCTTAAACTTAGTTTTTTAATGAGTCTTTTCTGCCTCATCTGTATGACGATTGACGCACAGGACAACAACAGCTTTGATGTACAAGTTGCCACTCAAAATGGTAAAATTGAAGGTAATTATGATACTAAAACAGGTATTCAAAAGTATTTCGGGATTCCTTTTGCCAAACCGCCTGTTGGCAACTTGCGTTGGAAAGCACCGCAACCGCTTGACAATTGGACAGGTGTAAAACAAACGAAAAAATTTGCAGCACGACCGATGCAGAAGCTCATTTGGGGCGATATGAACTCTCGTTCAAATGGTGTGAGTGAGGATTGTTTGTATTTAAATGTTTGGACACCAACGACTCACAAGACGAAAGATTTGCCTGTTTTGGTTTATTTCTTCGGCGGCGGCTTCGTTGCGGGCGATGGTTCAGAACCCCGTTATGATGGTGAGAGCATGGCGCAAAAAGGCATCGTTGTCGTGACGGTGAATTACCGTCTCAACATCTTTGGCTTCTTCGCACATCCTGAATTAAGTGCCGAAGCACCTTACAAAGGCTCTGGCAACTATGGTTTGCTGGATCAAAACATGGCGTTGCAATGGGTACAAAAGAACATTGCGGCTTTCGGTGGCAACCCTAAGAAAGTGACGATTGCGGGTGAGTCCGCAGGGTCAATTTCTGTGAGCGCACAAATGGCTTCTCCCCTTTCAAAGAACTTAATTGCGGGGGCGATTGGTGAAAGTGGCGCAGGTATCAACCCGACTCTTTTCCCTGTTCCGCTTGCAGAAGCTGAAAAAGTAGGTTTGGAGTTTGCAACTAAAGCGGGTTATCCAAGCCTTGCAAAACTACGTGCTTTGAGTACCAGAGATGTGTATGAAATCTACAACGAGTCAGGTCGTTTTGGCTTTTCGACGGTCATAGATGGCTATTTTTATCCTAAAACGATTCCAGCCATTTTTAATGCCAAACAACAAGCGCAAGTACCGCTTTTGGTGGGTTGGAACTCGGCTGAAATGCCCGCGCAAGCCTTCTTACAAGGCAATGATTTCTCTGAACAAAACTATATTGCAAAGGTCAAACAAGCTTATCCAACTGATTTTGAAGAAGTTTTAAAACTCTACCCACATGGTTCAGAACAGGAGATAGAACAATCGGCAACGGCTTTGGCTGCCGATAGATTTATTGCGTACAGCACTTGGAAATGGTCTGATTTGCATCTAAAAAACAGTACACAACCTGTTTATCGGTATCTTTACAGCAAATTGCGTCCTGCTTTGGTTGATGACAACAAGGTTTCTGGATTGGCAGGTGGCACTTTGCAAAAAGACCCGAATGCGCCAAAACCTCGTCCTGCCATTGGCGCGCCTCACGCTTGCGAAATTGAATATTGTATGGGCAATTTGCGTCTCATCAAGGAATATTCTTGGACAGCAGACGATTATAAAGTCTCTGAAACCATGCACAGTTACTTCGCCAACTTCATCAAAACAGGCAATCCGAATGGTGAAAAACTGCCTAAATGGGATGTTATAAAAGCAGGAGACCCAACGCCGCCTATGATGATTATCAATACGGAATCAAAAACAGTGAATGTCACGACTGAACCGCGTTATGAGTTCTTGGACAAGGTTTATAAGAATAAATAATCTTTTTAAAATCGATACTTTTTAGTGGCTTGTCGCTTTTATCATGCTGCTTTTGTCAAGCCGCTTTTGTCATGCAGAAGGAATCTCTTTGCCGCTTTACAAATACAAAGAGATTCCTTCTGAATGACAAAAGCGACATGACACTAAAAAGTACCAAACATAAACAATTGCAACACAATGAAAAGCTTCCTCTTCCTTACGGCATTACTCTTTTTTGCCCCCTCAGTATCCAACGCTGAAACACAGCCAAACAAGCCCCGAACCATCATAACAACCGATGGTGAGATAGACGACGTGGATTCATTTATCCGTATGTTGTTGTATGCCAATGAATTTAAGATTGAAGGGCTGATTTACAGCAGTTCGATGTGGCATTATAAAGGCGATGGCTTAGGCACAAAAATCACTTCTGAAATGGAGATGACTAAGAAATTGTACGGTGAAAAAACAGACCTGCGCTGGCCGGGTACGCATTGGATCGAAGAATTGATTGAGGCTTACGAAACGGTTTTTCCTAAACTAAGCACTCATGCGGCTGGTTTTCCGACCGCTTCGACTTTACGTGACCTTATAAAGGTCGGCAATATTGATTTTGAGGGTGAAATGGACAAAAATACTGAGGGGTCTGATTTTATCAAAGATAAACTTCTTGACGATGATATGTCTCCTCTTTATCTTCAAGCTTGGGGTGGCACAAATACCATTGCGCGTGCTTTGAAATCTATTGAAGATACCTACAAAAATACCGATAAATGGGAAGCGATTTATAAAAAAATAGGTAATAAAGCCGTTCTTTATGCTATTCTTGACCAAGATGCGACGTATCGGAAGTACATTTCTGTCCATTGGTCTAATATCAAAATCTATTACAATGCCAATCAGTTTGCTTGTTTGGCTTATCCGTGGAAACGTTTGGTGCCGAAGCCACTTCATTATTTATTGGAAGGAAAATTTATGGGCGACAACATCATCAACAATCATGGCACTTTGTTGAAAATGTATTACAGCTATGGCGATGGACAAAAACAAGCGGGTGACGATGAACACATTCACGGCGATATCCGAAAAATACAAAATGCGCAATGGGGCAGTTTCAATCAATACGACTTTATTTCAGAAGGCGACTCTCCTGCTTTTTTGCATCTCATTGATGTGGGTTTGGGGAATCTCGAAAACCCGCAATACGGCGGTTGGGGCGGACGTTTGAGTCCCTCAAAAGCCAATCCAAATCGTTGGGAAGATGGTGCAGATGTCGCTGATGTCAATCCTTATACGCAAAAATTAGATGTGGCGTATCCACAAATACGTTGGTTAGAAGCTCTGCAAAATGATTTCGCAGCACGTGCAGATTGGTGCGTCCAAGACTTTAAAAATGCCAATCATCCGCCTGTTGTTTCCCTTAAACATGCGCTTGTTTTGCAAGCCAAACCCAATAAAACCGTCAAATTAAGCGGTACAGCAACTGACCCTGATGGTAATTCCCTAAATTACAAATGGTGGCAATACGAGGAAGTGGGTACTTACAAAGGAAAGATTGTTATGGACAACAATACACAACCAAAAGCCGCTTTCACGATGCCAAAAGACATAAAAAAAGGGGAAACAATCCACCTTATTTTGGAAGTAACAGACACAGGTACGCCGCAATTGACTCGTTATCAACGGGTTATCGTGGTGGCTAAATAGATTATCAATTCTTCGTTAAAAAAAGGCTTATGAAAATCAAAACCCTCTCCTTATTGTCATTATTCTTGGCGATTAACCTCATGGCGCAGCCCAAAAACAAATACGGCTACCCCCTCAGTATTGTCAGTGATTTAGACACATATCACAATTCGGAAACTGCTGACAGCAACAATACGCTGATTGAAATAAAAAGCCGTATTCCCAACATCATCCTAGATATTCGCTACGCAACGACCAATAACTTCTTGAAAAAAGTCTTCTACAAACAAGCGAAGGCATTTGCAAGGCTTCCTGTTGTCAATGCTTTAGCAAAAGCTCAAGAAGAATTGAACAAACAAGACATTGGCATCAAAATTTATGACGGTTACCGACCTTATGCCATTACCGTTCAGTTTTATGAAAGTTTTCCTGATTCACTTTATGTCGCTTCACCGTGGAGTGGTTCGAGGCATAATCGTGGTTGTGCTTTAGATATGACGTTGGTTAACCTTAAAACAGGCAAAGAATTGAAAATGCCCACGCCTTACGACAGCGCAATCGAGGCATCGTGGGCAGATGCGCCTGTTAAAAAGAAGCGTGTTTTGAAAAATAGAGAGTTGATGAAGTCTGTCATGGCAAAATATGGCTTTACCGTCGAGCCATCTGAATGGTGGCATTATAATTACAACGGTTGGGCGGATTATCCGTTGATGGATATTCCTTTTGAGGTGTTGCAAAAGTAATACTTTGCATTGAAAACGTATCTGATACCTTTGAGGTATCCAATACGTGTGCGCCCCAAATCCAATCACTTAGCTTTCTTAAAAACAGCTGTGTCCGAATCCCAACTTGGTACAATATAACCGCCTGTATCAAAGACTGTTTGTGGCATTTTTTGTTGTAAATCCCTTAAATCATTAGGAGAAATCGTTGTTTTAAATAGAAAAACTTGTTTCAATGCGCTCAAATTACTGAGGGGGTGCAATCCATCGCTTTTAACGTTTGTACCAACTACATTTAAGTATTGTAAATGGCTCAAGGACGTTAACGCAGCCAATCCGTTATTGGTTATAACCGTATTATCAAGGTTCAAACGGGTTAAATTAGTCATTTTAGCCACTGTTTCCATAGCTGAATCTGTAATTTTAGTATTACCCAACTTCAACCAAACGAGTTGTTTCGCAAAAGGCAACAGTAACGCCACTTCTTTATCACCTGCCTTTGGAATGGATACAAAATTGGCTTGTAAATAAGGACTTTGAGGTGCAACAGGCATGAGTAAAATGCCTTGTTTTCTGACAGAATCTATTAACTTTTCGTCGGCTGCCTCAACAGTTTGAGTAGGTATGAAAGGATTTTCTTTTTTGACTACACTTGTATTAAAATTAGCAAAAATAGCTTTGACCGCATCGGTCTGTTCAATGTCTTTAACCTTTTTATCAAAAGTCAAACCTTTATCAATCCACCAACGCAGCAGCGTAATGTCTTGTTCGGTTGGTTGCGTTTTACCTTTTGGCGGCATGTGGTGTTTGGCATCCATATCCAATACAAGACGTTTGACCATTTCAGAATTATCAGCTTGTCCTGCTATGGCAATCACCCCATTTTCACCACCTTTTAAGAACGCGTCTTTGTCGTCCATCCTCAATTTGCCTTTTTGCTTTGTGTTGTTGTGGCAACTCATACATTTTTCTTTCAAAATAGGCTCAATGATGTCGCTGTAAACGAGTGCTTCTTGAATATTGTCTGGTAGTTTTTTAGTCGTAACCACCCCCTCAGTATTTTTACTCTTTTCATCAGAAAAAAGATAGTTTTCACCATGCGTCAAAGTGCCACCAAAATGACCTGTTATTGATAAACCAGCGACTAAAACCAACCAAAACCAGATATTGTCGTGTTTTTTTGAAAAATACAACAACAACGAAGCGGTAGCAACGGCAATGCCGAGCCATTTATGATAATCTAAAATATCGGAAGCATAGTCACCATTCTCTGACAGCAACCAACCCGTGACGCAAGCCGCCACCGCACTCAATGCACCCAAAAATAAAATAATAGGTATCGTCGCCGACAAATATTTGTATCTCTTTGTTTTTGACAAAAGGACAAAAACAGCATTGAGCAACAAAATGCCTATGGGCAAATGGACAATTAATGGATGGAATTTTCCCACTTTTGATGAATTAAGTAATGTGTATAGGTTTTTAGTGATTTGCGTGATAAGTCGCTTTTGTCATTCAGGAGGAATCGTGTGTCCTGAATGACAAAAGCGACTTATCACGCAATTTTCGCACTGTTTTCACACACCGATTTAATAGAATTTTCCATTAAAACGGTGTTTAAAAACGTTGATTTCTGTTTACTATACCTGTGTTTCATCGATACCTTTCTCTCAACACCTTCATCATATACACATTGATGTCCCATTGATTTGCAAGGGCTTGACGGGTATAAGGCAGCGTCGGCATATAGTCAGGAGGTCCAAATTCGGTCAAAATGGTTATCGGTTTGCCTTCTTGTTTACGTCTTTGAACGATTTTATCCCACCAACCGAAGTGTGCTTTTACAGCTTTATCCCATTCAGGTGCACGAGGGTCGTTGACTTGTGGACCTTCGGCGTGTCCGATGCGGGCATGAATGTGTCCGGCTCTTGCACAAGCCAAATTGAGGGTTTCTTCTTGGTCTTGCAACAGCGATTCGTGGACGCAACACCAATGTGAGAGGTCGCAAGTGAGTTGTAAATCAGGATTTTTCTCCAAATGTTGGCGTGCAATCGGTGCACTGTACATAATACGTGAGCGATGTGTCTCGTGATAGATACCCAAACCAGTTGCTGCCGATACTTTTTTAGTCACATCAAAAAAGGCTTGACATTGCTCCGCCGTAAAATAGTCTTTGCCTGAATGACAATTGATATACAGCGGTTTTTGAAGGGTTTGAGTTGTAGCTGCTTCCACTTGTTTTGCAAAAGCATCTACGTTTGACTTAAAATCCGCACTGCCCGAGCCACATAGAAAGCCAATATCCAAACCATGTTTGTTCAAAGCTGCGAACAATTCGTCTCGTTTCTTTGCATCGGTAGGCCACCACATTTCGATACCGTCGAAACCTTCTGCTTTGATTTTGGCGCAGAAACTATCTACGCTGCCATCGAAACCCCAACTCGTACCGAGTATTTTTAAGTTAGACACCCCCTCAGTAAAAAGGGGTTTTGCATAACTTTCAAGAGATGTCAAGAGCGTTGTTGCCATTGTTGATTGTAGGAATTTTCGTCTGTTCATTAAAAAAGAGTTTTTTTTGGTTAACACATAGTCACATAGGGCACATAGTTTTTATTTTAAAAAAAAGACTACATTAAACTATGTTTACTATGTGACTATGCGTTTAAAAAAAAAGAAATATGTGTTGTAATTGATGTCATGCCACCACCTCACTTATCACTTTCCCCGCCACATCCGTCAATCTGAATGGTCGTCCTTGAAAATGATACGTCAATTTCTCGTGGTCAAAGCCTAATTGATTCAATATCGTCGCTTGTACATCAAAAACGGACGTTTTGCCGTTGATGACAGAATACCCAATCTCATCTGTTTCGCCATGCGAATAACCTTTTTTCACGCCGCCGCCCGCCATCCACATTGTAAATGCTTCGGAATGGTGGTCACGACCTTTGAAAGCATTGGGTTTGTTCTCTCGATTCTCCAACATGGGCGTTCTGCCGAACTCACCACCCCACACAACGAGCGTTTCATCGAGCAAACCACGTTGTTTTAAATCTAATATCAAAGCTGTGACAGATTTATCCGTTTGGCGACATTTATTGACCAAACCAACATCAATTGAACCGTCTTCGGACGTGCCGTGCGTATCCCAACCCCAATCAAAAAGCTGTACGAAACGAACGCCTTGCTCCACTAATTTACGTGCCAACAACGCATTATTGGCAAAACACGATTTACCGACTTGTGTACCGTACATATCGTGAATATATTGCGGTTCGGACTTGATGTCCATAACTTCTGGTACGGACATTTGCATCTTGAAAGCCATTTCGTATTGTGCGATGCGGGAAATGGTCTCTGGGTCTTTGACTTGTTCGTATTGCAATCGGTTGACATCGTTTATGGCATCAATGGATGCTCTACGCAGGTTGCGGTCAATGCCTTCTGGGTCGTTCAAAAACAAAACAGGGTCGCCTTCGGAACGGCATTGAACGCCTTGAAATACGGAGGGGAGGAAACCGCTGCCCCAAGTACTCTTGCCCGCATCGGGGTCTTTGCCGCCCGATGTCAAAACGACGAAGCCGGGTAAGTTTGCATTCTCTGAACCCAAGCCATACGTAACCCAAGCACCCATACTCGGACGACCCAATCGTGCGCCACCTGTTTGCATCAACAATTGTGCGGGTGCGTGATTGAATTGGTCGGTGTGTACGCCTTTTAAGAAACTGATTTCGTCAGCAACAGTTTGTAGATGTGGCAAATAATTGGAAATCCATGCACCACTTTGACCATGTTGCTTAAATTCGGCTTGTGGTGCCAACATTTTAGGCACACCGCGTATAAAAGCAAATCGTTTGCCTGCTAACAACGATTGTGGACAGTCTTGACCGTCCATTTTCAACAATTCAGGTTTGTAATCAAACAATTCCAATTGAGACGGTGCACCTGCCATGTGGATATAAATCACTGATTTGGCATGCCCTGCGAAGTGTGGGAGACGTGGCGACAAGGGATTGATGGGGTCAATCATCAATTCATTGCTCGCCATACTGAGGGGTGCATTTTTGTTGCCATTGAAACAACCACCGACTAAGCTACCCAAAGCCATAGCACCTAAACCCATGCCGCAAGTTTGCATGAAATGGCGGCGGGTGATGTAATTTAAGGCTTCTTGCTGTGCCTCGATGAATAATCGTTCGTTTTTATTCTTCATTGGTGGAATGATAATGTGTTATGGTTTCGTTCATTTGTATTTTTATTCGATTGTTTCATATTTTATATCGTCCGTTTATATTTTTGTTTCGTTCGTTTGATAGGGTTTCGCCCTATCCTAACGAATTACGCCCTTTCAGGGCTTTTATTTGTTGCATATGAATAGCCCTGAAAGGGCGTGATTTGTTAGAATAGGGCGAAACCCTATGAGGATTATGATTTATTCACAAATTCATCTAAATTCAAAATAGCATTTGCCACAATTGCCAAAGCCGCTATTTCAGGCGTTTGTTCCGTCAAAACGCTGGGTAATTGTACCTTATCTTTGTTGTTTTTGGATTGAAATTGCTGTAAAGCTGTGGCGTACAGCTTTTCTAAGACCAATCGTTTCTCTTTCGTTATGGTTTGACCCATAGCCGCCGCATAACAATTAGAAATTTGTTGAGACACCCCCTCAGTAAATTTTGCGTTTTTAGCCATTTCCACAGCTGCAACAAGAAAAGTCGAATCATTTAAAGTCACCAACGCTTGCAAAGGCGTATTCGTTCTGATGCGCCGAGATACACAGACTTCTCTATTGACACCATCGAATGTGAGCATGGACGGAAACGGGCTGCTGCGTTTCCAATACGTGTAAATGGCGCGGCGATACTGCTGTTTGCCTGCGCTTTTCTTCCAAACAGCACCATTATAAGGTGAACTCCAAACGCCATCGGGTTGAAAAGGGTAAACACTTTTGCCATACAAAGAATCCAAGAGCAAACCACTGACCGCGAGCGTTTGATCACGAATTTGCTCCGCCGACAAACGGACGCGGGGCGCACGGGCGTACAATTTATTCTGTGGGTCTTTGGCTTGCAAAACAGGTGTTATGTTTGAAGATTGCTGATAAGTGGCGGACATGACCATTGTTTTAATCAAAGTCTTTGTACGCCAATCCATACCGTTCATAAAGTTGTAGGCGAGGTAATCCAAGAGTTCGGGATGCGTCGGCGGAATGCCTTGTGTACCTAAATCTTCAAGAGTTTCTGCCAAACCAACCCCAAAAAGTTGTTCCCATATCCGATTGACATACGTTCGGGCGGTCAAAGGATTCTTTGTATCGGTCAACCACATTGCCAAACCACGGCGGTCTTTGGGTGCATCTTTTGGAAACGCATTGAGCGAATGTGGCACCTCAGGTTGCACCTCTGCACCAAGGCTTAACCAATTGCCTCGTTCAAAGACAAAGGTTTTGCGGTGCATCTCTTCGGGATTTTCTACGAAAACAGGTGTTCTATCCAAGTCTTTGGCATTGAGCAATGACCAAAATTGCTTTTCAGCTTTCTCATAACCTGCCAAACCCTTTCCAGGAAAAGAAGAAGTGAAGTACAACCAATCGAACATCATGCCTCCATCAGTCGGCTTCTTTAAATTAGGATTGTTGTACTGCAAATACAAATCGTGTACGCCTGTTTGTGGCAGTAAATCCTTTTTTGCAACACGCCAACCACCACCTGATGTATCTATCGGAATTATTTTATAAATCTGACCCCTCAGTGAATCAAGGAAAATCGTCAAATTACCACCTAAAACGTTGCTTTTATAAGTAAAAATGAATTGGTCTTTGCCGTCTAATTTAACGGCTTTCATACGTGCCGACCCATTTTGACGTATCGTCAACCATTTTTCATCAGCTAAGGCACTGTTAACGAATTTGTCTGCGGTCAAGGAGTTATAAGACGGTTGTAATGTTTTGACAAACTTATCTATTTCATCCGCCCGTTGTGGTGCATTGGCTTTGAGCCAGTTGTTGAGTTCCAAATGCGTTGCGCTGTCCTGTTTGCGGTATTCACGCAGAATTGGATAGTCGCCATAGGTGTCTTCGTCTCTTGTATTGTTAAAAAAAGCCAAAAATTTGTAATAATCTTCATGCCTAAATGGGTCGTAAGGGTGGCTGTGACATTGCACACACGCAAAAGTCGTCCCCATAATGCCTTGCCAAGTCGTTGCCACTCTGTCCATAACGGCTGCGGTTCTAAATTCCTCGTTGTCCGTTCCACCTTCATCGTTTGTCATCGTGTTTCGATGAAAAGCAGTTGCTAACAGTTGGTCGTTGGTGGCATTGGGCAGCAAATCCCCTGCAATTTGTTCTGTTATAAAGGTATTGTAAGGCTTATCATCGTTAAATGCGCGTATCAACCAATCTCTGTAACGCCATATCGAACGGCTGTCGTCCCGTTCATATCCTTTTGTATCGGCATAACGGGCAATGTCCAACCACATCGCCGCCCAACGTTCGCCAAAACTCGTTGCCGCTAAAAGAGAATCTACAAGATTTTCATAAGCCTTTGGTGAATTGTCGTTCAAATATTGTTGTCTAAGGCTTTCAGACGGTGGTAAACCTGTTAAATCGAGGGCAACACGACGTAGAAGCGTCTCTTTATCGGCTTGTACTGAGGGGGTCAAATCTGCCGCTTTGATTTTATCAAGAATGAAGTAATCAATGTCGTTTTTCACCCAATCGGACTTCCATAATCCCCAAAATGTGCCTTTTATCGTAGGTAATTCAACGGGTTTCAGTTCCGTATAAGCCCAATGGTCGCCCCATTCTGCACCTTCTTTTATCCATTGCCGAAGCGTATTTATCTCTTCTTTACTGAGGGGGGGCTGTTTGTAAGGCATACGTTCTTCGGGGTCGTTGTGCGTAATGCGTTTTATCATTTCGCTACCATCAGGGTCGCCTGGAATGATGGCGGGTTTGCCACTTTTAGTATTTGCCAAAGCATCTTGTCGAAACAACAAACTAAAATCGCCTTGTCGTTTCACGCCACCATGACAAACGATGCACTTTTGATTCAACAAAGGCTTGATTTGCGTATTGAAATCAATTTTATTATTGGAAAAAGTAAAAGAAAAGGCGTAAAGCAACGCCAGAACGACGAGACCGATATAAGTGTATTTAGATGTAAAGATTCTTTTCACGAGGAAGACGTATTTAGTTTAGTCATCAGACTATAATTTCAAAATTGTCTCGTGAATATCGGAATTTATTGGATTTGACAGGTTGTTTTGGGAGCAATTTTTTATTTTTCTTACAATAGCGGCTATCTTATAGAAGATAGCGGAAAAAAAATAGAAGATGGCGGCCATTCAAATATAAAAATCAACGTTTAAACTATGGTAACTTCAAAAATCGTCCTTCAAATGCGCTTTTACTGAGGGGGTACTGTTTATATAAGGGACTGTGTAAATTATAACATACCCATTCAATCCCGAAGGGATTCAACATGAATAACCCCGAATGAAATTCGGGGAAAAAGCGGGGTCGTTTGTCTCTAACTCCGAAGGAGTTTAACCGTATGAAGCGATAATTAAGTTCAACGCCTTGGGCGTTCCAGCATATTGCTGGTTATTTCTCCGAATTTCATTCGGGGTTATTCATGTTAAATCCCTTCGGGATTGAGATAATATGAGCGTGAAGCGGGTAGTTTATTTTTTGTATCTTCCCTAAACGTTGTAAATATTAATGAGCAATAATCACAGACTGCGTAACCGCACGCCTCTTTTTTGACTGAATACGCACCTTATAATTGCCTGTTTGTATGTCGGAGACAGAAATATCAAAAAGCGCATCCGTCACTTTATCAATCTTTCTAACCAATTGTAGATGTCCAAAGTAATTGTACAAATACACTTCAACATTTTGGTTTTTGTAGTTCGATAAATCGAGCGTCAAGACATCGTTGACAGGGTTTGGAAAGAGTCTAACAGAATACAAACCCTTGAATTGAACGGTTTTTATGTCCGAAACTTTCGTTGAACCATCATTATGTATAACCGCGATACGGTAAGAGTTATCGCCTTCGGTTGGTGTATTGTCGTAAGTGACGTAGTGCGTCATATCCTTGTCCACCGATTTATTATTGACAATTTCCAAAGTTTCAAATATGCCTGTTTTGGTATCTGCCTTTTCAATTGTAAAATAATCGTTGATGTAACCCGTATTGTTCACCCATTCAATGACCGCGCGTGTCGGTTCTGCATGGGCTTCGAGGGCAAGCACAGCTTGACTTAGCGAAGCGACCAAAGGCGCAACCGTGACATTTTGTTGTACATCGCAGACAGCAGGCCATTTGCCACCTGCCCCTAAAACAGTGACCTTGACAAAATAGCCACCCGCCGCTAAATTCGGAACATTCACCGTTGCCGTAGTGGTTAGTTGACTGTAAACAGGCGACCATACGCTGGTGAATATTTGAATATGGGCAGCAGATGTCGTTATACCTGAAATAGTAATAGCATTGGCAGAACCAACAATATTAGCCGCAGGCTGAGTACAAATATTGCCGCCCGTACTTTGTTGCGTGACTGTTACCGTAAAACTACACGTGGCAGTGTTGTTTTTAGCATCTTTTGCTGTGTATCTAACGGTTGTTGTACCAATCGGAAACACACCACCATTTGTCAAACCTGTTGTTGGACTTGAGGTAAAAATTACTGAGGGGGGCGAACAATTGTCCGTAGCGGTCGGTGCAGTCCATGATGCAATGGTTGTTGTCGTTGCTGTTGTCAAATTCATATTGGCGGGGCAAGCGGTCAATACAGGTGGTACAATGTCTGTTGCACAACTACTAGATTGAGTGACTCCAAGGGTAAAGCTGCACGTTGCGGTGTTGTTTTTAGCATCTGTCGCGGTGTATCTAACAGTTGTTGTGCCAAGTGGAAATGTACCTCCATTTGTCAAGCCAGTTGTTGGACTTGTGGTGAAAATTACTGAGGGGGTTGTACAATTATCCGTGGCAGTCGGTGCAGTCCATGATGCAATGGTTGTTGTCGTTGCTGTTGTCAAATTCATATTGGCAGGGCAAGAGGTCAATAAAGGGGGGACAATGTCTGCTGCGCAATTACTGGATTGAGTGACTGTGACGGTAAAACGACAAGTAGCTGTATTGTTTTTAGCATCCGTAGCCGTGTAAGTAACGGTTGTAGTACCAATTGGAAATGCGCCACCATTGCTCAAGCCAGTTGTGGGACTTGAAGTAAAAGATACTGAGGGGGTCGAACAATTATCCGTAGCAGTCGGTGCTGTCCATGATGCGATTGCTGTTGTCGTTGCTGTTGTCAAATTCATATTGGCAGGACAAGCGGAAAGCACAGGCGGCGTTGCATCAGTGATACAAGGATTTGTAGAACTTGTAACGGTAACAGGTTGCAAAACCTCGCAAATAGATGGCCAAATCCCACCCGCACCTAAAACAGTCACCTTGATATAATAGCCCCCAGCCGCTAAATTTGGCACTGTTGCCGACGGCGTATTCACTTGTTGACTATAAACAGGCGACCAAAAGCTACTGAATACTTGAATATGGGCGGCAGATGTTGCAATACCTGTGACGTTAATGGCATTGACTGCTCCCTGAATATGAGTTGTTGGTTGAGTGCAAACATCTCCACCTGTACTCTGTTGCGTGACGACTACTGTAAAACTACACGTTGCGGTGTTGTTTTTAGCATCCGTTGCCGTGTATCTAACAGTTGTTGTACCTATTGGGAACGCACCCCCATTTGTCAAACCAACAGTTGGGCTTGTCGTGAAAGAGACAATTGGAATGGTACAATTATCCGTGGCGGTCGGTGCTGTCCAAGACGCTATTGCCGTTGTCCCTGTAGTTGTTAAACTGATATTTGAAGAACAAGTCGTTAAAACGGGCGGTATAACATCCGTTGCACATGGGTCTGTTAATGTGACAACGACATTAAAACTACACGTTGAGGTGTTGTTTTTAGCATCGGTTGCGGTATATCTAACGGTTGTCGTACCAATTGGGAACGCACCGCCATTGGTCAAACCAAAAGTTGGACTTGTGGTGAAAGAAACAATTGGAATGGTACAATTATCCGTGGCAGTTGGTGCTGTCCAAGATGCTAATGCCGTTGCGCCTGTGGTTGTCAAACTAATATTGGCAGGGCAAGCGGTTAAGACAGGTGGTATAATATCCGTTGCACATGGGTCAATTAACGTGACACTAACCGTAAAACTGCACGTTTCCGTATTGTTTTTAGCATCCGTTGCGGTGTATCTAACCGTTGTTGTACCAATTGGAAATGTACCGCCATTGGTTAAACCCGTTGTTGGACTTGTGGTGAAAGAAACAATTGGAATGGTACAATTATCTGTCGCGGTCGGTGCTGTCCAAGATGCCGTTGCTGTTGTACCTGTCGTTGTCAAACTAATATTGGCAGGGCAAGCGGTTAAGACGGGCGGTGTAATATCCGTCAAACAAGGGTCAATTAACGTGACGATGACACTAAAGCTACAAGTTGCCGTATTGTTTTTCGCATCAGTCGCCGTATAAGTCACTGTCGTTGTGCCAATTGGAAAGGCACCACCATTTGTCAAACCTGCTGTTGGGCTTGTCGTGAATGTTACTGAAGGGGCCGTACAATTATCCGTAGCAGTTGGTGCTGTCCAAGATGCCGTTGTTGTTGTACCTGTCGTTGTCAAACTAATATTGGCAGGGCAAGCGGTTAAGACGGGCGGTGTGATATCCGTCAAACAAGGGTCAATTAACGTGACGATGACACTAAAGCTACAAGTTGCCGTATTGTTTTTCGCATCAGTCGCTGTATAGGTCACAGTTGTTGTACCAATTGGGAACCCACTACCGTTGGTCAAGCCAGTTGTAGGGCTTGTCGTGAATGTTACTGAGGGAGGCGTACAATTATCTGTCGCGGTCGGTGCTGTCCAACTCACTAATGCCGTTGTGCCAGTCGTTGCCAAAGGGGTATTGGCAGGACATACGGTTAAAACGGGCGGTGTGATATCCGTCAAACAAGGGTCTATATACGTGACACTAACGCTAAAACTGCACGTTGCCGTATTGTTTTTAGCATCCGTTGCCGTGTATCTAACAGTTGTTGTTCCAATAGGAAATGCACCACCATTTGTCAAACCAACGGTTGGGCTTGTGGCAAATGTTACTGAGGGGGTCGTACAATTATCCGTCGCCGTTGGTGCTGTCCAAGATGCTATTGCCGTTGTACCTGTGGTTGCCAAACTAATATTTGAAGGGCATGCAGTCAAAACTGGCGGGATAATATCCGTCGCACATGGGTCTATATACATAACCATAACAGTAAAACTACATATTGTACTATTTTTTACATCGGAAGCCGTATAAGTCACTGTAGTTGTGCCAATTGGGAACGCACCGCCATTTGTCAAACTAACAGTTGGGCTTGTCGTGAAAGATACAATTGGAATAGTACAATTATCCGTCGCAGTCGGTGCTGTCCAACTTGCTAATGCTGTTGTGCCATTCGTTGTTAAACTAATATTTGAAGGACAAGCAGTCAAAACAGGTGGTATAATATCCGTAGCACATGGGTCTATTAACGTGACCGTAACTGTAAAACTGCACGTTGCCGTATTGTTTTTAGCATCCGTTGCGGTGTATCTAACGGTTGTTGTACCAATTGGGAACGCACCGCCATTTGTCAAACCAACGGTTGGGCTTGTGGCAAAAGTTATGGAGGGGGTCGTACAGTTATCGGTCGCTGTCGGTACTGTCCAAGACGCTATTGCCGTTGTACCTGTTGTTGTCAAACTAATATTTGTAGGACAAGCGGTCAAAACGGGTGGTGTAACATCCGTCGCACATGGGTCTATTAACGTGACCGTAACTGTAAAACTACACGTTGAGGTGTTGTTTTTAGCATCCGTTGCCGTGTATCTAACAGTTGTTGTACCAATTGGAAATGAACCGCCATTTGTCAAACCTGTTGTTGGGCTTGTGGTCAAAGATACTGAGGGGGTCGTACAGTTATCGGTCGCTGTCGGTGCTGTCCAAGACGCTATTGCCGTTGTACCTGTTGTTGTTAAACTAATATTTGAAGGACAAGCAGTCAAAACAGGTGGTATAATATCCGTAGCACATGGGTCTATTAACGTGACCGTAACTGTAAAACTACACGTTGCGGTGTTGTTTTTAGCATCCGTTGCAGTGTATCTAACAGTTGTTGTACCAATTGGGAACGCACCGCCATTTGTCAAACCTGCTGTCGGACTTGTCGTGAAAGAAACAATTGGAATACTCGCATTATCGGTGGCTGTTGGTGCTGTCCATGAAGCTACGGCTGTTGTGCCTGTTGTTGTCAAACTAATATTGGTATGGCAAGCGGTTAAAACGGGCGGTGTAACGTCTATATAATTCAAAACAACATTTCCTTGATGTGGATAGACATTAAAAGTTACAATATTTCCTGTCCGTGTGGAGGGTATAGGCGTTCCGATTTGCGTTACATTAAAATTGCCAGTAATGCCGTTAAGATTGACGTTGACCGTAACAGGTGTGCGCAATACTGAGGGGTCAATTGTTTTAAGGGTATTAAAACTTACGGTGATGTCACCAGTTAAATTAGAACGAGACGCAACGGGTTGAAAGGCATCGCGTTGTATTTTGTAGGTAATGGCTTCGGTTGTCGTGGCTGACCAAATATTGCCGTTATCCATTTGTGTTTTAACATAATTCAAATGGTCTGTATAGTTG
This sequence comes from Saprospiraceae bacterium, assembly GCA_043772905.1. Classification (GTDB taxonomy): domain Bacteria; phylum Bacteroidota; class Bacteroidia; order Chitinophagales; family Saprospiraceae; genus JAAFJT01. Next base: position 15,882 of record JAYVFS010000133.1, on the reverse strand, counting down.
GCGACTGTCATCGCCGCCCAAGAACCGTCTTCAATACCATGAAATTCACGAATGGTATATCCCCCTGCTGTTACGGCTTGATCAACAGCTTGATTGAGCAACAAAATCTGTGAATTTGGCATGTAAACAAAGTAGTTTAAGTGCATGAAATCAGTAAATGTATTGTCATTTACAATACTTCGATTGCCTGAACGAGTACCAAGATAGCCGAGTCCTGTCAAATAGTTTATAATAGCCGTTGAAGATGCATCATAAGGATGTATAAAAAAGCGCGGTTTAACGCCTGTATTTGTTTCAATTAACTGCGAAGACAGTCCTAATTCTGTAGGAAATTGAGAGGCATTATAAGTCGAAAGCCCTGAACATTCCGATGCCGAGCCACCACAAAGATGATTGTGCGAGTGGTTCACACATTCATGTCCATGAGCTATCATGGTGCGAGCGTTTGCCCATTCTGTGGCACCACAAAAATTGGTGATTGCGCCAAAACAGAGCTTAATCCCTCGCGAAGTCGCTATGGGGTCGGCATATTGAAAAATACCAGTGACATAGTCGCTGTAGTCATCATGTATGATAGAATAAGCAGCTTTTTTATTGTCTTTCCATGTAGCAAAACTGGCTGTTGGTGTTTGACTACTGAGGGGGGCAATGGCACATAGAAAAAAGAATAAAAGGAAGGAAATTTGCAGGTAGTGATGTTTGTTCATTACGATATTCGTATTATATTATAAGTATATGGATTCACGGTTTGCTAGCACAATCATATAATAAAAGCCAAATTTAAGGTAAAATGGGCATAAAATGCAACTTTTTCTTGTAAAACCCTTGCGTTTCTACATTATACCATTTCTTTGGTATCTTTCAAAAAACATTGTTAGAACCTATAAATATAGAAACAAGAAGGCTACCTTTTTGAGGCAGCCTTCTTGTTATCTTTTTATACACTTACGTTTTTAATTTGATAATAAAACGTTCAATCTGTCGGCGATGTCGTAAGATATGTACAATTGCGTGTTCTATTAATTGTTCAATGTCATACAGTTGTCCCCAATTGACCAATATTTTTTTATCAGAATCAAACACTTCAAGAGCGACATCAGGATAGTCGGCAAAAAGCTGAACATTATAAGCAAACATCTTGTCCAACGCATCATTATAATCCGCTACATTGTTCAACAAAATACGTTCTGGAAAATCTAAACTTTCTCCTTGCTGCCTTCTGATATAAGTCGCGTAACAATATCCCGAACGCACGAGATGGGTTAAGACGGTTTGGATAGAGTGACAATCCTCATCTGCGGTTGTGTCGTCCACTATCGCTTTGAGTTCCGAAGGCGTAACGGTTTTCAGCACGTTCTTTAGGTCTTGAACGGCGCGTTCATATTCATCTAAAATAGCACCGATAGCACCATTGTCTCTGTATGTTTTTTGATACATTTTTTATGCTACTTTTTCCAAACATTATTTGTCATATCGGCATCCATAAAAATACCGCCTTCCAACTTCATAGATGTTATTTTCTTTGCTGTTTTTATATTGATAGCCGCTTCTTTGGGATTTGAACGCCACAATTCTGGGGTTTGGTGAATCGTTTCTGTACTGTTATCATCATAAGACACTATCATATCAACAGGAGCAACGAAGCCACCAATATTTTTTAGATTGACGATATAACCTTTTCTTTTTACCGTCACTTTGTCAATTGCTAAATCAATATAACCATTGGTAAAAAACCAATTATGCCAAAACCAATTCAAGTTTTTACCCGCCGCATCGTTGAATGAATAGAAGAAATCCCAAGGCGTTGGGTGTTTGCCGTTCCACCGATTCATGTACTCTTGCAAGCATTTTTTAAACAAAACATCGCCTAAAAGGTCTCTCATAGCGAGATAACCCAAGGCAGGTTTGCCATATTCATTATTGCCCAAACCTGCACCCGTCAGTATATTGCTCGGTGTGATGATGGGTAAATCTTGTTCTTGCGAAGGATCGTTTATCCAGTTATTGACTCGAAATCTTTTGAACAAAATTTCAGCCCTTTCAACGCCCAAATCCTCACGACCTATCATTAATTCCAAAGCTGTTGCCCAGCCCTCGTCCATAAAACCAAAGCGGGTTTCGTTGGTGCCCATATAAAAAGGGAAGTATGTGTGTGCTATCTCATGTTCAGCAACAAATCGTGAAAAATCAGGGTTGGGAGTCGTGTTGTCATTGACCATCATCGGGTATTCCATATCGGCAAAACCTTGAACAATCGTTGATTTTGAATACGGATAAGGCACACCAGGCATATTGTTTGAAAACCAATCCAAAGAGTGTTTGCCAAAGCCCACCATTTGATGAAAATCGGCAGCTTCATCCAAAAAAGCTGCTTGAACGCTGGCTCTGCGTTTGGTATTTTTGTCAACAACAACGCTCGAACCGTCCCAAACATAGTGGTCGCTGAACGCCAAAGCAACATCGGGAATATTCTTAGCCGTAAAAACCCAACTGTTCATATCCTTTTGAACAGTGACTTTTTTAGCTTCATTATCTTTCTTAGTAGCGATATGAATGAGGTCATCTGTTACCAAACTTTTTTCATATTTCGCTAAAAAATCAGGTTGCAAGACTATATCCTCATTCTTCAAATCACCTGTTGCCCAAACGACATAGTTTTTAGGCACATTGACGGTCAAAGTATAATCATTGAAGTCACTATAAAACTCTTTGCCATCCGTAAATGCCATTCTATCCCACCCTGCATAATCGTCATAAACAGCCACACGTGGATAGAAATAAGCTAAGAAAAACGTGGTTGAGTCCAACATCCCTTCGCGGTTACTCTCTAAAGATACATCGTAATGCCATTCAAAAGACAACAAAACAGAGTCGTGTGGCGCAATCGGTTTAGGCAAACGCAACGGTTTATTCGTATAATCAAAAGGATTATCCCCCCACTTTATACCCACACCATTGGCTTTTACAGCATCAATATGAACACCCGAAGTCAAATAATCGGCAGAGGCACCGCCGTCACGTGGTGCACCTGCTTTGTGGATATTCAAAAAGAGTTTGATGTTCGGATTGCGCAACGTATCGGGACTGTTATTGATATACATAACCAACTCATTGCCCTTGATAGTGCGGTTAGGTGGCGTAGCCGTAATGTTGATGGTATAACGACCGTAGTTTTGCCAATACTTTTTCCCTGGTTTGCCATCCATCGACCGGGTTTCGTTTTTGTAGGCTTGTTGTACATCGCGCGGAATGTAAAGGTCTTGCGCTTGAAGGAATTGGAGGCTGGCAATTGTTAAAGCACAGCTTAAAAGGAGGTTTCGCATAAAATAATGGTGAATGGTGAAAAGTATATAATTAAATTACCCCCCCTCAGTATTTTTGATATTTTATACCGTTCTTTTTATTATTAAGGGTGGCATTTTTTGCAAATTTAAAAACAAAGACATAAAAGGTTAGTAAAGTGTTGCAAAATAGTGGTGTACTTTTTTTGTCGCGTATTTGTACTCAAATAAAAGTTTTTTTTCTAAGGATTTCACAGTCTGCCCATTGTGTTTAAGGCGTGATGCAAAAAATAACATACCTAAAATTCTGAAAGAATTGAATATGAATAACCGTAGATGAAATCTACGGGTTCGCAGTAGGCAGTCACACAACTCTGAAAGAGTTGAATATCAATTACTTAGAGTGACTGTTCATTCAACTCCTTCGGAGTTGGGAGACAAACTTTCGACGCAGCCGTCCCGATAAAATCGGGACGGTTATTCATATTCAATTCTTTCAGAATTTTGGGTATTCTATTTTGTGTTTGCTCCCTAACATCTTTTCTATCATAACTTTGTAAAATTTTGTTTGTACTGTCAAATATCCTTGCATCAAATCCAAGCAACCTTTAAATTGCAACCATTAAGAAAAACATTTAGCTAAATTGTAACAACCGAACAATAACCACCGTTTATTGGGGCGTTACCTTATTATATTTTATAACTTTAGACAAGTGCAAAACAGTATACTATTATTCACAAATGATTAAAATCTATTTCCGATGAAAGCTCTATTCTGTCACGCACACATTCAACAAAGCCCGTTTGTCGCACAATTTGCAAAAACTTTAGGTATGCCCGATAATACCTTACGCGCCAAAAGCATCTTGTCCGCTCTTTTCCAAACAATCAGAGAACGCATACCGCTTTTTGCCTCCCGCACTTTGATTGCTTATTTACCGAACGAGATTAAACCGCTCTATTTAGAAGAATGGCAAAATGAATTTTCGACAAAATTCGATTACAAAGAATTCATTAATGCCTTAGGGAAGCTTAAAGGTCTGGAACATTCACATGTTTTTCATTCTAAAATGGAAGTAGAAGCCGCTGTTTCAGCCTTTTTTGAAGTTCTAAAAAGAGAAATAGAAGACCATCAATACGAAGATTTGATGTCTTTTATGCCTTTGATGTTAAGGGTAAACCTTATGAATGACTATGTTTTTGAAGGACATTCCTATTTTTATAACTGACTATAAAAAGGTTGGAATCAAAGGGTCGAGTAAATCAGAGTAAATTAAAAACTCTTGATATACTCGACCCTTTTTTTATGTGCTTATCTGGATATTTAACAATTTACGCTTCCAAGACAACCTTCATATTTTCCATCCTAATCTAAAAATTCATTTTAAATAACACCGGATATTCTAAAATAACACAATAAAACCTTCAAAATAGAAAAAAAACAATAATATTTATTTGATTTCAAAAATTTCTACTGCATCTTTACTGAATCATTTTCAAAAAATGACGTTTTTTGGGCACACACCATTTCTTTCTTTTTGTAAAAACGAACATCAGAACAATACGTTCTCAATCATACTTTATATAGAAAATGAGGGGCGCATTCAACAATCGAGCTTCTCAAACCGATAATAATTGATTAAAAGCATCGTCCATGAACTGTAACTTTACGCCAACTGCTAAAGCTCGCTTTGGGCTTACTCTCTACCTTCTACTTCTGTTTTCAGATTTACAAAACCTTGCGGCTCAGTCGCCTTATTGTGCACCGTTGTACAACAATCCTTGTACGGCAACAGGCGGCTTGGGTGTGCACATCAGTCAGTTTAATTTGTCAAAAAACGGCGTTTCTCTCATTGCCGATGCGGTTGGTTGCACGACGACTCCTTCGAGTGGTTTGCATTTAAATTACTCAAATCTCACCTCAACAAGCCCCTCAGTAGTAAAGGGTATTTCCTATGATTTTACCATCGCTTTTGCGTTGAATACGGGTGCGACAACCAACGCAGGCTTTGCCATTTGGGTTGACTGGAACAACAACAACGACTTCACAGATGTCGGAGAATTAATCGCCAGTAGCACGACGGTCACAACAAGCAATTTTCAGATACCTACCACCGCAACATCGGGCAATCATCGGATGCGTGTACGCAGCCTAAAAACCATTACAGCAGGCGTTCCAACGGCAACCATTCCCACGAACCCTTGCGCGACGTATGATGTCGGTGATGTCCATGACTATACAATTAACGTCATCGAATGCCCAACTTTGACAAAAACGATAAACAAACGCATCAATATCCCTTGTGTAGGTGGTCATGCATTGGGTGAATTAAACGTCAAAGCGGGGGGTGGTACTGCGCCATACACATATAATATGAGTGGGCAAACCAATACAAATGGCGTTTTTACAAATTTAAAACCTTCTGATTACGCCCTCATTATAACCGATAACAATGGTTGTTCGACGGCTTTCGTAGAAACACTGGAATCAACGACCAATTTTTCCAAATTGAATGACGCAATGACAACACAGGATTGGGTTGCGGATTCGATCAGCCAAACCATGATTTATTTGACGGGTGCAAATGCTGTTTTAACGCCGCTCAATGACTCCTTAGCCAAGTACAATAGAGGTGCTTCCGATTCCATTTCAAAGTACATTCCCCTTGGTTTTTCCTTTCAATTTGACAATTTTTACTACGATTCATTGGTTGTTTCAGAAAATGGTGCGGTGTCTTTCAATCCTCATATCAATCCACTGACAGTCAGCAGTCAATGGTTTGACAATGCGTTTTACAAAGGACGCGGCAACGGTGGCGGCGGCAATAGCAGCGACTGCGATACGGCTTTTTTAGACAATCCATTGCCGTTTATCGCCGCTTTTAGGGACGATTTACAAGCTAATAATAGTGGTAATGTCGCTTCGCAAATCAATTATAAACTGTCGGGCATTGCACCCAACCGTGTTTTTACAGTCGAATGGCGAAATATGCAATGGCATAAAGTCTGCAATTCGCCCCGAAACAATGCTATTTCTCTACAATTGATGCTCTATGAAGGTTCGAACAAAGTAGAAATGAACTACAAAGCAGAACCGAATTTGGCTGCCAATTGCGACAGAACGGAACCGGGTTACGGCTATACCGTCGGCTTATTTGGAAGGCGATTGGGCAGCGGGAATTACATCGCCTACAATCCCGAAGAAGGCACGGCAACTCGTTTTGAAAACACTTATGACCCAACAAATCCATCGCTTCATCCCGGAGTGACAACCAATAACGCCTATTTTCCCGATGGTAAACTCTTGAAGTTTACGCCGCCACAGACAGACGCTTCTTGCACACCCCTCAGTATAACGTCTGTTAAAGCAACGTGTAGCAGTGGCGCGGATGGCACAATCACCATTGTCGCAGCCGGTGGCATATTGAGTTCAGGTACTTATTATTTTTCAAAAGACGGGGGTATCAACTATTACTTGGGTTCAGGAAATGCATCGCTTTTTATTGGTTCAGGAAACACAGGTACTTTTTATGGTTTGGCACCAGGAACCTATACGGTTGCTGTTCACGACAATCCGTTAGGAGGCAATGGTTCGCCGAATAATTGGTCTTTTGTTACACAAACCATTGTTGTACCCAATGCCAGTGTTTCAGGTACAATTCAACAACAATTAACTTGTAATGGCGATGTCTCGGGTGCGATTCAATTCAATTGGGCAAAAAGCAGTGCAACCTACGACCTAAAATTTCAAAAAACAGGCGGTACTTTATTCACTTTCAATGGTTTAACTGACACCTTTAAACTCTTTACAGGTTTGAGTGCAGGAATTTATAATGTTACCGTCACTTTCAACGATTTTACCTGTTCATCAACGGCTAAAGTTACCTTGGCAGATCCTCCAGTTTCTTGCAAACCCGCAACTATTCAGTTAAATGCCCTCGGTAATGCAACGCTGACACTCGCTGAAATTGACAACAACCCAACCGATAATTGTGGCTTTACACAACGCTCTTTATCAAAAACGTCCTTCGATTGTAGCAATTTAGGCTCAAATACCGTCATTTTCAGTGCAACCGATGCTTCGGGTAATACGGCAACTTGCTCGGCAATTGTAACTATTGAAGACAAAACGCCCCCCTCAGTATTTTGCAAACCCGCTACCCTGCAACTCGACGCAATGGGAAATGCAACATTAACTGTCGCTCAAATTGACAATAACTCAACCGATAATTGCAGTATTACACAACGCTCTTTATCCAAAACAGCCTTTAATTGTAGCAACTTAGGCTCAAATACCGTCATTTTTACTGCAACCGATGCGGCTGGAAATACCGCAACTTGCTCCGCAATCGTAACCATTGAAGACAAAACTGCCCCCTCAGTATTTTGCAAACCCGCTACCCTGCAACTCGACGCAATGGGCAATGTAACATTAACTGTCGCTCAAATTGACAATAACTCAACCGATAATTGCAGTATAACACAACGCTCTTTATCCAAAACAGCTTTCAATTGTAGCAATTTAGGCTCCAATACCGTCATTTTTACCACAACCGATGATTCGGGAAATACGGCAACTTGTTCAGCAATTGTAACCATTGAAGACAAAACTGCCCCCTCCGTATTTTGCAAACCCGCAACCATTCAACTCGATGCATTGGGCAATGCAACGCTCACTATCGCTCAAATTGATAATAACTCAACCGATAATTGCAGCATTACACAACGCTCTTTATCCAAAACAGCTTTTAATTGTAGCAATTTAGGTTCCAATACCGTCATTTTTACTGCAACGGATGCGGCTGGTAATACCGCAACTTGCTCCGCAATTGTAACCATTGAAGACAAAATTGCCCCCTCAGTATTTTGCAAACCCGCTACCATTCAACTCGATGCATTGGGAAATACGACGCTGACTATCGCTCAAATTGACAATAACTCAACTGATAATTGCAGCATAACGCAACGGTCTTTATCAAAAACAGCCTTTAATTGTAGCAATTTAGGCTCAAATATCGTCATTTTTACTGCAACTGATGCGGCTGGAAATACCGCAACTTGTTCAGCAATTGTAACCATAGAAGACAAAATACCCCCCTCAGTATTTTGCAAAGCCGCTACCCTGCAACTCAACGCAATGGGCAACGCAACGCTCAACATCGCTCAAATTGACAATAACACAACCGATAATTGCAGCATTACACAACGGTCTTTATCCAAAACAGCTTTTAATTGTAGCAATTTAGGTTCAAATACCGTCATTTTTACTGCAACAGATGCAGCTGGAAATACTGCAACTTGCTCCGCAATTGTAACCATTGAAGACAAAATTGCACCGATAATCACCTGTCCAAATAATATCTCCGTGACGCTCGGTTCGGGCGAATGTCAGAAAGTGCTCAATTTTGCAGCAACCGCAACGGACAACTGCACCACTTCGCCTACAATCAAACAGTTAGTCGGTTTACAATCGGGTGAAATGTTCGGTATCGGTCGTTTCAATACAGGTTTCGAATCGACCGACGCATCTGGCAATACCTCAACATGTCTATTCAGTATAACGGTAACTGATAATCCTTCAAATGGCATGATGAATTGCGCGAGTCAACTGAATGTGACGATTAATGAAAATTGTCAAACCCGTATTTTACCTGAATTCTTTTTATTGGGCAACAATTACAGCTGTTTTGAAAACTATAGTGTTCAAATTCAAACCTTAGGCGGCACTAATTTGCCCAATGATTACATAACAAGTAGCCAAATCGGTACAACTTTAAGAGCCATTGTCACTGAAAAAGCCTCTGGAAATAGCTGTACGGGAACATTCAAGGTCTTTGACCTAACACCTCCGACCATCCAAGCACCCGATGCCATTGCAGTGACCTGTGACAATGTCCCCTTTAATGGCATACCTGACACGAGTATTACGGGCGTTCCGAAGGTTTTGAAAGAATGTTCTTTGGTAACGTTCATGCACTTTAGCGACAACATATTTGACATTGATTGTGGTGTAAACATAACAACACCACCTATGGGTTTTCCTACGGATTTACCTTTCAATCTCTTTCTGGCACAAAATACAAAACGCATTATCGTCCGAACTTTCACTGTTTATGACAGATATAACAATACGTCAACAACACGACAAACTATTTATATAGTAAAAAGTCAAATTTCAGATGTCACTTTTACAAGTAGCATCAATTCAGCATGTGGCAACAGGCGCATTGAACCGACTGATACCATTATTGATGGTATCACAATTCGAGGCATGGGCTATCCGTCGCTGCCTGGCAAATACAGTTTGATAGAAGGCTTCTGCCCGATTCGGGCGGACTATTCCGATGTCCGTACTAGAGATTCATTAAACAATAGTTTCATCATAAAACGGTCTTGGAGTTTGGTGAATACCTGTACAAACGAATCAAGAACGTGGGTACAAACTATTGTTTATCACGATGCACCGCCAGAACTCGGTCTTTTACAAAATGCTGTCTTTCACATTCAAACAAACGGGCTTTTGACAATAAAAGCAAGCGATTTGATTGGCAGTTTGACCGACGATTGTACGCCGAATAATAAAATTGTCTATGGGCTTCGCATTGTAGGTAGAGCGGGTACGGGTTTTCCGATCCAGACAAGCTACACCTTCGATTGTAACCAAAAAGGTACTTATAACATTGAAATTTGGGTAAAAGATGACATTGGCAATATTGTTATGAAGACAACTTCCTTCACGGTGAACGACGATTTAGGCAATTGTCCTAAAATTGGCGGCATCATTCAACGAGAAGATTTGATTGACGTGCCTGCCAATATCGTGTTGTATAATGAGGCAAATGAATTAATAGACAGCACAACAGGTTCGAGCTACTTTTTCAAAGACTTATCAGCCAATAACCGCTATCGTATAGTACCGTCACGCCCCAATACCGATTGGCTCAATGGTGTCACTATGTTTGACGTTGCTTTGATGAGCCGTCATTTGCTCGGTGTTGACACTTTTTCAACGCCCTATCGGCTTATCAGCGCCGATGTTAACCGCAATGGAGAGATTGATGCTGTTGATATGTTGCTGATGCAACGCCTTATTTTGCGCATAACGGCCACATTCCCCAGTAATAATTCATGGCGTTTTGTAGTTAAAAAATATGCTTTTATTGACCCAACGAACCCTTTTGCTTCCGATTTTCCTGAATCGCTGATCATTCCGAGCCTGTCAAATTCGGTAAGCAATGGTGATTTTGTGGCAATAAAAACGGGTGATGTCAATTTGTCGGCAGGTTCAGTTGATATTCGGAGTGGCGTGAAACCGTTCATTTTGTCTGTTGATGACATTGTTTTAGAAAAAAACAAAACTTATGAGATTCCGATAAAAATAACGCCTTACCAAAGGGATTATAATGGTCGAAGCATTTCAGCTCTTCAATTTTCTTTAAACATTGATAAAAATACAGCACAAATAGAAAACACGACAAAAGGCGATTTGCCAAATTGCACAGAAAACAACGTCGCTATTTTCAAAAATGAAGGCATCGTTACTGCTGCTTGGTATCGCTCGCCGAATCAGAAATTTATAGAAACGGATACTTTTACAATGCTCAATTTGACCATAACGCCTACGAAAAACACGCGTTTGAGTCAAATTCTAAGCATAAACCCGACTTTTACTGAGGGGGTCGCGTATGATGAAATAGGCAATGGTGCAGCTGTAAAATTGTCTTTTGGCAACACGTACAAACAAACTTCAAAACCTACTTTATTGCCAAGTCGCCCAAATCCATTCAGCGACGAAACGACGATTTCATTCCTTTTGCCTGAAACAGGTTTTGCAAAACTGACCGTTTGCGATTTGTTGGGCAGAGTATTGATGACGACAGAAAAAGCGTTTTCTCAGGGCTTAAATGAAGTTGTTTTCAGTTCAAAAAACACCCCCTCAGTATCCAGCGGCATTTTGGTCGTCCGTTTACAAACAGCGAATGGTTTGGCGGAGCAGAAGATTGTTTTCAGCCGTTAAAAGTGTTTTGAAAAGCCAAAAGCCTTCCCGAAGCTAATCGGGAAGGCTTTTTCATACCCTAAAGTCTTGAAAATCAATACCTATTGTGGTGTACCATTTTGCACCCAACAGGCGATTTTAGTCAAAGAAGCATCAGTCAATTTCGATGCACTTTTTGGCATCGCATTATAACCCGATTTGTGCTGCATAGAGCCTAAAAAAGCAGCATTAGCGGCTCCCGCTTTCGTTCCTGCATAACTACTCAAATCAAAGCCCGATTCTTTTTTGGCGGCACTGTGGCAACCCGAAGTGGCGCAACTGGCATCCATAATGGCTTTAATATCAGCCGTGTAGGTCGGTGTTGTGCCTGAGCATATAGCCGTATCAACAACAGTGTCTTTTGTACATTGAATCAATGTCAGCACTAAGGCAAATGTGCCTAAAAAAAGGAAATTCTTCATAAAAAGGTGTTTAAAAGATTGAAAACAATCGAATGGGTGAAATATACTTTACTTCGTTATTATAAAACCCAACACGACTGTTTTAGTATTTGAGTTGCTTTTTGTCAAAAATAATTTACAAAAGTGATTCAATGCCTCCCTCAGTATTCATCTCTTAAATCGCATCAAGTTAAGTGGCGAGGTGATTTGAATCACCCCGCCACTTAAAACAAAAAGACCATTTGACTACGGCAAGACCAAAGTCACTGTCTGAACACTGCCAATCGTAAAAATGCCATACCCTTTTTTAACATTGCTGTGTAGGATTACAGGCTCTGTAAAAAACGGATTGTCTTGTGCTGAATATGCTAAATCCAATGTTTTTAAGAACAAAACATAATCTTTACTGGCTGAACGAATACGCATTTGCACCTTGTCGCCTGATTTGAGTTTGCTTTGAAAACCATTACTATTTCTACTACTGAAATAGATGTTGGGCTGCATCCAAAAACGCCAAACATAGTTTTTGCCATTGAAAGTACGGTCGGGTAAAAAAGCATCTTCCATGATGGGGTCAATGTTGCGTAGATAAGCCTGTGCAGTATAAGTCTTACCAGAACTGTCTCGACTCGCGTAGAGACTGTTACCTCCCCACCTATTGCCATCTATTGATTCAATGGTGTAATAATTCTCATCATCGGCATTGTCTTGAAGTTCAACCGTCAATTCATCGCCCTTTTCAGGTGAACTGAATGGGTCAAATGGGTCGGTATAAACGGCTCCATTCGCTTTATAGCCCCCCCTCAGTACCGACAGCCTTTTTTGAATGTTTTGGCTCGCCTCAACCGTTTCAAAACCCGGTGCAGAAACGCGAACGGTATAAGTCACACCCGAAACGGTATCCAACTTAAACAAACCTTTTGCATAGTGATAACCTTTGTTGAGATAGGGAATTGTACCTAAAAGTTGCCCATTTCTTAGCAATTCCACTTTTGCATTCGCAACGGTGTCGTAATATTCACTGACATATTTAATCGAGTCTTTGCCATTCCAAAACGTGTATGTCTGATTAAAATTCGTAGGCGTTTTGTCTAAAACACCTCTGCTTTTGCTCACAAAAATAGCTAATGAATCACTGCCCGCCGACCAATCGGCACGTATGACAAGCCGAGGTGTATGTGGCGGAATGTCTATCTCAACAATGGGCGAAAAACGGTCTTCATCGCAAGAGATAAAGGACAAAAGCGTTAAAAAGGCGGATAAACGAATGATATTTTTCATTTTTAATATTTTTAAAATTTGAAATTATAAGAAAAAGACGGCACAGGCACAGGAATCAAACTCAATACCCGATAAACAGGATACGATTTTTCCGTCGCAGGGTCATATTTTGAACCTGACAATATCGAAAACGGATTGGCACGTCCGTAAACATTGTAGCAACCCAAAACCCAAGTGCGTGTATGGTGTTTTTTCTTTTTTGACCATTCCATACTTATATCCAAGCGATGATAAGCGGGCATACGATAGGCATTGCGTTCACCAATTGATGCCACTTCAACCCTCTGTTTGTAATAGTCATTCATTTGTTGACCAGTATTCGGTAAGCGGAATTGATTGGTGTAAAGCGTAATGGCGTTGCCTGTTCCATACTGCCATGCACCATTGATACTGAATCGTTTAGAGAATTGATGCGACACAATGAGCTTGAAATCATTCCGTCGGTCGTACTTGTAAGGAAACTCCAAGCCGCCATTGAGGTCATCGAATTGACGTAGGTTTTTAGACCATGTATAACTCACCCAACCCGTCGTTTTGCCTTCTTTTTTCTGAACAAAAAACTCTAAACCGTAAGCCTTGCCGCTGCCTTGCGTCACTTTGTCTTGCCAATCATTTTGAACCCCAAAAAACGATGAACCTTCTTTGAGCGACAACACATTCGTCATGCCTTTGTAGTAGCCTTCGATACTCACTTCATAATCATCACGCCAAGTTTTGGCAGCACCTGCGGCAACTTGCCATGATTTTTGAGGCGCAATACGCTTCGTTGAAGGTGTCCACAAATCAGTTGGCAAACCCACGCCTTCGTTTGTGAGCAAGTTGACATTTTGTTGCATGGTCGCAAACGAGGCTTTCAAAGCAATATCCAAGGGCAAACGATAACTCACACCCACACGCGGCTGCAACGACCCGTACCACGACCCCTCAGTATAAATGCCGCCGTAGTGCAATCCGACATTCGCCTTGAACTTGCCGTAATTCATTTCGTCTTCGACATACACAAAAGGTTCGTGGGCAAACGTATTGCTCGAACCCAATGTCGTATCGGCTTTAAAATTATCAATTTTAACATTCAACGCAAAAGCACCAGGCGAATAAGTGTGGTAGGTATTGCTCGCTCCAAAACGCAGGCGATGTTTAGGATTCGGCAAATAATCCAAATCAAAACGCCCTGACCAATCTTTGATGCCCGAGAAAAATTTGCCATTGGCATTGTCAACAGCCGTATCTTCTTTTATCTCATATCCCGCTACCGTATTGAATTGATAACGGGTGTAAGCAACCGTTGTATTGGCAAACAACTTATTGTTAATCAACCAGTTCCAACGCAATGCGCCTGTTGTATTTCCGAAATCAATGCCGCCTTTTGCCCTTTCGTAGTCACCTGCACGAGCACTACTCGGTAGTTTGTAATCTACTTTAAAAAGGTCTGCGTTGTTGAAAGCACTCAAATAAAGGCGGTGCTTTTCATTGATTTTCCAATTGACTTTGGCGTTTAAATCGTAGAAATAGAGATTAAAATCAAAGTCCCCATTTGGTTCTTCTGCTCGAAAAGCTCTTTTTACAATGGGGCGTGCCAAAACATCATAATACGTCCGCCTTGCAGCAATCATAAATGAGGCTTTGTTCTTAACTATTGGTCCCTCAATCATCACGCGAGAAGTCAAAATGCCGATGCCCCCTTCGCCATGAAATTCCTTCATATTGCCATCTTTCATGTCAATTTCAAGGACAGACGACAACCTTCCGCCGAAACGTGCAGGAAATCCGCCTTTGGTCAACGACACGTTTTTAATCGCATCGCCATTAAATACAGAGAACAAACCGCCTAAATGCGATACATTGTAAATCGGCACACCGTCCAAAATAACGAGGTTTTGGTCAGGACTGCCGCCACGCACAATCAAAGCGTTTTGCCCTTCCCCACCCGACTGAACGCCAGGCAAAAACTGCAATGCTTTCAAAACGTCCACCTCACCGAGCAACATCGGAATCTTTTTGATTTGAGCAATCGGTACAGTGATTTTCGACATTTGCACCCGTTCCTCGATGCGGTCTTGTCGTTTGGCACTGATTTCAACGGCTTCCAATTCCGCTGCTGTTTTCAATAGGAAATTGATTGTTGTGTCTTGTTTCAAGTTGATTTTCAACTGTTGTGCGTCATAACCGACAAAGCTGATTGTCAATGTTTTTTCGCCACGCGGCAACGTCAAACTGTAAAAACCATAGGTGTTTGCGACAACACCTTGCTTTGAACCGACATCGTAAATGATGGACGAAATGAGTTTTTCCTTTGAAGACGCATCTTCGACATAGCCACTTATCGTGAAAGTCGCTTGTGCTTGGAGGAAAAAAGGGAACAGAAAAAAGAGGGCGATGCAAGCACCCCGACGATAGGAAGTAATTTTGTTCAACATAAAAGGTTTTGAAATTGTAGTTGAGTAAATAAGGTTTGGGACTTAAACGGATGACATTGTGTAAATGTGTTGTGTTAACATAAATTTAATTTACAATGGAAGTGTTAAGGGAGGATGCGATTATGTTCGGGGAGTTTTTAAATATCTCTTTCGCTTAAAACTTTGCTCTTGAATAGGCTTGTTACGCTATCTATCATCTTGTAACCCCTCGTTTCAACGAGGGGGGCCAAACTTCTCCCCCCTCCCATCTATCATCTATTCAGAACATCACATAAACATCACATAAAATAGATGTTTATGTGATGTTCTGAATAGATGATAGATGGGATTTGTGGGTTACTGAAACCTCCGATTGAAAATCGGAGGTTTCAAGATGTTAGGTGCTGTGTAGAAAACCAATAAAAGAGCGAAAAAAGTGTAAAAAAAGTTAGATTTGCCGACAGAAGCAAAATGACGTTTATGACGAC
>JAYVFS010000132.1:0-12854 GCA_043772905.1 Saprospiraceae bacterium | reverse complement strand
TGCCGTAAAGACTTACATCAGTACCAATTATGCGGGTTATACCATTGACGAAGCGCAAAAAGACACGCTTTGCAACGGTACAGCAGGGATTGAAGTGGAGCTGGAAAAAAGAAATGCCGACGATTTGACGCTCTTTTTCAGCAATGAAAATGTCTTCATTCTTAAAGAAGAAGAAATAAAATACAGTGCTTTGCCAACAGCTGTTCAGACTTTTATTGCAACGAATTATCCGAATTACAACCTGCCAAAAGATGCCGATAAAATCACCTTATCCAATGGCACTGTTCAATACGAAATAGACATTAAGGAGAAAACGACCAAAGTTGAAAAAGAAGTGATTACCAATGCTGATGGCACTTTGAAAATTTGTGAACGCTGATAAATCTTAATGCACAAAGCGTTCTTTATCAACAAGTTACCTTTTTAAAGTCCACCTCAATACCCCCTCAGTACTCATTGCCCCCAAGGACTCCTTTTGAGAATTGGGTCTTAATTTCACTCAATATGTTGACAATACTGAGGGGGTCTATCCTATTGCTTTAAATTCCCAATATCAAACTAATTTCATCGATAAAATTAAATCTACCATGAAATCATTACTATTATTTTGTATAATTTCTCTATGTCTCTGTTCTCAAAATATGGCACAGACCAATGGAACAATTAAAGGAATTGTTGTGGATGCCAAAACCCAAGAAAGCATGGTGGGCGTTAATATTACCCTTGACGGTACTCAAATAGGTACAATCACTGATGCCAATGGAAATTTTACGATTGACAATGTAGCACCGGGCAACTATAAATTGAAAACATCCTTTATTGGCTTCGAACCAAAACAGTTAGACAGTTTAATAATAGGTGAGCAAACTGTTTTAGATATAGGTAAAATCTATCTGATGGAAGGCGCAATTACTTTGCGAGAAGTAACCGTTACGCCCGGTAGTTTTTCGATTTTGGGGAAATCCAATTTGTCGCGCCTCAGTCTGTCGAGCGAAGACATCAAAAATATGTCGTGGGCAGAAGACATTACACGGGCGGTAGCGCGGCTACCAGGGGTTTCTTCCACCGATTTTTCTTCAAAATTCACTATCAGAGGCGGCCAGTCGGACGAGATTTTAATGACCCTCGACGGCATGGAACTCTATGACCCTTTTCATCAAAGGGACATAAGCGGCGGGCTTTTTAGCACCGTGGACATTGAGACCGTTCAAGGCATCGAACTATTGACGGGTGGCTTTGCGGCGGAATACGGCAATCGCCAGAGCGGTGTTTTCAATATGAAAACCAAACAAATTGCGGACGGTGAACGGCATACATCTATCGGTTTGAGCTTGATGAACGCCCGATTCTACACCGACGGTACTTTTGCAAAAAACAAAGGCTCTTACTTATTTTCTGCCAGACGAGGCATGTTAGATTTGATTTTCAAACTCGCTCGACCAGGCGAAAGCATTCCCTATTATTCCGATGCTTTGGCGAAAGTGTCGTATAAACTGAACGACAAGCATACTTTGTCCTTTCACACCTTGCGTGCCGATGACAAAACCAAACGCAGCGATGTGTATCAAACGAATTATGACAGCAGCTATATTAAGTATGCCAACACAAACAGTTGGTTGACTTTGACCTCCTACTACACGCCCAAATTGTTTTCCCGAACCTTATTGTTTGCAGGTTTTAATGCCGAAGACCGCAACGGCTCTTACGAAAAAGACGAATATGGCGATGTCGGCTCTTTTCGCCTCACCGATAAAAGAAGCTATAATTTCTTTGGCTTGAAACAAGATTGGAATTGGGAGATTTCAGACCGTTTCGTTTTGAAAACGGGTTTCGATGTTCGGCGATTAAAAGCAGATTATGACTACTCCTATTTTTTAAAAGACATACGCACCAACAACCGCGATAGCTTGATTAACTCATATATCGCCGTTGATGTTGCCACAAAACCCCTCAGTAATCAAGTGAATGGCTATGTGTCGGGACGGTTTCAAGTCTTGCCTTCTTTGTTTATGGAAACGGGTTTGCGGTATGATTATACTTCGCATACGAACGACAAATTATGGAGTCCACGTATTAGTATGGCTTATGCCTTTTCCAAGAATACATTTTTACGGGCGGCTTGGGGCTACTATTATCAAACGCAGCTCATCAATAATTTAGATGTCAATCACAACGCCTCAAAGTTTAATCAAGCCGAATTGTCAAAGCATTATGTCGTGGGTTTGGAGCATCTGTTCAAAAATGGCATTAGCCTACGCATGGAAACCTATTTTAAAGATATGCCGCGTATCAACCCCATTTATCAGAATTTGCGCGACCCATTGGAAGTATTTCCAGAGGCGCGAAACGATGTGATTAAAATCAATATCAACGGGACGACCGCCAAAGGCATCGAGTTATTTGTCAAATATGATAAGGGCAAAAAATTCTCTTGGTGGCTCAGTTATGCTTTGGCAAAAGCGGAAGATGATGTCAAAAGCATAGAATTTGACGGCTTGTTCACGGCAAGGACGGGCAAAGTGCCGCGCAATACCAGTCAGTTGCATACCATTTATGCCGATGTCAATTATCGCCCAAATCAGAAATGGCATTTTAGCTTGTCGGGACAGCTCTATACAGGTTGGCATCGGACGAACTATCACTACAACACGCGCACTATGCCTGACGGGAGGCTGCTGTTTTATCCCGTCCATGAGTTGTATAATGGGGCGGCTTATCCCGTCTATCACCGTGTGGACTTGCGGATAAACCGTCATTTTCAAATGAAGAAAGGGCGAATCTCTACTTATTTGCACATTATCAATCTGTACAATCAGAAAAACCTCAGAAAATATGATTTGAATGCCACGCATCTGGTTACTGACGAATTGATTCCTGACGGCAAAGGTGGTTATATCACGCCGCGTGGCGATAAATACTGGTTTGGGATTACGCCTGTTTTGGGCGCGAGTTGGGCGTTTTGATAGCCGATGTGCCTTTAAGGAACGGTGAAACAATAAACAAATCAAATATCTAAGCCTATGAAGAACGCTGTTATAGTCTTTTTCTTTTGCCACTTTTCTTACAGTGCCTTTGCTCAAAATGAGCCGTGCAGTGTTTGGAAAAAAGTAGAAGAGTACGGGCAGATGAAGGTTTATGTCCGTGAATGTGCCGATTCGCCTATCAAAGAGTTTAAAGTCAATGACCGATTTGTAGGCGATTTCACCAAATTGGTGCAAATCATGGACGACCCGAATACTATCAAACTTTTGAGCGAGCGGTGTATTGAAGCACAGGAGCTTCAAAAGCTAAGTGAGCATCAAGTGCTTCAATATTACCTTTTTGATATGCCTTTTGGTGTTACTGACCGCGATGTTATTTCAAAACTCACTGTCTGGCGTACCCCAACGGCGTATAAAGCATTGTCCGAATCCGTCAGTCAAAACAACCTTATTCCTTTGAAAAAAGGCATTATCCGTTTGAAGAAAGTGAGAACAAGTTTTTATTTTGAAAAACAAACGGATGGGACTATTCTCATGGAATACACAGGGCAGACGGACCCGAATGGTTCGATTCCTGCGTGGTTAGTCAATTTTTTGGCGACCCGCGAAGCGCGGAAACTGCTTGAAAAATTGAAATCTCTGGTTCAGAATTGATTTTACCCCCCCTCAGTATTTTGGCATATTGAGGGGGCATTTTTTATTTTTTGCATCTCAAAACTTACTGTTAAATGAAGCATAAACTATTGATTTTCATTTGTTTGTGGCTATCAAATTTGAGCTTTGCCCAAACTATTACGCTAAGTGGTTATGTCCGCGATGCGAAAACGGACGAGTCGCTGATTGGCGCAACGCTCTACGAAGCCACTCAAAAAATCGGGACAATTACCAACGAATATGGCTATTATTCACTCACTGTTGCCGCAACGGATACAATTGCTTTGGTCATTTCGTTCATCGGTTATCAATCACAAGCGAAGAAGATTTTTTCTAAAGAAAACCTACGTTTGGACATTGCTCTTACTGATAATTACGCGGTTTTAGATGAAGTTGTTGTGAATGCGACACGTAACAATGACAACGTGCAACGTGCGCAAATGAGTGTAATAGATGTGCCGATGCACGCTATTATGAGCCTCCCAGCCCTCGGCGGGGAGCGCGATATTTTGAAAATCATTCAACTCCTGCCAGGTGTTCAATCGGGGCAAGAAGGCACGACAGGCTACTTCGTGCGAGGCGGCAATCTCGACCAAAATTTGGTGCAATTAGACGAGGCAACGGTCTATAATCCCAATCATTTGTTCGGTTTGTTCAGCACGTTTAATGTTAATGCTATTAACCATGTGAAGCTCATAAAAGGTGGTTTTCCTGCCGAATTTGGCGGCAGATTGAGTTCTATTTTGGATATTCAGATGAAAGAAGGCGACAAAAACCGCTTTCATACTGAGGGGGGTATCGGGCTGTTGTCTAATAACTTAACGGTGCAAGGACCGATTCAGAAAAACAAATCATCTTTCATCGTTTCGGGTCGGCAAACGCATGTCAATTTGTTTTTGAAACCCCTCAGTTCTAACACTTCTTCTTATCGGTTTTATGACCTCAATGCTAAGATGAATTACGAATTTGGCAAAAAAGACCATGTATTTTTCAGCTTTTTTAAAGGCAATGACAACGCCGCTTACAGTGCTGCTAACAGTTTGAGTTATACGACTGATTTTGGTAATACAACAGGTACATTGCGGTGGAATCACTTATTTGGCAGCAAGGTTTTTTCTAATACTTCCATGATTTACAATGACTATCATTTGGGTTTGAGTACGGAACAAAACTCTTACTATTCGGCACTTTACACAGGCATAAAAGATTGGACAATTAAAACAGATTTTACATTTATTCCTAATGCAAAACACACAATAAAAACGGGTTTCAATTATACTTATCACACCTTATATCCTGCGGCTTTTTCGGCAAATATTCCAAGACGCGGCAACCGTTTGAATATCAACAAAGACAGTATCAAGCAATTGTACTCCAACGAAATGGCTTTTTATGCACGCGATGAATTTGATATTTCAGACAAATTTAGCATCAATTATGGTGTGCGCATCCCTGTTTTTGTCATAAAAAACAAAACGTATTCTAATATTGAACCGCGCCTAACAGCCAAATTGTCTATCAATCCCACGTCCTCTATCAAAGCGTCATATACGCAAATGAATCAGTTTTTGCACTTGATTCCTAATGCTACGGCGGGTTTACCTACTGACATTTGGTTGCCTTCGAGTGCCAAAACAAAGCCTCAATTTTCAACTCAATACGCTTTGGGTTATTTCAGCAATTTTCAAGACAATGCCATAGAAGCGAGTGTGGAAGTATATTACAAAAAAATGAACAATCAAGTCCTTTTTGCCGAAGGCAATCAACTAAAATTGACGACAAATTTGGACAGCAGCCTTGTTTATGGCAAAGGCGAAAGTTATGGTACAGAGTTTTTTGTTAAAAAAAATGCGGGTAAACTAACGGGTTGGATTTCATACACCTTGTCTTGGACAAATCAAACATTTTTGGACTTAAATTTTGGCGAAACATTCCCTTTCAAATACGACAGACGACACGTTTTGTCCGTCACAAGTAGTTATGAACTCACGCCAAAATGGAATTTGAGTGCTGTTTTTGTTTATTCGTCGGGTGTTCCTTTTACCCTACCGACGGGGCGTGTTGCTGCACTCAATGCGGGGACAATCTTTGAAGGCAATTATTTTCTTTATGAAGGCAGAAACAATTTTCGGCTCGATGCTTATCACCGTTTGGACGTATCGGCATCGTATAAAAACAAGCGAAAACTCTTTAAAATGCCTTGTGAAATAGAATGGATTTTTGGGGTTTACAATACATACAGCCGCCAAAATCCTTATTTCGTTTATTTTTTAGTTGACCCCCTCAGTAATAAACCGCAAGCGCGACAAGTGTCGCTGTTGCCCATTATTCCAAGTGCTTCTTTTAATTTTAAATTTTAAAAAATGAAAAAACAGATAGGCTTATGCTTTGCTTTGGTGTGTATTTTTTTTGTTTCATGCCAAAAAGACGTCAATATAGATTTTCCGACCACCCACAATGACAAAGTTTTCATTGAAGGTATGTTGTATCCAGGCGAAAAGCCGCAGATTTTTATCAGCAAAAGCAATTCTTTTTTTAGTACAAAAGTATCGCCACAACAAATCTTTGCGCGTGGTACAGTAGTGAAAATCACAAGTGGTTCTGTGGTTGATGTGTTAGTGCCTGATTCCATTTTCAACAAATTTCGTTGCCGTTGGGAACCTTTCTATCGCGGCAATAAGGTCGCGGAATATGGCAAAACCTACACGCTTGATGTGGTTTTTGAAGGCAAAACCTACACAGCAAGTACCACAATCAATCAAAAAGCAGTAGCGATTGAAAAGATTGAATATACTGCCAATTTTTTTGATGTCTATGGTTCGCACGATGGTGTTATCATTGACATAACAGACCATGCAGGAAGGGAGGACTTTTACCGTTTTCAGATGAACCGCATGATTGACACGAGTGTGCATCATGCCCATGTTTTGGATATTTTTGTGAATACGTGTGCAGCAAAAGGTGAGTTATTCCCTGTAAAAGATATTGGGCGCATTGTGTTTACGGATGAAAATGCCGACGGCAAAACAATGCGGTTGCCGATTGAAGTTGCCTATGAATACGCAAAAGGCGATGCAGGCTGGGTGTTCATGCAAGCATTGGACAAAAATTCGGCAGAATTTTACAAAGACCTTGACGACCAACTTCAAGCGATTCAAAACCCTTTTGTTGAACCTGTTTTCATTAAAACAAAGATAAAAGGGGCTGTCGGGGTGTTCGGTTCGGCTGTTTTGTCGGATTCTGTTTTGTTCGTGTATCCGAGGAAGAATCCTTAGTTTAGAAAAGTAGGCGCTGAAATTACCCCTCAGTAAAAAGCATAAAAAAACGGCTAAACAGTTGGTATTCAACTGTTTAGCCGTTAATATCTTTCAAGGAAAGACTATCCTAAACTAAATAAATCACGGACAAACCCTGCAATGCCTGCGGCTTTTAAACTCGATAAAAAACGATTTGCATCACCTAACGTATTGAATTGACCCATGAGGACACGATACATCATGGTCGTCGGTGTTGAACCTGAAACATGAATTAAAGCAGGTTGTTTGAAACGAGATTCAAGCCCAGGTGCTGTATTAAGTACACTTGACCATTGATTGAAGCTGCCTGCTTGTACAGAAAAACCTCGACTCGCCAAACGAACATTTGTACCATAGCGGAAAAGCCCCGTTCCTGCTGGACTGCCCGAAGGTCTTGAAGTGCTGCCTGTACCAGAGGTTGAGCCTGAACCTGAAGTTGAACCAGAAGAACCTGTTGTCGTTTTTCCAGCACGGCGAAGTGCTTCCGTGACGGCTTTTGCTGCGTTGATGCGTCCGTAACCATATCTGGAAGAACGACCATTGTAGTATTCGCTTGGTGAGCCGATTTTATCCGCTGTCGCACGGATAATGTCTTTCACTTCTCGCGCTGTCAAGTTTGGATTGGCAGATAAAATTAATGCACAAATGCCTGCTACTAAAGGCGTTGCGGAACTGGTACCACCGAAATGTTGATATCTGCTACCACGGTCAATGCCGTCGCCATAATACCATCTTGACGCACCAATTTCACCAGGAATACCTTCATCCCAATAAGCTCTTGCTGACAAAATGGGCCAAGAACCGTTTGAAGGGGCGACAATATCAAGCTGCGAACCTGTATTTGAATAATCGGCATGATCATCATCACTTGTGGAAGCACCAACAGCAATGACATCGGGATGTTGTGCATAAAAATTGAGATAATCCACACCTTCGTTGCCCGCCGCATAACAAATTACGCAGCCTTTGCCATTGCGCCCGTCACGTGCCGCTTTTGAAATAGCTGCAATTTTATCTGAACTCAATTGATAACCATTTTCGACTGTTCCCCATGAACAACTCACCACATCGGCACCGTTGCGAATGACATAATTGAACATCGCTTCAGTGCTTTCAATGCTGAAACCTGTGCCAGAAACAGGCATAAAACGTGCTGCGGGAGCAGATCCGCACATACCACCCGTTTGTGGAGCGATTGCCACACCTGCACACGGCGTACCATGTGTGAAATAAGCGTCACCTGACCGCAATTGCGTTGACCCATTCCATAAATCCCAGGGGCGGACGACTTTCGTGTTGAGGTCGGGGTGCGAAATATCGAAACCATTGTCAATGACTGCAACAACGATATTTGGATTGCCATAACCATCCAATATTTTCCATGCCTCTACAACTTTGGCATCTGCGCCAGGCTTCATTCGCACTTGCGCATTGTCAGGAATGCGTCCATTATTTTGTAAATGCCACATTTGACCCATCAGACTCGCCTGTGGATTGGCAAAAGCATAGTGGTCAACCTCAGCGTCCATATCTGGTTCAGCCCATTTAACTTCTTTTTTTTCGCCCAAAGCGATGGCAGCTGTTACTGGGTTTGTTGACTGTGGAGTGCATTGAGCCACCAATTTGGAATCGGTACGGCGTTCCTTTAAGGCGAGGTTCAACTCAGTGAGAATCGCCAATTGCGCTTCTTGCGTCACGTTGTTGGCAAACTGAATATAGATACTGCCCGTCGGAACAAGCGGTTTTTCGCTACCAGGTATGTGATAGACATTTGTAACGACTTCAACCTCATCAAGCGAGCGCATGAGTGTTTTTTTGTCGTCCAACTTTTCATTTTTTTGTTTGTTCACGGAGACAACTTCAAAGCCGCCAAGGTGCGGATGTCTGACCTTCTTGATTTCTGCATCAAGTGCCGATTCATCCATTAAACTACGAGTGTTTGATTGAGATTTGCGGACACCTACGTATTTTGTGCTTTTAGTAAGTACCATATCGCCTTGTCCGAATCTAACTTTGATTTGTTTTGTCATAATTTAGTTATTTTGAATTCTAGAATTTCACAGATTGAAAATTGTTTAACATTAGGTTTGCCCTTCATTCATAGGTTTTTTTTTAACCTCTAAATGTCTTAATATTTTTTGAGAAATAGAAATTTTTTTGATTTTGTTATACATTGTCCTTGAAGTTTTGCGAAAACCATAGAAAATAAGGCATTTTTTAAAATAGAATCTTCAACTTTGAATCCATAATTCACCATTAATATATTCACCATTCACCATTAAATATGTTTGATTTTCAAGAAAATATAGAACTCCTTGATGCTAAAATAGTCTTCATTGAACACTTTTTTACCCCCTCAGTATCAGACCAATTTTTGATGAATTTGACGCATAAAATTGATTGGCAACAAGGAGAAATCACGATGTTTGGTAAACGCGTATTGGAACCGAGGCTGTCTGCATGGTACGGCGATGAAGGCAAATCTTACACCTATTCAGGGAAAAAACAAGAACCATTGCCATGGCATGAGTCGCTTTTTTTGATAAAAACAGAGATAGAAAAACAGTTACAAAAAACGACTTCAGTTGATTTTTTATTTCTGCAAAATCCCGCTATCTTTAACAGTGTTTTATGCAATTTATACCGAAATGGCAATGATTCAATGGGCTGGCATCAAGACAATGAAGCACCATTGGGCAAAAATCCGTTGATTGCTTCGGTCAATTTTGGTGAAAGTCGGCGTTTTTTATTTCGTCGAAAAGAGGATAAAACCGTCAAACATGAATTGTTATTAACGCATGGTTCTCTTCTCATCATGGCGGGTGCGATGCAGCATCATTGGCAACATGCTGTACCCAAAGAACCTCGACGAACCAGACCAAGAATTAACCTAACGTTTCGACATATTTTATAAAATTATGCTTGGGTTACAAGTTTTTTCTATTTTTGTCGAAATTTATCCCCCGACCCCAGAGGGGAGTCAGACCTACTAAAAAGGGAGATGTAACTCCCCTTTGGGGTCGGGGGGCAACTAATGACAAATAACAATTAACAAATAATAAAAATGAAAAAAGCCTACGTTTTTCCGGGTCAAGCAGCGCAATTTGAGGGTATGGGCAAAGACCTGTATGAAAATTCACCTTTTGCAAAAGACCTTTTTGAGCAAGCCAATGATATACTCGGCTACCGCATCAGTGATATCATGTTTACGGGAACTGCCGAAGATTTGAAACAAACACGTGTTACTCAACCTTCTGTTTTCCTTCATTCAGTCATAAAAGCTAAAATGGCGGGCGAAACTTTTCAGCCTGATTGTGTAGCGGGACATTCTTTGGGGGAGTTTTCAGCCATAGTCGCTGCGGGCGGCATGAGTTTTGAAGATGGGTTGCGATTGGTACAAAAGCGTGCCATGGCAATGCAAAAGGCTTGCGAAGCAGAACCGAGTACGATGGCAGCTATTTTAGGTTTGGCAGATGAAAAAATTGAAGAAATTTGTGCCGATATTGATGCTATTGTCGTTCCAGCTAACTATAATTGCCCTGGGCAATTGGTCATTAGTGGTTCAATCGCTGGCGTGAATGAGGCGTGTGAACGACTAAAAGCTGCGGGTGCGAAACGGGCTTTGGTATTGCCTGTCGGTGGTGCATTTCATTCACCTTTAATGAAACCTGCCGAAGATGAGTTGCGTGCAGCGATTGAAAATACAGAAATTCACGAACCCACGTGTTGGCTTTATCAAAACGTGGATGCAGGGAAACATCGTGACCCCTCAGTCATTCGCGAAAATTTGATAAAACAGTTGACTGCACCTGTACGTTGGACGCAAATCATGCGTAATATGCTAGAAGATGGCGTGACAAACGTCATAGAAGTTGGCGGCAACGGCAAAACACTGAGGGGTATGTTTGCCCAAATTGATAGAAATCTGGCAACAGAAGCGCTTTGATGGGGATGGTTATTGGGGATTGGTTATTAGGGATTAGTTTGATGCCGAGTAACCCGTAACCAATCCCTAATAACCAATAACGAATAACGACATGACAATTAACAATCAAGTAAAAACGGGAAAAATAATGATTGCCGAGCCTTTTATGCTCGACCCACATTTTCGGCGTTCTGTTGTCCTCATCACAGAACATCGGGATGACGGTGATGTGGGTTTTATCCTCAATAAAATGCTCGATATGCGTCTGAATGATGTGATGTTGGACTTTCCTGACTTCAATGTGCCACTCTTTTACGGCGGTCCTGTGGCGACGAATTCCATTCAATACATTCACAATATTGGTGAAATGTTAGAAGGCTCTACACGTATCAGCAGCGGTGTTTATTGGGGTGGTAGTTGGGATAATCTTAAATTTCTGATTGAAGCGAAGTTGATTGAACCCAAACACATTCGCTTTTTCGTCGGATATTCAGGTTGGACAGAAGGGCAATTGATAGGTGAATTGGGTGAATCTTCTTGGATTTTAGGCGATATGCACGCCAATTATTTATTTAATGCCCAACCGCATACCCTTTGGCGGACTGTTTTACAACACCGTGGCGATGCCTATTCTATCATTGCTGATATGCATGAAGACAATAATATGAATTAGTGGAAAGTGAAAAGTGAAAAATTTTCACTTTCCACTTTTCACTAAAAAAGATACCTCCGAAACTAAACGTTCCGAAGGTATCCCAACTAAACCAAACTCATGAATGTATGAAAAACCAAACTCTATTTCTTTTGATTATGGACTATTGCCGATTGATTAATCAATAATCATTCAACAATAACCCATGCTTATGGACGAGCCATTGTCTTACTTCCTCCGCCAAACGGCACTGTAAAACCTGCACTCACGCCAAAACCTTGATTTTTAACTTTTGCACCAATGACAGGCACTTCATAAACCTCATTGAAACCGTGTGTATAACGCCCTTCGGCAAACAATTTTGCATTGCCAATCGGCACTTCAAATCCTGCCCCGACCACACCACCAACTTCAAAACGCTTATAATTGACATTGTCTAAATTAATAGGCGTTGAAGCAACTTTTATGTCAATAATCACTTGTGCATGTGTTTCCAAATTGCCACTCAAAGCATATCCGACGGAAGGGCCTGCGAACACATAACCCGATGCACCTTGACCTCTGAATTTATACTTTGCCAAAACAGGGACATCAATATATTTAATCGCCGTCACTGCGCTCACACCCAATGGAATTGGCACCTCATATAGTGTTATGTCTTTACTTTCTTGGATGCGAAAACCTTTTTGAACATAATTCAATTCTGGCTGAATCGAAAAATTGTCTGTCAAACCAATTTGAGCAACCAAACCAAAATTAGTATTGGTCATCTTTTTGAAATCCAATATCCCATTAAAAGCAGGGGCGGAAACGTTGTTCCAATTGTACCCAATCTTACCGCCTAATGAAAAAGTTTGTGCTGAAAGGGTTGCAAAACAGACGAAAGCGAAAAGGGCAGTTGCTAAAATTGATTTTTTCATTGTTTAAAAGTTCTTAGATCGTTTGTTAATAAAAATTGTGATTTGTCCTTGTCCCGGAACCGCTAAAAAAAAATGTGTTGTGATTAAAAATTTGTCCTTGTTTCAGAACCGCTAAAAAAAAATGTGTTGTGATTGATAATTTGTCCTTGTCTTGGAACTTCTAAAGTACCCCCTCAGTATTTCAGTGATTTTCGAAAACTTTTCACTTCTAACTTTTCACTTTCTTTAATTATGACACAAAGAACGGCAGAGGTAACGTTAACAGGGGTTAACGCGTTGTTATTGTATATTTAATATTTAAGTTAAAATGTTAATTTTAGTGAAAATTATTTAAAACCCTACAAATTAAAAGTGTTAAAAAAAGTGAGTAAAAATCCATAAAATGTTTTAAATAAATTAAGGGTCGTTCATTGACATATGGAAAGA
>JAYVFS010000131.1:0-12886 GCA_043772905.1 Saprospiraceae bacterium | reverse complement strand
GCTTCGCAGCAGAGCTAACCGATGAACCACATAGATAAGGTTGTTTTGCAAGTGTTGAAACGCCTGCTGTTTTCAGCAATTCAAAAGCGTTCACAGGATTTAAGCCGCCTTGACAGTTTTTATCGCCTGTGTCTTTTATTTGCTCATATATATATGTGGGCGAAAAGATTTTAGCATTGGGGTTTGGTTGATTTACCTTGCCGTTGGCATCGGGTTCACTTTCCGATTTGGCATACAAAATAGTCCGCAAATGATAGCCGACGGCAAATGCGACGCAGGTACTGTATTGCCCTTGATTGCCCGCCGTTGGGCAATATTTTTCTAAGGAAGCCGAAGCAGGCATTTTTCCATAACTGCTTGCCGTCAATTTCGCTTTGTATGGGATACCCCTCAGTGTAGGTGGGTCGAAAATCATCCCCGTTCCTTGTTCTTGGGCTTGAAGTGAAACGAATGAAAAAAAAGTAAGTAAGAGAACCGTAAAGTGCTTCATGTAGGATTGCTTTAAAATGCGTTTTTATAAATTTATGAGTACAACCGACAGAAAAGAGATGATGCGAAGTCTCAAATTCCACACAAATAAAGGTAAAACATATAGATTTTTTTAAAAAAAAGCAAATAATAAGAATTTATTTCCCATTTTGAAACGAACTATTTATAAGTGTTGTTACAATTGAAAATTTAATTATCCATTGAAGGGCAATTTTATAGTAAAATACTGAGGGGGTGAAAAGGTGTTTTGTTCTGTAATAAATTATTGCTTTTTGGCAAAGGACAGGACTTCGACTATGTGATTTATAGTTACTTTGCAGCATTATTAGCATCAAAAAACAACTTGAATGTTTAAACCTTTTTCATTCAGCATTTTTATTTGCTTGGTTTTTCTTAGTGGTTGTCAACCAGATACAGCGAAACCGAAGTATATAATCGGCTTTTCACAATGTGTTGACGACCCTTGGCGTGATGTGATGAACAGTGAAATGTCTCGAGAACTCGCTTATCATCCTGAGTTGAAATTAGAGATGTTGGTTGCATACAATAACAGCGAAAAACAAGTGGAACAAATCAGAGAATTGGTTAAAAAAAAGGTTGATTTACTCATTGTTTCCCCCAATGAATCAAAACCTTTGACACCTATTATTGAAGAGGTTTATAATGCGGGAATTCCCGTTATTTTAATTGACCGCAAGACTGAATCAGAGCAATATACGGCTTATATCGGTGCAAATAACTACGAAATTGGCAAAACGGCGGGTAAATATATCTCCACGCAACTCAATGGAAAAGGCAATATTATAGAGATTAAAATGGAAATGACCATATCTCCAGCCATTGAACGTAGTAGAGGGTTTAGAGATTTTGTTGTCACAGCACCTAATCTCAAAGTAGTAGATGCAATGGAAAATATAAATGGATTGGATGATATTCGCAACAAGTTGCCCGATATGTTGCGTAAGCACCCCGAAGCCAATATCATTTTTGCACAAACAGACCTTCTTGCTGAAACGGCTTATAAAATTGCTCAAGAACAAGGACGTGAAAAAGACTTGTTTTTTGTCGGTGTTGACGGTATTCCAGGGACAGGTCGAGGTATTCAAGCTGTTGAAGAAGGTGTCTTGAATGCCTCTTTATTGTATCCAACAGGTGGCCCAGAAGCGATTCGTTTAGCCTTGACAATTCTCAATAAAGGGTCATTTACGAAGCAAAATGACTTGCAAACCATTGTTATTAATAAAGACAATGCCCATATTTTGCATAACCAAATGAAGAAAGTCAACAGTTTGCAGGAAAGTGTGGAACGTCAAACGGTTAAATTAGACGAACTCAATAAGACGTATTCATCACAAAAAGCCAGACTCTATTTTGTCGGTATATTATTATCCATCGTCATCTTATTAGGGTCTATTTTACTGTATCTTTTTAGAGAAAAACAGTTGTCCAATCAAATATTAGCCGACCAAAATCAAGCAATTTTAGAACAAAAGAACAAAATTGAAGAAGTTTCGGAACAGGCACGACAAGCGACAGAAGAGAAATTGCGTTTTTACTCCTACATTTCACATGAATTTCGCACCCCCCTCAGTCTGATATTGACGCCAACAGAGGATTTGTTGCATCGCAAAACCAATGACGCAAAAGAGACCCGCAGCACATTGCAACTCATTCGCAAAAATGCCAATCGCCTTTTGCGTTTGGTTGACCAATTGCTCGAACTGCGCAAAATTGATGCAGGAAAGATGACTTTGGAAGCGCAACAAGCCGATTTAGTCGCTTTTATCAAGGACATTGTGAGCGATTTTAATGTAAAAGCAAAAAGCCAAAACATTGATTTACAATTT
Source organism: Saprospiraceae bacterium (assembly GCA_043772905.1). Lineage (GTDB taxonomy): Bacteria > Bacteroidota > Bacteroidia > Chitinophagales > Saprospiraceae > JAAFJT01. The sequence continues at coordinate 10,550 of JAYVFS010000131.1, read as the reverse complement.
ATTTGTCCTTTTCCCCAACTGCCGTTTTGGTTTGATGCAGAAAAATTGGATAAAGTGTTTTTCAATATCATAAATAATGCCTTCAAATACACGCCACAAGGTGGTTTGATTCATATTTCTTTATTGAAAAATTTAGATAAAATCGAAATCATTGTCACCGACAACGGTATCGGTATGAGCGCAGAAGAACGTGAACACGCCTTCGATTTGTTTTATCGAGGTAGTCAAAATATGTCTTTGGGTAGCGGTCTCGGTTTGGCATTGTCGCATGAGTTTGTCGTCTTGCATAAGGGTGAAATACGTTTAGAATCTGAAAAAGGACATGGTACAACGTTCAAGATTGTTTTACCTTTTCAACAACCAGAATGGGTTTCTGAACAAACGACGGAAACAATTCAACCACATTTTAAGCACATCATCGAAACGGTTGAAACAGAAACGAATGCTTCAAATACCCCCCCTCAGTATTTTGAGAATACAATCGTCCTAATTGAAGACAATATTGATTTAAATGCCTTTTTGAATCAAAAACTAAGCAAAAAATATAATATTGTCGCACTTGAAACGGCTGAAAAAGGGTGGGCGGCTATTCTCGAAAACATTCCTGACCTCATCATCAGCGATGTTATGTTGCCAGGCATGGACGGTTTCACATTGACGCAAAAGGTGAAAAATGACTTTCGGACTTCACACATACCCGTGATTATATTGACTGCAAAAGGTCAGATGGAAAGCCAAATTGAAGGTGCAAAAGCAGGTGCAGATGCGTATATGCCTAAGCCTTTTAATCAAAATCTATTAGAAGAAAAGATAAAAGGTTTGATAGAAAACAGAGACCGTATGCGCCGCCGTTTTACGAATGAAATCACCAATCCAACCCATGTTTTGAAGGGAGAACGCAAGTTTTTAATCGAATTTGAAGCCTTAATTGAAAAATACTTAGCAGACAGTACCTTGTCGGTTGAAAAATTGAGCCATGAATTGGGCATGTCTCGTGTCCAATTATTCAGAAAAATATCGGCATTGACCAATAAAAATGTGAGTGATTATATCGCAGATTTTAAGCTGCAAAAAGCAAAGGCTTTATTGACCAATTCAGATAAAACAATCGCTGAAATCGCTTACGAAACGGGCTTCAACAACCCCAGTTATTTCACAACTTTTTTTAAACAAAAGACAAATCAAACGCCAAGCGAATGGCGCAATGGGTAGTATTAAAACGCAATATACTTAATGCCGTTTCCGCCTCATCTCATCTCTCCGCATCGGCATTCCATCAATCAATGCGAAAAGTTGCGCATTGGGAACAGTTTTGAATGAACGCAAAGCCACATGCCCATCTTTCCCTATCAATAAAAAAGTAAACGGAACGGATGAGATATTATATCTTGTCAAAACCGTTTTATCCGTTTTGTTCAAAACATAAGTCTCGATGACAATATCCCTATCTAAGCAACCCGCTTCATTAGATTCTAATATTTGTTTTTGTTGCATCCACGTAGGGTTGCTTTGGGTATCTGTAAAAAGCAGTACACGCCTATTGTTATTATTTTGGGCGAATGAAACCATAGTTGTTAAACACAAAATGGAAAGGAGAGGTATTTTTAACCGATTGAATAGCATTTTTTCTATTTTATATGAAATATTAATGTCGAATTATCAAATATTGGCTTTAAAAATAAAGGTTAAAAACATAACACCAGTCGCTTGAACATGTTCAGTTATTGGGCAGTTTTAGCACCCCCCTCAGTATAAAAGCCATTTTCACTTCTTTCACTTCCCAATAATTAATTGCAAAACCGTTGATAAACAAAAACGTATTTTATGAAAGCTCCTTTTCATAAAATTATTATTTAAACCCTGATGTAACAATATTGATATTGATGTAACAATTTTGACATTGAGAAAAATTATTTCCTACGCAAAGAATTCATAATCAAAGACTTACACCCATGTATCAAACCTTGAACTCTTTGAACGAATACTAAAACGCCTTTCTTCGCTCTCCACCTACCTTTGATTCAACAAGAAAAAAAAATCTAAACAACGAGACAATGAATCAAAATTCCAAAATCTTCTTTTGGTCGCTCACGGCGGCATTGGGTGGTTTCCTCTTTGGTTTCGATACGGCTGTTATTTCAGGTGTCGAACAAACGCTACAAAAACTATGGCATTTAAGTGTCTTTGAACACGGCATTACTGTTTCTATTGCACTAATAGGTACAGTCATAGGCTCGCTCATTGGCGGCATACCGACTGAAAAGTATGGTCGAAAAGTCACCTTATATATGGTGGCGATTGCCTACCTACTATCAGCCATCGGAACGGCTTATGCGGTGGATTGGTCTATCTTTTTGATTTTCAGATTTTTAGGTGGTTTGGGCGTTGGTGTTTCGTCAGTTGTTGCACCTATGTACATTTCTGAAATTGCACCGCCTGCTAAACGGGGTCAATTGGTTGCCATGTTCCAATTCAACATCGTTTTTGGTATTTTAATGGCGTATCTCTCCAACTATCTATTGGGCAATATCGGCGACAATGCTTGGCGTTGGATGTTGGGCGTTCAAGCCATTCCTTCGGTTTTGTTTTTAGCAACTATTTTAGCGATTCCAGAAAGCCCACGTTGGTTGATTTTGAAAAAAGGAATGGTGGATGCCGCACGCAAAACGCTCAATATCATTGATGCAGCAACGGCGGAACAAGTCATTCATGATATTGAAAACAACGTACAATCACATGCACCCAGTAGTTTTAAAACACTTTTCCAAAAAGCCTACAAAACGCCCATCACATTAGCCGTTTTGTTCGCTTTTTTCAATCAAATGTCGGGTATCAATGCCATCATTTATTATGCGCCACGCATATTTGAAATGGCAGGTTTTGGCGCAAGCACAGCGTTATTATCTTCCGCAGGTATTGGTTTGGTCAATCTCATTGCCACACTCGTAGGCATTTCCTTAATTGATAAATTTGGACGCAGAATGTTGATGTACATCGGTTCAGTCGGTTACATTATCTCATTGAGCCTCATTGCTTTTGCTTTTTATCGCCACAACTTTGATGGCATGTCGGTCTTCATTTTCTTATTCATTGCTTCTCATGCCGTCGGTCAAGGTTCTGTTATTTGGGTCTTTATTTCTGAAATATTTCCAAGCGAAGTGCGGGCGCATGGACAGGCTTTGGGCAGCTTCACGCATTGGATTTTGGCGGCGGTCATCGCTTTCACTTTTCCCTACATCGCCGAAACGTTTGGAGGCGCAGCGACCTTCTCCTTCTTTGCTTTTATGATGGTGTTTCAACTGCTGTTTGTCTGGCGCATCATGCCTGAGACGAAAGGGACTTCCTTGGAAGGGGCACAGGTTGTTTTTGGACACTGATTTAATTAGGAATTACGAGTTACGAATTACGAATGATTAGCATTAATTCCTAATTACCCCCCCTCAGTATTTAACCAAATAATGAATAAAAAAATGGACAATAAAAAAATAATCTGCTTCGGCGAAGTCCTTTGGGATTTACTGCCCGAAGAATTGGGTGGCAGAATTGCCGGAGGTGCGCCGATGAATGTCGCTTATCATCTCAATGGTTTAGGTATAGAAGCAAATATCATCAGTCGAGTCGGAAATGACGAATTAGGCTTGGAATTGAAGGGTTTTTTAACAGAAAAGGCGATTTCTACGGCTTTTGTTCAAACAGATAATGTCTTGCCAACAGGTGTCGTAGATGTGTCATTAGATGCAAAAGGCAGCCCTTCCTATAAAATCGTTCAGCCTGTGGCATGGGATAATATCATGATGACAGACGACATTAAAGCTGCCGTTTCAGAAGCCGATGCATTGGTTTATGGCAGTTTAATATGCCGTAATGAAGCCTCTAAACAAACGCTGTTTGAGCTTTTAGACTTATCAAAATGCGCCGTTTTTGATGTCAATCTGCGTGAACCTTTTTATACAAAAGACATCATTGAGCCTTTGCTACATAAAGCAAAGATTGTGAAAATGAATGAACATGAGTTGAACATCGTTGCACTGTGGCACAGCAATGAAACGGACTTCACGGAACAAGTGAGAGAAGTTCAAGAACACTATGACATTGATAGTCTCATCATCTCGCATGGCAGCAAAGGGGCTTATTGCTATGAAAACAATATTCTCTATTTCCAAAAAGCCTTTGATATAAAAGTTAAGGATACAATCGGCAGTGGCGATGCCTTTTTAGCAGGTTTTTTATCTGAAAAAATGAAGGGTCAACATGCCAAAGATTGCTTAAAAACGGCTTGTGCGATGGGTGCTTATGTGGCTACACAAGCGGGAGCGACCCCCTCAGTAAATGTGGGGTTTTTGAAGGAGCAGTTCGAGGTTTGACAAATCTTAGGAAGATTTTAAATCTTCCTAAGATTATAGTCCTCGCTTCAAACACCCCTCAGTATAAACACATATTTTAAGTTTTAAACAACACATTTTATTAAATTAAACAATTTAGAATTATGAAAAAAAAGTATCTCTCTATCTGGTTGCCCTTGATTTTCATGGCGCAACTAACTTTCGCACAACAGACCATTACGGGTACCGTTGTCGAAAATGTAAAAAACGAGCCGCTGATTGGGGCTTCGGTAACGGTAACAGGCACAACAACGGGTGCTGTCACAGACCTTGACGGTAAGTTTTCGCTCGTCGTTCCAGAAAATGCGAAAACGTTGACTGTTTCATTTGTCGGTTATACATCTAAGGAAATTGTCCTTAAGAAAGGTGAAACGAATTTGACAATTACGCTTTCTGAAGGCGGTGAATTGCAAGAACTCGTCGTCGTCGGTTACACCACGCAGAAGAAAAAAGACTTGACAGGTTCGGTCGCTGTTGTGGAGTTAAATCCAGTTAAAAACAACAGTTCAGGTAACACCATGCAAGCCTTACAAGGTCGTGTACCAGGTTTGTACATTGAGCGTGACGGTTCTCCAAATGGTTCAAACTCACGCATACTCATACGTGGTGCAAATACTTTGGGCAACAATGACCCGCTTTATGTCATTGACGGTATCCCGACAACACGTCCTGAGGTTTTTCAAAACATGAATCCTGCGAATATCGAATCGGTACAAGTATTGAAAGATGCTTCTGCTCAATCTATTTATGGCGCACGTGCCTCAAACGGTGTCATCATCGTAACGACTAAAAATGGTGGCGATACAAACGGCAAAGTCGCTTTCCAATTCAACAGCAGCGTGTCGGCACAATCTGAAAAAGCGATGCGTTTCAAGATGTTAAGTTCAGTTGATAGAGGTCGCGCCTTGTGGCAAGCGTCGGTCAATGACAATCAAGATCCTGCTGGCGGTTATGGCGACATTTATAGTTTTGATTGGAATAAAGACTTTAAAAACCCTGTTTTAAACAGCGTGTCTGTAAAACCTTTGGTAGGTGGCGATGCGAATACACCTGCTGGCAATACGAATTGGCAAGACGTGATGTACAAAACAGGCATCGTGACAAGAAACGATTTTACCGCTTCTGTTGGTAATAAAAATTCATCTGTTGAAATCAACTTGGGGCAACTCAAAAACACGGGTATGTTGCGTTTCACAGGTTACGAGCGATTGAGCGGTAGTATCAGTGCCTTAACGAAGGCTTTTAATGATAAAGCAAAGTTCGGTGTCAATTTGCGTATTGCAAATTCAAACGAAACATTGACAGCACGTGATTTAGGTGGTGCTTCCACAACCTTTTTGGCTGTGACTTTAGCACCGACGATTCCTGTTTATCAAAAAGATGGTGTGACTTATGCGGGTGCATCGGGCGGTGGTTATTCGGATAGAAATAATCCATTGCACATGCAAGACATCGCTAAATGGAACAATGCCAATCGGTTAAGCACATTTGGCAATGTTTTCTTAGAAATTCAACCCATTAAAAACTTGTTTTTCAAATCCAATCTCGGTGCTGATAACAACAATTACACAAGTAAAGTGATTGCTCCGACGTTTTCAGAAGGCGCATTTAACAGAACGACAAACAGTTTGACATTTGATCAAAACCATTACTTAAGTCTAACGTGGTCAAACACTTTACGCTACAATTGGGACTTGAATGCGGACAATCACTTCAATTTCTTAGCGGGAACGGAGTATATCAAGACTGATTTGGATTTCCAAAATACTAAAAAAGAAGGTTTTGCCCTTCAAACAGAAGACTATTTCACATTGAGTGCTGCCACAGGCAATACAACGGTTTCAGGTGGTTCAACAGGACATCGTTTGTTTTCTCAATTCGGACGTGTGGATTACAATTTATCGGACAAATATTTGGCGGCGGTAACGATTCGTCGCGATGGTTCTTCTCGTTTTGGTACAGACAATAAATACGGTATTTTCCCTGCCGCATCAGTGGGTTGGCGCATTGACAAAGAAGATTTTATGTTTGGCAATAAAGTTTTCTCTGAACTGAAAGCGCGTGTCGGTTTCGGTCGTGTGGGTAATCAACAGATTGGTGATTTAGCGCGTTTTGGCTTGTTTGATACACGTTATGGAACAACATTGGCGCAAGTTGCGGGTGGTTTTTTTGAGCAATATTACAACATCGGTACAGCTTACGCTCTCGGTGGACAAAATACAGGCACTTTGCCGTCAGGTTTTGTTCAAATTCAAGCGGCTAATTCTGCTTTGAAATGGGAAACAACGGACGAAATCAACGCTGGTATTGACTTTGCATTTTCAAAAATCAATCTCTATGGTTCATTCGATTATTTCTCTCGCAAAACTTCTGGTATCCTCATTACACCGCCGGTCGCTTCTGCTTTGGGTGAAGGTCAATCAAAAGCGGTGAATGGTGCGTCAAAATCGAACAAAGGTTTTGAGTTTGTTTTGGGTTATCGCAGCGAAGCTAAAGGCGATTTCAAATACAACATCGTGACAAACTTTACCCGTTTCAGAGATAAAATCACTGAATTACCTGAAAACGTGCGTCCAGCTTATGCGGGCAACCTCGTCAATACCATCATCGGACATTCTCAATTCGATATTTTCGGTTACAAAACCAATGGTCTTTTCCAATCTCAAGCAGAAGTAGATGCGGCACCTCAACAAGTGGGTGCAGGTCCCGGACGTATTCGCTACGTGGATATCAACAACGATGGCAGAATTGACGACTTAGACCGCACTTGGATTGGTACGCAATTACCTGCCCTCGAATATGGTGTACGTGTTGATTTGACTTACAAAAACTTTGATGCCTCTATTTTCGGTTCAGGTGTGGCTGGGAGAACAGGTTTTGATGTTTATACGCTCTTCAATAACTTCATCAGAGGTCGGGAAAATGTTGGACCAGGTGTATTTAATGGTTGGACACCAACGAATACGAATACAACAGTGCCTGCTTTGACATTGAAAGACAACAACAACGAAGGACGGACTTCTGATTACTTCATGGTCAACACTTCGTATTTCAAATTCCGCAATCTACAAGTCGGTTACAGCCTTTATCCAAAATCGGTCTTTACAAGAGTTCGTTTCTTCGGTATGGCTGAAAATCTATTCTGGTTCAAAAACAAAAGTTATTTGAGCCCTGACCCAGAGCGTATTGACCTCGACCCTGTGCCGATTCCTAAGACGTTTACGGTTGGTCTTAATGCATCGTTTTAAGGTATAAGCAATTTACGTTTAAGTAGCTTTTTGTCCCTTTTTGTCGCATTTTGTCATTCTGAACGCAGTGAAAGAACCTTTTTAAAATATTATTTAGGTTCTTTCACTCCGTTCAGAATGACAAAATGCGACAAAAAGGGACAAAAAATGCGACATTTTTAAATTCAATTAACAATTTAAATTAAAAATATAAAATGAAAAATAGAATATTATCTATCATAATGATTACTGGACTGCTAATCGTCAGTTCATGTAAAGACTCGCTCGATTATACACCAACAGGCGTGTTATCATCAGCAGATTTAACATCACCCACAGCGATTGACGGTTTGGTAACAGCCGCTTATGCTGCCATTGGCAACGGTGATATGATTGGACCCATTTACAGCATGTGGGCTTTCGGCAGCGTCCGTTCCGACGATGCTTACAAAGGCGGTGGTGGTACAGGCGACGTGGGCGATGTGGATGCGATGGAGCATTACAATTTGGTCACGCCCACAATGGGTTGGTTCGTCACACGCACTTGGCAAAACCTTTTTAAGTCTATTTCGCGCTGTAATGTCGCTTTACGTGCCGTCAATACACTTTCAGATGCCAGTTTTCCAGCAAAGAAAACACGTTTGGCGGAATTACATTTCTTGAGAGCACACAGTTACTTCTTGATGAAACAGTTGTATAAGAACATTCCCATCTTTGACGAAACGGCAACAGATGAAGATATTTTGAAAACATCAAATAGTTTGAGTAATGATGAATCTTGGAACAAAATTGCTGCCGATTTCCAATATGCGATTGACAATTTGCCGACTACGCAACCTGATTTGGCAAGGGCAAATAAATATTCAGCTCAAGCTTATTTAGCAAAATTGCGTTTATACCAAGCTTATGAGCAAGACGCTACACATAAGGTGACAAATATCAATAAAACGAGATTGCAAGAAGTGGTCACATTGGCACAAGCTGTTATCTCATCTGGCAAATACAAATTGAGTGCAGACATTGCAGACAACTTTTTACCTGAAACTGAAAACAGCGGGGAATCCATTTTCGCTATTCAGTTTACCATCAATGACGGTACAACCTCTGGTCGTTTGAGTTATGAAAATGGTTTGAATTATCCACACGGCGCCCCTCAGTATGGATGCTGCGGTTTTCATGCGGGCAGTCAAAACTTGGTCAATGCACACACGACTGATGCGAATGGTTTGCCCAATTTCGATACGTTTAATAATACGGATGCAGACCTAACAACAGCCACTGTTGACCCACGCCTTGACCACACGGTGGGTATTGACGGACATCCATATAAGTATGATAATACTAAACCTTTTAGCAACAGTTGGGTACGTGACCCAGGTGTTTATGGCAATTACCACACGATGCGCGACCAACAATTGTCAACCAGTTCTTCGTATTTCAAATTGGGACCTTTTATGGGGACAGCTAAAAACGTGGACATTCTAAGATACGATGATTTGTTGTTGATGCAAGCCGAAGCATACATTGAGTTGGGTCAACAAGACATGGCTTTGCCGCTTATCAATCAAGTTAGAAACCGCGCGGCTGCCAGTACAGGTCGTTTGAAAAAAGCTGACGGAACTTTTGCTTCAAAATATAATGTCAAACCATATACTGCAACAGGTTGGACACAAGCTTTCGCTCGTAAAGCCATGCAATGGGAACGTCGTTTGGAGTTCGCTACTGAGGGACCTCGTTTCTTTGACTTAGTCCGTTGGGGCATCGCTGAACCGACGTTGAATGCCTATATCGCTAAGGAAAAAGTCAAAAGAACTTTCTTAGCAACGGCTAAATTCACCGCAGGTAGAGACGAGTATCTCCCAATTCCACAAGCTGAAATCACTTTTACCAACGGTTTGTATAAGCAGAACCCAGGATACTGATTTCTGGAAGTAGTATATTATTGATGTTCAAGGATATTTTAGGATTTAGATGAATAGGCAATGCCTAAATCCTAAAATATCCTTGATCATCAATAATATCTTAATTCCAAAAAACTATTCTTGTTGTTTCCATACATTTGTTAGGGCAGACGAAAGTCTGCCTTACTTTTATGTAAATTTCACTTAAAATATCCTTTCATCATGAAAAAAATAATTCTCTTATTTATAGGTATATCCTTCATCTATGCCTGTTCATCTGATAAAAAGACTACGCAAGTGGTAGAACAACACCGTCCACAATTTCATTTCACACCTAAAACGGGCTGGATGAATGACCCAAATGGTATGGTCTATTTTAAGGATGAATACCATTTGTTTTACCAATACTATCCCGACAGTACGGTTTGGGGACCGATGCATTGGGGTCATGCAGTGAGTAAAGACTTGATGCATTGGGAACATTTGCCGATTGCTTTGTATCCTGATTCGTTGGGTTATATCTTTTCAGGCAGTGCGGTTGTGGATGAAAACAATACAAGTGGCTTTGGAAAAGACGGAGAGCCGCCTTTAGTGGCTATGTTTACTTCGCACTATATGGCAGGCGAAAAAGCGGGAAGAACAGATTATGAAACCCAAAGCATTGCGTACAGTGTTGACGCAGGACGGACTTGGACAAAATACGCCAACAATCCTGTTATTAAAAACCAAGGTACAAAGGATTTTAGAGACCCAAAGGTTATGTGGCACGAAGCGTCCAAACAATGGATAGTCACCTTAGCGGTTGCTGACCATGCAGAGTTTTATGCGTCCAAAAACCTTAAAGATTGGACTAAAACAGGGGAGTTTGGTAAAACCGAAGGCGCACATGGCGGCGTTTGGGAATGTCCCGATTTATTTCCTTTGAAAATAGACGGTAATGGTGCTGAAAAATGGGTTTTGATAGTCAATATCAATCCAGGAGGACCGAATAATGGTTCTGCGGGACAATATTTTATTGGTGAATTTGATGGTAAAACCTT
>JAYVFS010000130.1:0-4250 GCA_043772905.1 Saprospiraceae bacterium | reverse complement strand
TTCGAAGGCGATTTTGAAGCAGTAAGCACCCCCTCAGTATAAAGCCCTTTTTTTGGCAGTTTGAATGATAAAAGCCGATTGATTTTTAAAGTCAATCGACTTTTCTATTGGTTTTATACATATTGGAATCTGTTTTATACAAGTGCTAACAAATTAATTATCAGTTTTTTATAAGAATGTTTTTTTGTTTATTTGGAAAATGTAATTTTGTACTCAGATAGAATTTATCTGAAAATAGTTATACATAATATTCAAAAATGGGAGAAAATAATATGGAAATTGAACACATAATAAAAAGTCAATACTCAAAAATCTTTACAAACGAAGATTGGCAAACTTTTAAAAGAATGGCTGATTTTTATTTTGAAACAGCTGCAAAGATTTTAAAAAAAGATATTAAAATAGATGAAAAGTTTAAGCTAATGGGGCGTAATATTCAAAAAAGATTATTTATCGGAATAGGAACAGAATTACTTATAAAAGCTCTTTTCTTAAAAAATGATTATTGCATTAATAAAATACAGAAAGGAAAAAAGGAAACTGGTAAGCCTACTAAATTTTCCAATATAATTGAATCAGATTTAGATTCTAGCAATACATATAGTTTAAACGCATTGATAGATAATATTACAAATGTAATGACTCCAAGGAATAAAAAAGAATTATTAGATGGATTGAAAATTGCTAAAGTATTTAGAAATAAAGAAGGGCATGTAGCTGTATTATGGCACAAATTTGATTCTAAAAATTATTCCGATATTGAAAATTCAATAATAGAGATTTATAAAATAGGATTTGATGAGGTATTAGATTTTCAAATTTCATTTGAAGATGGTGAAAAAGCTGAATTTAGTATAAACCAAAAATAATTTTAAAGCCAGTATGTTATTTAGGGAATTAATATAACTAATAGAGTTAAAGCATTAATGGTTACTAAAAAAAAATACATTATTAATACATAAACAAACAGTACAATATGTTTCACTTTACTAATAAATTAAATTATCCATTTGCATTATATCCTAATGAAATCAAATATATCGATAACATAACTCCGAATAATTACCCTGTTCCACATTTTAATAATAAGCCTCTTATAATTCCTAATGAGGCAAATTCTGGCTATATAATATTAGGTATTTTATTTTTAACAGTTGGTATAGCAAATTGTAATATGGGAGCAAAACACAATACAAATATTGGATTTGCACTAATTATAGGTGCTATTATTTTGTATTTAATATACAGAGAAGCTGATTCTACATATAACTTTAATTTAAAAAGATATCATGAAGAAAGAAAGAAAAAGCAAATAGATAAAGAAAAATATATAAATGATGTTGAATTTTACAATAAGTTCGTTGCCCCTTATTTGCATTTTGAAAATCAAACACCACTAGCTAAATTTAAAGTAAATTTATTTATTGAGTACTTCAAAAAAACTGAATTAGCTCAAAAAAAAATCATTAATATTAAAGGTGTTTCTGAAAAAAAATTCTACACATTTTTAAATATATATTTTCAAGATTCTATCAAAGTTGATACTGGAATCGAGACATTTGATAGTGAAGATAAAAGAGGATATTTACCAGATTTTATTTTCATTGATAATAATAGCAAATTACATATAGATATTGAAATCGATGAACCTTATACAATAGATGAGGATGGTGATAAAATAGTTATTCATAATTTAAATAATGCAGCAGAGCGAAAAAGAGATTTATACTTTATATCTAATAAATGGATTGTCTTACGATTTGCCGAAGAACAAATAGTTAAATACCCTGAATATTGTGCTTTTGCATTAGCATATCTTATTCTTGAAGTTTTAGGGGACGATATTTACGTAAAAAGAATTTCTAAAGATTACACTATAAATAATGAAACCATTAAAATATTTATGAATTTTAAACGATGGACATATGACGAAGCAGAAAAAATGGCTTCGGAAAACTATAGAGAAAATTATATTAGAATGAATTAAATTTTATTGTAAAATACTCGCTCGGCATAGGTGTTCGTTTTCTTTCCCACAAACCAACAACAATGAACGGCAATTACAAAGCATTTTTAATTAACAGAAAATTATAAAACAATGACTATCAGTGCTATAAATAAACTAAAAGTTCCTATATTCAAAGTGAACCCTGCGCTCAATGCCTTGTTAGACATTCCTATGTTTGAGGATAAAATAGCCGAAGCCAATGAGGTTTTGCGTACCGTTGGTTTACCCGAACCAATGACTTATATGAAGAAAAGTGTTAAACGGTCTAAAAAAGGTTTAAAAAATAGAAATGTGAAAAAACATTGATAATAATCACCCCCTCAGTAAAAAAGCAAAAATAAGAATGAAAAAATTAGATAATAGCACTTTTGTAAAAAAATATCAACTCGCTGCCACAGACGAAGAAAAGCATCTTTTGCTCAAAAATCACATGTTGAGCATGTCTTTTGAAGAATTAATGGATTGGAATAATTTCCTATCCGATAATATTGATGTATTAATTGCAAAAAACATCAAAGACGGCTTAACACATGAAGATAAAGAATTTTATCGCCAACAATTCGCTCGTTTTGATGGTTTGATGGAACAAAGTCAACGTAAAGTGGCGGCATAACTACCCCTCAGTAAACAATAAAAAAAACGGCTAAACTGTTGCATATCAACAATTTAGCCGCTTGTATTTTAACGAAAAACAGTTTAGTATCTTCCGCCACCGCCGCCACCACGACGGTCGCCGCCACCGCCGCCGCCACGACGGTCATCACGTCCACCGCCGCCACCGCGTCGGTCATCGCGACCACCACCGCCACCACGACGGTCACCGCCACCGCCACCACTGTTTTCAGTAGGGACATAAGGCGTACCATCAGGGGAAGGAATGACTGCCTTACGGCTTAGGCGTAACTTACCTGTTTTTTTATCAATTTCGATGATGCGGAATTTGACTTCATCGCCTTCTTTAAATTCTGCTTCAACATTGTCAATACGTGTCCAAGACATTTCAGAGACGTGCAACAAGCCACTCTTTCCACCTGCAAAGTCAACAAAAACGCCATAAGGCATCACCGTTGCCACAACGCCTGTGAACTCCTCGCCCACTTGCGGTTCGTAAGCAATCGCGCGAACCATACCAGCCGCTTTGTCAATACTCGTCTTATCAGAAGCAAAAATATTGACATATCCTTTGCCTTCTTTTTCTTCAATCGTGATTTGACAGCCTGTTGTACGCTGCATTTCTTGAATGATTTTACCGCCGGGTCCGATGACACCACCAATAAATTCTTTATCAATGATGATTTCGAGGACACGTGGCGCATGAGGTTTCATGTCTTCAGCAGGTGCAGCAATCGTTTTGTCCATCTCACCTAAGATGTGTAAACGACCTTCTTTTGCTTGCATCAAGGCTTTTTCAAGCAATTCGTAAGGCAAACCATCAATTTTGATGTCCATTTGACAACCGCAAATGCCGTTAACCGTACCTGTCAATTTGAAGTCCATATCACCCAAAGCGTCTTCGTCACCTAAGATGTCGCTTAAAATAACAAAAGGAGACCCCTCAGTAACAGTGCCGCCATCCGTCACCATGCCCATTGCAATACCTGCAACGTGGCGTGGAATAGGAATACCCGCGTCCATCAAAGCCAATGAACCCGCACAAACAGTCGCCATTGAAGACGAACCGTTTGATTCCAAAATATCGGAAACAATACGCATTGTATAAGGCGATTCTGGCAAAATTTGACGAATCGAACGCGCTGCCAAATTCGCATGACCGACTTCACGACGACCCGGACCACGTTGCGGCTTCACTTCACCAACTGAATAGCCAGGGAAATTGTAGTGCAAAATGAACTTATCATCATAAGAATCGAGGGCATTGTCCACCATAGCAGCGTCCATTTTTGTACCCAATGTCAATGATGTTAAGGCTTGCGTTTCACCACGATTAAAGATTGCCGAACCGTGTGTGGAAGGCAAATAATCAACCTCACACCAAATCGGACGCACCTCATCGAAGCGGCGACCATCGAGACGTACCCCCTCAGTCAACATGACCGAACGAACCGTTTCTTTCTTCAATTTGTCGAAATATTCAGAAATCAATTTCTTATTTGTCGCCATGTATTCATCGTCATGAGCCGCTGTCAAAGTCGCTTTGATTTCTTCTTTGATGACTTCAAAAGCTTTTTTGCGCTCTGCTTTGCCGAAGGCTGCACGTGCCACAACTTTAATCTTTTCAGCC
>JAYVFS010000129.1:0-40420 GCA_043772905.1 Saprospiraceae bacterium | reverse complement strand
CTCTAACGAATACTAATACACTGCAAACGCCTCGGAAACTCAATCCAAATTTATATAGTATGATGCTCAACCATACCACCGATAATGGGTATTTATAACACCCTAATACCACATCCTTACTTGGGCGTATCGATTCGACTTGAACTCTATTTGATTCTAATTCATGCTTTTCATCCAATTTTGACTCTAATTCACGTATTCTTTGTCCTTGCTGTAGCGATTTACGCCGCCAAATCGTAGCCCGTAGTAGCTGTCGTGCCAATTCTTTGCTTAGTCTTTTTATTTCTACATTCCGATTTACAGCTTTGATTCTCCAACTATTTTCACTTTCTTTGTCTTTCGTTCTCATCTATTTTCTTACCTTTTATGGTTTGCCAACTTTAAAGATATGGAAAATAGGGGGAACTTTTTTTTTACCTTAACACGCCAGTATCAGACCACACGATCTAATGAATCCTAAACGGCATGAAGTTTATACCGGCAGTGGCGATGCACCTTCAGAGACAGGCAAATGCCAGTTTGATGAATCCTTGATGGTGAATCCAGATGTCAAAACGACGATACCACAATCGCCGACCAACTTAGCATCTATCACAAATGGCACGACTCGCCGCACTTTTCGTTTAGCCATCGTCACGACAGGAGAGTTCACAGCGAACAATGGCGGTACAGCTATATCCGCAGCAGCCGTTGTGACGGCTTCGGTGAATGCCATTCAAGCCATTTATGATAGAGAGCTATCCGTTAGATTTACATTGCTCACACCTGTCACGTACACCAATGCGGCAACTGACCCGTTTACTTCTGATAATGCTATGCCTGCTGGGGATAGTCGTCCCAATCAAGCCGCCGAAGTTGTTAATATCAACTTTACATCTTCCACTTATGATATAGGTCATGTATTACATAACTCAACGGGTAATAACTGGAGTGGTGGCGGTGTTGCGGGTTTAGGTGTTGTCTGTTCCACAGGTACTTTTTTTGCCACTTCTTCAGGTATAAATTCGGGAAACCCCAATGAACCAGACGGCTTATCGGGTTTTGATAGAGCGGCGGGTTGGAGTGGCTCATCTAATAATACCTCAAATGGTTGGTATGGCTTGTTCGCCCATGAGATGGGGCACATGTTTAATATGCCGCACACTTTCAACGGTACGGGGGGTAGCTGTACAAGTAATATCAGCTCCACAACAGCTTATGAAATAGGCAGTGGCAACAGTCTGATGTCGTACAACGGAATTTGTAGTGCTGCCCAAAATATACCTGATGGCGGTACAGCCGATGATTATTTTCATGCCAATAGCCTTGATAGAGCTGTTACTTTCATGGGGACTATTTCCTGCCATACGACTACATCCACAGGAAATACCCCCCCCGTCGTCAATGTTAATCCTTGCGGCGGAGCTTATACGATACCCACAGGCACGCCTTTTACGCTCACAGGCAGCGGCTCAGATGCGAATGGCGATGTCGTTTATTATTCATGGGAACAATATGATGAAGATGGCGCGGGTACGCCCACACAAGGGTTTATTGGTGCCGCCGCAGCCGCTTCTTCTATTGCCCCATTGTTTAGGAGTTATCCACCAACAACTTCTCCTTCTCGTACCTTTCCAATTTTAAGTTCTATTGTTGGCAATGGTTATGCCACAAATTTTGAACCTTTACCGACGGTGGCGAGAACCCTAAACTTCCGTTTAACAGGTCGTGACTACAACGCTGGTGGTGGCGGTATTCACTCTACGGACTTGGCAGTGACGGTCAGTGCTGTGTCGGGTGGTGCTTTCTCTGTAACAGCACCCAACGGCGGAGAAAGTATTGCAGCGGGTGCGACAACAACAGTGACATGGACGACGAATACAACTGCTTTTTGTACCAAAGTTAATATAAAGATGTCTGTTGATGGCGGCTATACTTATCCTTACATCTTAGCAACGGATGTGACAAACGCCACAGGGTCACACATGGTCACGATTCCGACAGGCGTTACCAATACAAGTTCAGCAAGGATTAAAGTGGAATGTGCGGATAATACTTGTGTCGTCTTTTTTGATATTTCTGATGCTGATTTTACCATCACATCCAGTTGTACGGCAGCGGCGAGCAATATCTGTTCGGCTGCTGCTGCGACGTTTGCCGTAGGCAATGCAGGACTAAGCTTAGGATTAGGCAAATATTATGGCGGTACAGCGACATCTACAACGGTCAATATAACAGCTGCTGACCCATTTGCCGATAGAGCCATGAAAAACTCTGCAAGTGGCACGACTTGTACGGTCGTAGGTACAAGGGCTTATAAATCATTCGATATAGCCGTAGCGACTACGGGTACTTACAGTCTTAGTATCAGTAATGCTGCGTCAGGATTTATAACTGCCTCTGTTTTTACGTCAACGGGTTTTAGTCCGAGTAGCCCGTGTAGTTCTACGTTTTTAGGGTCTAATGCGTATGATGCAGGAGGCGGTACTGCCATGAATAGTGGTTCTTTTTCCGTCACATTAACGGCTTGTACGCAATACAAAGTGATGGTTTATTCTTCTTCAAACGGTTATGGTAATACAACAATCAGCTTCTCTGGAACGGGCGATATATACTTAATAGACACTGACCCCAGCGCGAGTTATGCCTATACTTATGTTGCTGTAAACACAGTTAACGGTCAAGTGGTAGCAATCAGTTCGACATCTGATTTTACCAGTCTTGGCATTGGTGTTTACAACATTTATGGGGCATCCTACAAAACAGATGTCAATACGGGTGCTTGGACGGGTCAAACGATTTCTCAGATACTCTCTGGGGGTGCTTGTGCCTTATTCAGTACCAATTTCAAACTGGTAACAGTCACATCTGTTCTACCCGTTGAACTACTAAGCCTACAAGCTACCCCCCTCAGTAATACCGTTAAAGTGACTTGGCAAACTGCCAATGAAGTGAACAACAAGGGATTTCAAGTGGAAAGACGGCAAGCCATAGGTGATAAGTGGGATGTATTGGGTTATGTAGCGTCCAAAGGCAAAACATCAAGTTATGAATACATGGACAATGCCCCCCACAGTAATAACTACTATCGTCTTCGCCAAATAGACTATAACAGCAAAGAAACGCTTTCAAAGATTGTCAATGCCACAATGAACAAACCGCAACGCTTGAAAGTCTATCCGAATCCTGTTGCCAATACTTTGACCGTCGAAACTTTTAATACAGGCGAATACCAAGTGCTTAATCTTTTAGGGCAACAAGTATTGCGTGGTCAGCAAAAGCTCTCTTCGGGGGTTTGGGGGCTTGATGTATCACCTTTGCCGCAAGGCACATATATCTTTAAAGTCGGTACAGAGCAAGCGAAGTTTGTGAAGCAATAACCACCCCCCTCAGTATTTTTATAATAAAACAATTAAATTCGTTATCTACCATAAAAAGGGTTTCTTTCTCAAAAGGAAGAAATCCTTTTTTTATTTGTAAGAATTAGGCAATAGAATATATAAATTTACAAAAAAACAGGGCGGTTTTGCCATTACAACACCTGGAACCTACACTTTAACAAACTTATAAATTCTTTACTAAATGAAAAAACTTACACATCGGCTGCTCTTGCTTGCCTTTATCAGCTTTATGACCGCCACAGCAATTCAATCTCAGAACAATGCCTTAAACTTCGATGGTACAGACGACTATGTTGACTGCGGTAATCGGTTGCCTTTAAGCTACACCAAAGAAGCTTGGATTTTCATCACGGATTTAAGTAAAACGAATAATATTATTTCAGGAGAAGCCGGTTCTCCTCATGCCTTTTGGGCACCGTCTGCAACGCTTTTAGCAGGGCATCAAACAAGTAGTGGTGGCTCTTATTCTCAGGTACAAGATCCAGACGCATTAGCTATTAATACTTGGTATCATGTAGCAGTGACCTACGATGAACCAACGCATACGATGACGTTATACAAAAATGGTGTATTAGTTGGCATGCCTAACACAAATGTATTCCCCGTTAATGACAATGCTCGTGTATATATTGGTAGCTACAATCCTGGAGGCAATGTCTTTGGCGGCAATATTGACGAAGTTAGAATTTGGAGTGTCGCAAGGACAGCCTCCGAAATCGCGAACAATATGAATGTTTCCTTCTCTACACCTCAAACGAACTTAATAGCAAACTTTAGATGTAATCAAGGGATTGTAGGTCAAGACAACACATCTATTACGACGTTAATAGACGACTCTGCTCGTAGATCTAACGGTGATCTTGTCAATTTTGCACGTACAGGTAGTATCTCAAACTTTGTGGGTGGTAGCCCAGTCGTGCCTTCCAATCCTCTTTTGGTTGACGTTACGACCCATCCCATATCGTGTAATGGTGGCACAACAACTGTTGATGTGACCGCAACGGGTGGCACTCCGCCGTATTTAGGCATAGGTACATTTAAGGTCGGGGCAGGCGCATTTTCTTTTACGGCAACTGATGCGGTCGGTCAGTCAGCAACGATAAAGGGTTCAATAACTGAACCACCAGCACTTGTCTTCACCCCCCCCTCAGTATCTAACGTTTCGTGCAACAAAAACAATGATGGTCAGATCGTGGTAACCGCTACTGGTGGGACAGGTAGCATTACTTTTAACATTAGCCCCAATGATGGTAAACAAAAATCTGTAGGGACTTTTAAGAAATTAGCGGCAGACATTTATACCATTACAGCGACCGATACCAAAGGTTGTCAAGCAACGAAAAGGATAACGGTCACCAAACCCGATGCTATTGACCCCGATAAGTGTTATTCAATCATCAATAAAAAAACAGGTAAGGTGTTAGATGTTTTTGCGGGCTCACGTTTAAATGCTGCAAGGATTATTCAAAATGCATCAAATGGTTCCAACAATCAAAAATGGCGTTTTATCTTCGTTGGCAGAGGCGGCAATGTCAAAATTGTGGCACAACACTGCGGAAAAGCCGTCTCAAACAGCGGGGCGACCCATAATTCTCCTGTTTATCAATCCCGTTATACATCAAGAGGTTATGAAGATTGGAAACTCGAGTGTTTGGGTAACTGCTTTTATAAAATAATCAACGGCAGGTCTGATAAAGTTTTGGATGTTCAAAATGCCTCAATGTTAAATTCAGCACAGATTGTCATTAAAAATTGGGATGGCAGTAACAGCCAACAATGGCAAATCGTGGAGGTGGCGTGTCCTAATAAAAAACGCGATCATGATGACGATGATAATTTGTTAGTCAATCAAGTCGCCAACATCAATGGTCATGCCGAAGCACAGCGCAATGTCATTGGGTTTACGACCAATCAAGGTTTCCGCATGGATTATTTGACGGTTGAGAAGATGAATCTACGCACAGGTAACTTTGAACCCATGGCAATCATCAACAATACTTTAAACACTGATGAGTTGCAATACCAATCGTTTTACGACAATGCACCAGAAAAAGGGGATAATTTCTACCGAATCAAGCAAACAGACTTGAATGGTGACATAACTTATTCATCCGTTCAAATGATCAAGTATGAAAAAGGGGATAATATCCATATTTACCCCAATCCTGCAATTGATGAAGTATGGATAGACCTAAAGCCCTTTGAAGGACGAGAAGTGACGCTTGTTCTTTCAGATTTAGGGGGTAAAACCATACAACAAGAGATTGTTCAAACAGCATCATCTACTTCTTTCCGTTTGGATTTAGCCAATATACCAACGGGTTTGTATCTCATAAAAATACACGCACAAGGCAAGCGTGTACTGATGAAGAAAGTTCAAGTAACTAAATAAAAATAGTTAGAGGAGCAATAAGTTCGATATCTATTGGATAATAATCCAATTTATGAATTACCATTAATATATATTCTTTCTTTTTAGGAGTAATGAATTACAACTGTTGACATGCTCAAATAATATATGTATTTTTGCAAGATGAATTTGTTGCCATGAAACAAGTTCATCTTTTTTTTTAAAAACTAAAAATTTTTATCAGCATGAAAAATTATTTACTCAGACTGCTATTGGTCGCCTTCATTAGCTTTTCCACTACTTCTTTAATCCATTCACAGAATAATGCCTTAAACTTTGATGGTGTGGATGATTATGTTGACTGCGGCAACCGGTTGCCTTTAAGTTACACCAAAGAAGCCTGGATTTACATCACGAATTTAAGTAGCTCTAATAATATTATTTCTGGAGATCCCGGTTCTCCTCATGCCTTTTGGATACCGTCTGCAACGCTTTTAGCAGGTCATCAAACAAGTAGTGGTGGCTCTTATTCTCAGGTACAAGATCCGACCTCTTTAGTTATTAATACTTGGTATCATGTAGCAGTTGCCTACGATGAACCGACTCATACTATGAAGTTATACAAAAATGGTGTATTAGTTGGTACACCTAACACAAATGTCCTGCCTGTTAACAACAATGCTCATGTTTATATTGGTAGTTACAATGTTGGAGGGAATGTCTTTGCAGGCAACATTGACGAAATCAGGATTTGGAATGTCGCAAGGACAGCCTCTGAAATCGCGAACAATATGAATACTTCCTTCTTCACACCTCAAACTAACCTAGTTGCAAACTTCCGATGTAATCAAGGGAATGCAGAGGGTAATAATGCCTATCTTACTGTGTTAATAGACGACTCTGCTACTAAATTTAATGGGGATCTTAAGAACTTTATGATGGTGGGTAGTACCTCTAATTTTGTTATTGGTAGTCCTACTGTACCTGTCGAGCTATTGAGTTTCACAGCCACAACGCTTGCTTCGTCTCCCACAAAGCCATCAAGCAACTTATTGACGTGGCAAACAGCTAATGAAATCAACAACAAAGGCTTCCAAGTCGAACGACTCAAAACGACTGGCAATGATTGGGAAATATTGGGTTTTGTTGCTGCTAATACTAAGCATTCAAACTATGAACTTACGGACAATACCCCCCTCAGTATAAGCTATTACCGTTTGCGTCAAATAGACAATGACGGCAAAGAAGTCTTGTCAAAAGTCGTTTCGGTTGCGCTCAAAGGGTCAAAAGGCTTGACGGTTTATCCAACCATTGTATCTAATGGCTTTTTGAATGTAGAAACGCTGTCATCGAACGAAAATACTGAGGGGTCTGTTTATGGCATTTACAATCTGCTTGGTCAACAAGTCATCAAAGCTCAAATGACGCCACAAATTGATGTATCCACTTTGCGCGCTGGGACATATATCATTAGAGTTGGAGAAGCACAAGCGAAGTTTATGAAACAATAATCGTTGTCACTGCCTACTCTACCGACAGCAAGGTTCAAAACTTTACTGTCGGTATTTTTTTTACCCCACTAATACTTTACAAACCGCTCTTGTTCTGTGCCGACTTTGAATCTAAGTAATACCACGTATCAGATACAAGCGTTGCACCAAACTCCGATGTTTTGATGGTCTGCCAATTACCATTGTGCCATACGCGCCATTTATCAGCAACCCATTGATTGCCAATGTATTGAATGCCTGCAATAAAAGTCGAATTTGCGCCGCCAACCGTCCGTGTTGATTGAACACTCATCTCTGGCCCCGATTGCGTCAAACCAATAGTCGTTGCATTGTACGCCCAAAGACCATAACGCGCCCGCCCTGTTAAGCCTGCCGAAGTGCTGATGGTGTGCGCTGCAATGACATGGTTGCTTTTAGTTGAGGTGTTTTTGTTCGACCAAACACGAAGCGCATTTATTCCCGTTTGGCCAATATCTGTTGAGCGTATAACTTCGCCAATATTGTCGCCATAACAAGCATTGAAAGAGACAATTTCCTCAAAAATAGTCCATGTTTGGATATTCTCGAAGTTATCGGAAAAGAGGGTTGTGTTTTGTCCTACAATTGTACCGTATTGTGTTGAAAAAAAGGAGAGGAAAAGCCACAACATTTGCCGCAATTGTTTGGGGATGACAGTCATTTTGTAATAGTTTTTGAAAAATGAGTTAATTCAGTATTACATTAAAGGAGAAGGAAATGATACCCGCCTTTCCTCCAAAGGGAGTCCTTGCGGACAGTAAAAAAGGCAAAGTTGCGGAAAGAGTAGGGCTTTTAGGATACGTTTGGTAGGAAACATAAGAATTTGTTGAGATACTGAGAGGCAGTTGAGATACTGAGAGGCAGCCAATAATCCCCACGAAAATTGACTACCCATCTTCCCAGTTACTCTAAATTACGTGCTAAATCTTTATTTGTTTGTGTAACAAAGTACAAAAAGATATAAAAAAAAGAAGAAATTCAAACATTAGATATGGACATTTTATGGACATTTGTGTTTATTACAGTTCTTCACATGATATTACTATTCAAAAGCCCATTTTCCTATGTCCATTCATAAAGGTTTTTACTTTATAATTGTCTTCTTGGTTTTGACGGCTTGCATCGGTTGCCAACAGGCAACCGATGAGGAATCTTATACTTTTTTCAAAGTTCACGATTCAAGGGTAATTATTTTTTAACCTTAGATTTGCTATCTCCTGATTCTGTGGTGCGGCATATTCACAATGATGTGCCATCCAAATGGTACGGTTTGGCTTGTGAATCTGCTTTTTATCATATCAAAGAAGGGGCTATCCTTTTGAGACATCTTGGCTTATACGAACAGTGGTTTCCACACGATACCGTTTTTGCGTTCACACAAGCCCTACGTGGTAAAATCCTATTGCGTCAAGACCGCTATGATACAGCCATGATTTGTTTGAAAAAAGCCTTTAAGGTGAGTGCTAATATTCAATCTGCCCAACGTGTTGGCGATGTTGCATCTGCGATTGGCGAACTTTACGCTCGTCAAGGTAATTATCCTGAAGCCATAAAGAAGTTATTAGAGGCGTATGAAATTTATACGGAATTACCAAAGACTGAAAATCAAACAGTTCTATTTGAAATCTTGATTGATATTGGCAACGCCTATCGCGGAGCCAATGATTACCTGTCAGCACAAGATTGGCATCTTCGTGCATGGCAATACGCCTGCTCGTATGGTTGGGCAAAAGGCTTTAAGGTAACGTCAGCGGCTGCTGTAGCTGACAATTACTTGTATCTTAACCAATTGGATTCGGCAAAAGTGATGGTTGATACGGCATTTTACTACCAAAATCTTTATCAGATTACTTACAACGTCGCTTCTCTTTATTTTATCCTTGCAAAAGTATTTTTGAAACAGGGTGATTGCCACAATGCGTTGACCAATTTTTGGATTGCTCAACAGCGGAATTTAAAAATAAGTGATCGGGTTATCGTTAATCGTTATAATAAAGGCATTGGCGATGGCTATTTTTGTCTCGAACGTTTGGATTCGGCTATTTGGTATTATCAAAAAGCCCTTGCTACACCTGATACCGCACGTCAAGTAGTCATTCACGCACAACTCGGCAAAGCTTATGCACAACAGGGCAACTATGTACGTGCGTTAAACCACGAGCAGCAAAGCCATAGCTTATCAGATAGGGTATTACATTTGAAAAAAACAAGGCGATTGGTCAACTCCAAGCCCAAAATGAAATAGAAAAACGTGAAAGGCAATTGGCAGAAGAAATAAGCCAAGAAAAAATAACCCGTTTGGTTTTGGTTGTGGGTATATTGATACTTTTTATATTGTTTCTAATGGGTTTGAACCGCATTCGGCAACAAAAACAAGCGTGGCAGATGGCAGAGCAAGAGAAAGAACTCTTGAGAAAGGAAAAAGAACTCGTCGAAGCCCGAGAAGCACTCAAAACAAAAGCCTTGGTCGTAGTGACTCAAAAATTAGACTCACAAGAACGGGCATTAGAAGAGTCTAACAAACAGCTTGATATCAAAGACTTGCTTATTCAAGAATTGAAAATGACGCTGACAGCGAATAACCAGAAGGAAATTGAACAGATACAAGATGATAAACTACAAAACTTAAAGATTCTGACAACTGACGACTGGCGGGTTTTTCGAAAACTGTTTGAACAACGCTATCCAGATTTTTTTGATAACCTTATTGGGGCTTTACCTAAACTGTCCGCAGCAGAAATACGCCTTTTAACACTCATCAAAATTGATTTTGATGCCAATGAGATGGCAAGTATATTGGGTATCTCATCATCGAGCATCTATAAAAGCCGTTACCGCTTGCGCAAAAAACTGGGTTTGGTTGAGGAAGATGATTTGGAAATGTTTGTCAATGGGTTTTGATACCCCCTCAGTATAATCGTAAAAAAAACGTCGAGAAAAAACCTTGGCGAGGTTTCAAACCTCGCCAAGGTTAGAATATCCATGTTTTGACTACTTTTTCACAAAACGAACCACTTCTTCCGCTACTTTGATAAAATATATACCATTGGGTAATGTCATCACATTTAACCGTTCTATGCTATCGAGTCTTTTAATTGTTTTGACAACTTGACCCAAAGCGTTCACAATCGTAATATCTTTACCTTCTGCGTTTTCGATGTTCAAAACAGTATTGACAGGATTCGGATACACCTTTATTTTTGACCCCTCAGTATCAAAGCGGTGGACAGCAATAACCTTTGAGAAAGCCTCTTTGCCATTTATCTCAGTCATCAACAAACGGTAATATGTCACGTCAAAAGGGTCAGAATCCACTGCCGACTCCCCTTTGGGGTTGGGGGTACTGAGGGGGGTGAAATGAACACCCTCTTTTGATTTTTGCACCTCAATCTTCTCCAAGTCCTTTGTATCTGCAAATGTCCAAATCAGATGATTACCATCTTTTTGTCCAACTCCTTGAAAATCAATCAATTCAAGCGCAATGATAGTTGGGTCAAATTCATAAGCACCTATATCGAACACGCCGCCCATCGGTCTGCTATTGCCATCAATATCGAAGATAACACCGAAGCCTGACATGTCTTCTCCTGCATTGACAAGCGGCGAGTTAACAGCCAAGCGATAGTTGTCCGTATCTGCAAAAAGACCTAGCACGTTGGCTGCCTTAGAGTAATAATTGTTCAATTGTGAGCCAGTTGCACCCTGTTGGAAGTTAAATCCAACGCCACTACTGGTTGTAAGCCCCGCACCAACTATGACATTGTTCGCCAACAAAATAATATTGTTCTGGTTGTAAAGTCGAAACGCGTCGCGCCCAGTGTTGATGATGGTATTATTGATAAAATCACAGTATGTACCACTTAATGAGCCTGTATAGTCATCGCAAAAAATGGCATCTCCACCACAGTTAATCAATAGATTATTGAAAAAACGGTTGTTGCCCAAATGCCCAATGATGGCTAAACCACTGCCGCCGACATTGCGAATGCGGTTGTTGAAACAGTTGCCTCCTGACCCACCACCGCATTGCATACCGTTGTTTTGGAATGCTGCAAAAGGATCAATGCCACACCGATCGAGGTCGTTGTAATAGACCTGAGCATTGGGCGCACAGGCGTATTGTATGCACTCGGCACCGCTTCTTTTGATAATGTTGTGGTGAATTTTAAGATTGACAATATTATGCGGATAAGCCGTCGTCGAAACGCCTGAACAGTCAAATGTCCTACCTTCTCCAAAGAAAGAATTACCGACATAAATACCTTCCGCACCCGTATCATGAATATAGTTGTCATGAATGTTGACATTGAACATCGTATAATTCTCGCGCCAAGTTGCAGGGTCGCAGTTAGGGTCGGTTTTGACCATCAAACCTGCAAAACCTGATTTTGCTATCTCGATGTGGTCAATTTCGCTGTCAGAGCTCAAGTTCCCTATACTCACCGCAGTTGATGTACCACTTGAATCCACCCTAAAACCGTAATTTACTGAGGGGGTGCCTGTGCCAGTCGCACGGAAATAGCGACAACCTTGAAAGTCTAAAGCCGCATAGTGTACGCCATGACCGAGCTTCACCAATCCACCACAGTTTTTAAAAATAATGGGTTGTGTTGCAGAACCTGTAAAACCTTTAAATCGCAAAAGATTATAATTCCCCGCCATGATGCAGACGGTTTGACCGGGTAGCACATTCAAATTAAACGTGCCAGCTGTTGTACTTTGGGTATAAGTGCCACTTTGGGAAATAACATGATTACAGCCACAGTTTTGTTGACTGTAGGTGTAATGGGTTGAAAACAACACCATTACGAGAGTTAAGATATGGGATTTCATAAAAAAGATAGGTTTTGTAATGTATTTATTGGTTAAAAATTGGTAAAAAGTAATAACCTTCCGAAGGTTATACCACTAATGCCTTGAAAACCTTGCCAAACTGGTTCTTAAAACATCGTTAAACGACAAACGCTTGATAAATGACTGAAATCATCTATCAAGCGTTTGTTGTAAGTGTGGTCCAAAGGTAAGGGATTTATTGGTTAAATTTGCGTTAGCCATTCATTTTCTACGAAGATCCCCCCTCAGTATAAACCGTTTAAGCTCTTTCATTTTTACTTAAAACGGACTTGTAAATTCAGTTTAAAATAAAAAAGTCCATCGTTTTCATAAATTTCACCGAATTTATGTCTGCCGCTACTGGGCGTCTCTAATTTTGTATTTGCAAATAGATAATCTTCAAATTGATTGCGGTTGTAAATGATAATATTTGAACAAGTCCATTTGTCCTAAATATTCATCAACTTTTTCATCCTCTTCAAAATTTTTACTTATTCCACCACCGTTTTTAAAAAACTCAACTACATCGAAAAGTGTATAAAAAAGTCGGTAATGAATGCCTTCATGATTGTAAAGGTATACAATCCGTTTTTTTGTTCCATTTGAAACAAGAATTACTTCAAGAGACCTTGAAAATATTATATATTCAGCTTCAATACATTCAAATTCATTCATTTTTCAAATCTATTTATAAAGTGCCAATCAAGAAAATTTGGATCAGGTGCATACCTATCAGGAAGTGTAATGGGTTGATTTTCAAATCTAATAAATAAGTTTTGAATTTCTTTATCGTGTTTTTTCTTTAAAATATCTTTCGATAATTTTACTTTAAAATCCGGTGTAATTGTCATCAAACCTTTATCAAAAGCTCTATCGTGAATAACATTTAGGCACAAACCATTTTGAGGATTTAAACGTTCCGAAACATTTTCAGACCAAGGAATAATATGACTGGCATTAAGAAGTATTGGAATATCAATATTCGTAATGCAGCATTTTTCATTATAAGATGCTAAAATACGTCGTCTAAATTCTCCTTGATTCACCCGAGTTTTTACAAGTCGTTCTTTTTCTATCCCCTCAGTATCTTTAAAATCTAATTCCGTTTTAAAGAACTTAGGCACTGATTCTTTACTTGTATTTTCCACTATTTTGAAACTATCATCTGTCAGTTGTTCCCATTGTCCTAAGTATTCAAACCAAAGCTCAGTGCCAAGCTTACCAGGTGGACGCTTTCCTATTTTCAATTCATCCTGTCTTTCTTTATCCAATGCTGTAAAATTCATAAGCATAAATGCAACAGCCGCAGGAGATTTGCCTATGATTGGTGCTAACTCTTTGATTTCTTCATTAGAACTACCGCTAATCTTATTATATGGCGTTTTCCAATACAGATTGAGCGCAAGAATTAATTGGTTTCTATTCCAAAGGTCATTTCGCATTTTCTAATTTTAGAGACCCCTAAGTATTTTTGATAGGAAGTTAATTACCTAATTGTTTTACGGCGCAAGTTCGTAATTTTTTTCTTTCGGTTGTTTTTTATCCTCAATAAAGATATTAACAACACTATCTTCCCCTCAGTAAAATCCGCATTTTGGCTAAAATTTACGCAAGAATATCCCGAATCAAACCGTTCAATGTATCTTGCAAGCAAATGAAAAAATACACACTTATCCTCCTTTTAGGCGTTTGTTTCCAGCCTTTTGCCTTCGCTCAATTCCACTTCAACGGCTCGGCAAAGCCATTGGGTGACCGTTGTTTTCAATTGACAGATGCTGTCAATAACAAAATCGGCTCAATTTGGGACACCACAAAGATTGATTTGAGGCAATCCTTCGATGCCAACCTCGATGTGTTTCTCGGCTGTAAAGATGGCGACGGTGCGGACGGTATGGTGTTTGGTTTTCAACCCGTCAATACCTCTATTGGTCAACCTGGGGAGGGCATGGGCTTCTTAGGTGTCAGTCCGTCTATCGGTATTGAGATGGATACGTACCAGAATTTCAACCGTTCCGACCCGTCTTTTGACCACATTGCGATTATTAAAAACGGTGATATCAACCACAGTTCTCCCAATACATTGGCGGGTCCCGTCTCGATGGGTGTCAACGGCAACAATGTAGAAGATTGCAACAAGCACAGCCTGCGCGTCAATTGGAATGCAACAACTAAAAAACTACAAGTCTGGTTCGATTGTGATTTGAAATTGATTTATACGGGTGACATCATCAACGACATTTTTGGCGGCGATCCGCTTGTTTATTGGGGTTTTACAGCCGCCACAGGTGGTTTGAACAATGAACATGATGTGTGTTTTAAATTCACAACGTTGATAGATAAGCCCTCAAAAGCCAATCTTTGCAAAGGCGATACCATTCAACTGCAAGCCTACGGTGGCGTTTCGTATAAATGGTCACCCGCAGCAGGTTTAAACAACCCAAATATTGCAACCCCAATTGCCAAACCAGATGTAACCACCACTTATGTCGTTACCGTCACTGACCGTTGCGGCGTTGAGTTCAAACAAGAAGTTGCGCTCGTCGTCAATGGCGACCCTGTTTTGATAGATTTAGGCTCGGATAGGACGCTTTGTGGCGGTGATTCTGTCCGTCTTGATGCGTCCAGAAGTGGAGCAAAAACCTATAAATGGTCAACCGGCTCTACGGATTCAGTCATTTATGCTCAAAAGGAAGGGTTATATTCTGTTTTGCTGTCACGCGGCAATTGTACTGCTACGGATTCCGTTCGGTTTCATTTCATTTTACCCCCCTCAGTAAATTTGGGTAAAGACACCATTTTATGTGAATACAAAAAACTAAGCCTTGACGTATGGGCAGAACTGGCGACTTATCACTGGCAGGACAATTCGCCTCTGCCCTCCTACCCTGTGGCTTTTACAGGCACATACTCTGTAACGATTACCAATCAATGCGGCACTGCCTCCGATGCGATTGAAGTTTTATACGATGATTGCCACAAAGTATTTATTCCCACCGCCTTTTCGCCCAATGATGATATTGTCAACGATGTTTTGGTCATTTACGACCATGCCAATGTGCGCCGCATCAAGACTTTCCGCATCTATGACCGTTGGGGTGCTTTGGTGTTTGAACAATTGGATTTTCCGCCCAATGACGAAGCTTTTGGTTGGGATGGGAAGCGGCAAAATCGAGCTTTACCGTCTGGTGTTTATGTCTATTATGCTGAAATTGAGTTCACAGATGGTGAAGTCCTGATAAAAAAGGGCGATGTGACGTTGATGAAATAAGGCTGTTTCAAAGACTTATTCTACGTTCAGAATCAATACTAAAACAATCTTTTGGCACAAACACCCCCCATATTGAGGTCAAAATGGCACATGTCTGCCTTTTCTGACTCCATAAAGCGATGGAATAACTTTTGAAGATTAATCTATGATGTGTGAATGATGTAATTTATATCAAAAATTGTGTAACACTTATTTTGATTAATAGACTGACCTTAGCACCATTAAATAATCTTAAACAAAAATAATCATGCGAGCTAATTCAATAAAAATGGGCTTTTGGATGTTGGGAACATTCATTGCTTTTTTCCTTTTCGTATATGCGATGGGCTTGATACTGTCCACCGAATTACGTTTATTTAATGTTGTTATTCAACTCTTTTTCATCTATTATGTCATCAAACTGCACTATAAACTTTATCCAACAGAAGTTGGTAACTACTTAGCAGGTGTGGCGAGAGGGATGGAAACATCTGTGGTTGGCGTTGGTGGATTCGCTGTATTCACAGGTTTTTTTCTGTATGCGAATCCAACACTTATGGATAATTTGAGCCAAAATTCACAAATGGGTGCATACCTCAATCCATTTACCATCAGTCTCTATATCGTGGCTGAAGGTCTTATGGTTAGCCTTATTGGATCTTATGTGATAACGCGCGTTTTGGATATTATCATTACAAAACAAGAGGTTTGAGCCATAAAACAATTAAGGTTTAGACAAACAGATGGCAACCGTTTCCGAAAAAGGGGTTCTCACACAAAAAACTCATTTCAAATTTTAATACTTATAAAACATGGAAATATTGAAAACTTCTAACTCCGAACAAAAAACCTTGGCAGCAAGCCCAAAAACCGATTTAGATTATAGTTCAGGATTCAAATCCTTGCTGGCGATAAGAAAATTCAGTGACGTTTTGGAAAAACATCATGCTGAATTGATACAAATTGAGAAAGATCAATACGAAAAGAATGAACATGCTTTAATAGTGGTTGAAGCCAATGCCACACCCGAAATATTTGAAAAATGGAAGATAAGCGTAGCAAACATCAATGATTCTGTATTTTCTATAAATCAAGCACTCAATGTGTCAAAAGAAAAAGTGGCGAGAAAGGACAGGTCTGATTCTTCAGAAATGTGGCAACAGTTTGATCAACACTTGGCGAAGTTCAAAGAATCCTGTAAAAACTTAGCAAGTTTGGGCTGCGAAATCCTACCTGATAGCGATAAATTGGCTTGGAAAAACGGTATTTGTACTTTAGAAGAGACCTTTCTGCCGTTGGTTGTTTCTTATGCAGAGGCTTGTAGAGTGGAACTTCAGATGATTGAAAAATATACGCCGGAGGAATTAAATAAGATTAACAAAATTATACTCAATCATATTCCTAAAGATTACACATCTGAAGAAGTTGACCAATACAAAAAAGAATACTTAGCTGCTGTTGTTGATTTTAAACAAGAATTTCACGAGGAGAAAAACCTTTGGGATAAATTTTTGGACATTTTAGCGGGCGGAACGCATCAATCTCCAGCAGAACATGTCATGATGGAAAGATGGCTAGAAGGAGATAAGCATGATTTGTAAAACCGATGCTTATCTCCTTGCTATAATATTAAATCACCTACCCAACCAATTGTTTCGATTGACAGACAAAATCTGTCTTAGCCACATCTGTCTTTGCAATAGCACCCATGCCACCTTCGACTTCAATGAAATTGTCGTAGCCACGTGCTTTGAGAATAGAAGCCGCTATCATTGAGCGATAGCCACTGCCGCAATACATATAAAACGGCTCGTTTTTATCAATAAAACCAATCCATTCGTTGATATTACTGAGGGGTCTGTGGAACGCTTCGTCCACGTGCTCAGCAGCATATTCACCGTCTTTACGGATGTCATAGACGGTTTTGTCTTTGTTCCATTGTGTGGCAAATTCATCTGCTGCGATGCGATTGACGGTATCCACTTCTTTACCAGCTGCTTTCCAAGCAGCTATACCGCCTTTAAGATAGCCCAAAGTAAAGTCATAACCGACACGCGAAAGACGCATAACGGTTTCTTCTTCCATACCTTCTTCTGCAATAATAAGAATCGGTTGTTTAATATCCGTAATCATCTCACCGACCCACGGCGCAAAAGAGCCTTGCAAACCGATATTGATAGAGTTTGGAATAAAACCTTTATAAAATTCAGCCGCAGAACGGGTATCTAAAATCAAGGCATCGTGTGCTTCGGCTTCCAGTTCAAATTGTTCAGGTGTCAAAGGGTTATTACCCCGTTTCATAACCGTATCAATTGAGTCATAACCTTTTTTATTCATCATCACATTCAAAGGGAAGTAAGCAGGCGGCGTAGCCAACCCATCAGTCACTTCGGCAATAAATGCTTCTTTTGATTTCGCTAAAAGGGCATAATTGACTTGTTTTTGATGTCCAATCGTATCAAAAGTCTCTTTTGACATGTTTTTACCGCAAGCAGAACCTGCGCCATGTGCGGGATAAACGATAACATCATCGGGCAAAGTCTTTATCTTCGTTTCCAAAGATTCATAAAGAAAACCTGCCAAATCCTC
Source organism: Saprospiraceae bacterium (assembly GCA_043772905.1). Classification (GTDB taxonomy): domain Bacteria; phylum Bacteroidota; class Bacteroidia; order Chitinophagales; family Saprospiraceae; genus JAAFJT01. The sequence continues at coordinate 22,492 of JAYVFS010000129.1, read as the reverse complement.
CATCGTCACATCCGATTTTTGAGCCAAATCTGGACGACCCACATCGCCGATAAACAGCGTATCACCTGTAAATACATACTTAGGCGTGCCGTTTTCATCTGACAATAGATAACATGTTGACTCCATCGTATGCCCTGGTGTGTGCAAGACTTTAAAGGTGTATTTACCAACCTTAAACTCTTCACCGTCTTTTGCAATGTGCGCCTTAAAATCAGTAACAGCATTGGGCCCATAAACAATGGTTGCACCCGTTTTAGCAGCCAAATCAATGTGACCGCTTACGAAATCAGCGTGAAAATGTGTTTCGAGGACGTATTTTATTTTCGCCCCAGCCTTTTCAGCTTTTTTGATATAAGGTGAAACTTCACGCAAAGGGTCAATGACGACAGCTTCGCCTTCTGATTCGATATAATATGCCCCTTGTGCGAGGCAGCCTGTATAAATTTGCTCTACGATCATGTGTTGTATTGATGAAATGTTTAAAATATTTTGCATGAAAATCAACGACTCTTTCTCTCTATGAATTGTTGATGGTGCAAAGATAAGTAACACAAATGAATAAATGAACAAACATTCATGTATTTTTATAAAAAAATATTATCTCAAGTGATATTAGGCATAAACGAGGCTGTTTAGGCAAAAGGGAGAACTGTTTTATAAGCAGAACATTATTAGGTTTTCGAGCATATAATCTTAGGAAGATTTAAAATCTTCCTAAGATTGAACGAGTTCCGAAATAAAATTCTGTTTGCGAAATTTGAATGTTGCCTTCTTGTAGCCCATTATTTTTCCTCTTGCAACACAAAAGCATGTGCTTCATCCGGATTATCGGCACATTCATGGAAAACCCGCGCCGTACAAGCCCGACATACTGAGGGGTCGAGTTTTTCATAAATCACGGCAATCGCATCTGTTTTTGAGACAAAAAAATACTCTTCACCAATCTCGCCCAAAAAGCCGCCGTCAATTAAGACATCTTGTGCAATGACTTTCAAGCCCGCAATATAAAGTGCACCACCACGATTGCGCCAAGCCTTCGCTTCTTCTGCGAGCCATTCTGCACCGTCAAAATCTATGCGATTGATACCATTTGCAAGCAATAACATGTATCTTACAGACTCTTCGTCTCTAACTTGCTGAAAAAATGCCGCAATATGTTCGATAGAACCAAAAAACAAAGAGCCGTCAATGCGTACTATTTTGAGCTGTGGACACTCTTTGATGCCCTTTTTGCGGACGATATGTATCAACTGCCGACGTGGATGCTCATGGTCGGGTGCCATAGTCGCAATATGAGGATGCGAAGTCCCTTGTAAAAAGAAAAACAGCGACAAAATGACACCTATATATATAGCAAATTCCAAGTCCAAAAAAAGCGTCGCACCTGTCGTGATGATACCAACGATATTGTCTCGCCGACTTGCCTTCTGCACATGACGAATATAGTCAAAGTCTATCAATCCCCATCCGACAATTACAATCACCCCAGCAACGGCTGGCATGGGCAAATAAGCAGCAAGCGGTGCAATGAAAAGGAGTATTACGACCAATGTCCCTGCCGCAAATACCGATGTTAAAGGCGTTTTAGCACCCGATTCATAATTGATACCTGACCGAGTAAACGAACCAGAACTGGAAAAACAACTGAAAAACGAACCAATCATATTGGACAAACCTTGTCCAATAAACTCTTGATTGGCATCAATCCGTTGCTTCGATTTCACAGCGATTGAGCGACCAATGGCAATGGATTGAATTAAACCCATTAAAGCAATTGCCATCGCATTCGGCATCAATTTTTGAATATTACTGTAAGAAAACGCAGGTACTGAGGGGGTAGGTAAAGCCGAAGGTAATTCGCCAACAAACCTTATCCCCACATCTTCACCGCCTAAAAAAACGGCTAAAAGGCTGCCCGAAACCATCGCAATAAGCATGTGGGGCAGCTTAGGGGCAAGTTTTTTTGATACAATAGCTATACCGAGCGTTAAAAAAGCAACACTGGCAACATACCAATTCGTCTCGTTTATATGCTTAAAAACATTGATGTATGTGTCCATAAATGAAGCATTTGCAGGTAATTCAATACCCAGAAAATTCTTCATTTGACTGGTAATAATCAACATCGCTGCACCCGCTGTAAAACCAACAATAACGGTATGCGATACAAAACTGACCAATGCCCCAAACCGTGCAATACCCATCAACAATTGAATTGCACCTGCAATGAAAGTCATTACCAAAGTTAATTGGATAAAAGCATCCGTCGTTGGCTCTGCAAATTTGCTGATACCTGAAAAAACGATGAGTGAAAGCGGCGTATTCGGACCCGAAACCAAATGTTTTGAAGACCCAAACAAGGCGGCAATTATGGGCGAAACCATGGCGGTATAAAGTCCATAAATAGGCGGCAGTCCTGCAATCATCGCAAACGCAACGCCTTGTGGTAGGACAATAATACCACCTGTTACACCCGAAAAGAAGTCGGCTTTTAAAGTTTCACGATTGACCTCATTTTTCCATTTGAGAAATGGGAATATGTCTTTTGCTGTTATCTTTAATTGCAGTGCCATAGTCATTGATTTTCGTATGTCAAAATATAGGGAGTAAGTTAAACATTTGACAGTATTGACACAAAACTTTGTACTATTTATAATCAGTAAAAATACACTGTTTATCATTTCTGCCTACCGATTATCGTTCCAAAACCATGTAATTTTGCACCGCAATCATTTTTTACGAAACCACCACCTTATGAATTGGAACGTTGAAATACTCGCCCGCATACAGTTTGCTTTCACCATCGCCTTCCACTACATTTATCCACCCCTCAGTATTGGACTTGGCATTTTGCTCGTCATCATGGAAGGCGCATACATGCGTACAGGCAACGTGATGTACAAGCACATGACACAATTTTGGATTCGCATTTTTGCCCTCATTTTCGGTATTGGCGTTGCCACAGGCATCGTCATGGAATTTGAATTTGGGACAAATTGGGCGACTTACTCCCGCTATGTCGGCGATGTTTTCGGTTCTGCCTTAGCTGCGGAAGGCATTTTTGCCTTTGCACTTGAATCAGGATTTTTAGGCATTTTATTGTTTGGTTGGGACAGAGTCAGCCCAAGAGTTCACTATTTTTCAACCATCATGGTCGCTCTCGGCTCTATGTTTTCAGCCGTTTGGATTGTCGTTGCGAACTCGTGGCAGCAAACGCCCGCAGGTTATCGCATCGAAGGCGAAGGCATAAAAGCCAGAGCTGTTATCACCGATTTTTGGGAAATGGTCTTCAATCCGTCGTCGGTGGACAGGTTGTCTCATACCATCGTTGGCGCATTTTTAGCAGGTGCATTTTTAGTGTTGAGTATCAATGCTTACTATATTTTGAAGAATCGGCACGTCGAAACGGCGAAGGCTTCTTTCCGTTTTGCCTTGTTTTTTGCCGCTTTTGCTTCACTTTTACAACTTTTCACGGGTCATAGGTCAGCAGACGGTGTATCAAAAAATCAACCCGCCAAGCTTGCTGCTTTTGAAGGGCATTACGATTCTTTAGCTGTTGCAGACCTTTATTTGTTTGGTTGGACGAACCCCAAAACGCAAATTACTGAGGGGGTCAAAATTCCTAACGGCTTGACATTTTTGTTACATCAAGACTTTACAACACCCGTTCGTGGTCTCAATAGTTTTCCAAAAGACGAAATTCCGCCTGTCAATTTTGTTTTTCAAACCTATCACCTCATGGTTGCTATCGGCATGGCATTGATTGGTTTGTCTTGGTTAGGCGTGTTCCTCTTGTGGCGCAAAAAATTGTGGAACAAAAAATGGCTCATGCTCATCTTTTCATGGTCGGTTTTGCTGCCGCAAATAGGTAATCAAGTCGGTTGGTATTCTGCTGAGGTGGGTCGGCAGCCGTGGGTCGTTTACGGTTTGTTGCGGACATCAAACGCCTTGTCAAAGGTCGTAACTGAAAATCAAGTCTGGTTTTCGCTCATATTGTTTACGTGGGTTTATACCTTGCTTTTTGTCCTTTTCATCTATCTTTTGAATAAAAAAGTAAGGCATGGCTACGATGATACTGAGGGGGGCAATCATGAAGAAGATGAAGTGGGAACAAAACGAGATATGCCCTTTTTAACAAAATAAAAATCATAAAATATGGAAACGTACTTAGGTTTAGACCTCAACACATGGTGGTTTTTAGTACTCGGCGGAGTCTTGACAGGCTATGCCGTTTTAGATGGCTTCGATTTAGGCGTCGGAGCGATACACCTATTTTGGCATAAAGAAACAAGTCGCCGCATCGCCCTCAATGCCATTGGACCTGTTTGGGACGGCAACGAAGTTTGGCTCGTCATTGCAGGAGGAGTCATGTTTGCGGGCTTCCCTGTGGTCTATGCGACCGTTTTTTCAGCATTTTATGTCCCATTTATGTTGTTTTTGACAGGAATCATCTTTCGAGCAGTTGCCATAGAGTTCCGCTCAAAAGAGCCGATGATGTGGTGGCGGTGGACGTGGGATATTATGTTCAGCGTTTCAAGCATCGTCATTACCTTGTTACTCGGCTTAGTTCTGGGCAACCTGATACAAGGTATGCCTATTGATAAAGACTTAGAATATGCAGGAAATTGGCTCGATTTCTTAAATCCTTATGCCTTTTTGATTGCTTTTACAACGCTTGCGCTGTTTATGATGCACGGCTCGATGTTTTTATTGTTGAAGACAGAAGACCGCGTTTTTGCTCGATTAACAGTTTTGTCTAAGAATATGGTCATTTTTTTCATCATTATGTTCGCTATGACCACAGTCACAACCTTGATTTATATTCCCCAAATGGCTGAAAAATTCCGCTTACACCCAACCCTTTTTATCCTTCCAGCCTTAGCCATTTTTTCGGTAGCGAATATCCCTCGTCTAATCATTAAACGACGTTATTTAATTGCTTTTTTGTTTTCAGGTGTGACTATTACCTTGCTTATCTCTCTTTTTGCCATCGGATTGTTCCCTAATATCGTTGTGTCAACGCTTACGCGTGACAATAATATTACGATTTACAACGCTGCTTCAACACAATTGACCTTGACCAATTTGATGATAGTCACCCTCATCGGCATACCGTTGGTAGCGACCTATACGACGTTTGTATTTTGGACTTTTAAAGGGAAAGTGAAGAAGGATAGTTTGATTTATTGAACAATAATTTCATTAAATGAATAAATGTTCATACATTTGTGCCTTTAATTTAAAAGCACAAATCACTTAATTTATGTCTTTCAAGAAATTACTCACAATTATCCTTTCAATCCTTTCATTTTCAATTATTTATGCCCAAAAAGAGCAACAAGAAGCCAAAGACTCCTCTTCTCTTGCCGCTATACTGAGGGGGGGACATTTTGAAATGAAAGCCCGCACATTTGGTATGGCAACTAAAAATCATGGCAAATTGGCGGACAATGCAGCATTGGCCGTGGGTGGCAGTTTGTACTACGAAAGTCCTGTTTTGTGGCAGCGATTGAGTTTTGAAATCGGTGGTATGTTCATTTACAACGTTGCTTCAACCGATTTAGGGAAAAAGGACACGACAACGCAAGTCAAAGACCGCTACGAAATCGGTCTTTTTGACCTTGAAAACACTTCAAATCGTACCGATTTAGACCGTTTAGACGAATTAAATCTGCGTTTTCATTTTTCAAAAAAATCAAAAATAACCTTAGGGCGGCAACTCCTCAAGACACCGCTTATCAATCCACAAGATGGGCGTATGCGTCCTTCTTTAATGTCAGGTGTTTGGTTGAATATAGCGGATTTTAAAAATACAACCCTTCAAGGCGGCTGGTTGTGGGCAAGCGCACCCCGTTCTACGGTGCATTGGTTTTCGATTGCTGAAAGTATGGGCGTTTATGCAAATGGCGTAACGACGACAGGCGTAAAAGCCAATTATTTGCTAAACTTGGAGACAAAAGGCGTGCTTGCCCTTGGTTTAAATACAAAACTGACTAAAAATTGGAAACTGTCCGCTTGGAATTATTTGATTGAGAACATCAACAACACCGTTTTTCTCCAAACCGATTTTGAACACCCCCTCAGTAAAAACGGCTTAAAATTGAAAGCGGCGTTTCAAATGATTCATCAGAATGCGGTCAATGATGGTGGCAATATTGACCCTACTAAAACCTATGTCGAGCGTGGCTCAAAATCTAATATTTTCGGTGGTCGCATTGGTTTGGCTACCCCTCAGTCACAGCTACTTTTGAACTATACCCGCATTACTACCGACGGTCGTTTTAACTTCCCGCGTGAGTGGGGGCGCGACCCATTACTGACGTTTATGCAGCGTGAACGTAACGAAGGCGCAGGTGATGTGAACGCTGTAACTATGTTGTTTTCGCATGAAAATAGGTATAAAGACCTTGAATTGTCCCTAGGATTTGGCTATTACAAGATGCCTGATGTTAAAAATTATCGCCTCAATAAATACGGTTTACCGTCTTACACGCAGCTTAATCTGTCCGCAAAATACCGTTTCAGTGGCTATTTGAAAGACTTAGAAATCGAGGCTTTGGTTGCGCATAAATGGAATCAAGGCAGCTTGTATGACGATGATCGTTACCGCATAAACAAAGTGGATATGACAAATTATAACTTGATTATGAATTACACTTTTTGATTTAACGACAACCGGCATCCCTTTTTTAGGCTTATTTACTAACTTTGTTGGACGTAAAAACATCTTCAAAAAACTGTAAAAAGTCACCAATGCTTAACTTCATTTACCTCCTCGGTGGTATTACCTTAATCATTTACAGCGCAAACTGGCTCGTAGAAGGCGCATCCGCCATTGCAAAAAAAATAGGCATTTCAGATTTAGTCATTGGGTTAACAATCGTTGCCTTGGGTACATCTGCGCCAGAACTAACGGTCAATATTTTTTCTGCTTTGAAAGGCTCAACAGATATTGCCGTTGGGAATGTTTTAGGCAGTAATGTGTGCAACATTCTCTTGATTTTAGGAATAGCAACCATCATTAATCCTATAACAATCAAAAAAAAGACGCAATGGCGAGAAATTCCATTTGCGCTTTTGGCGGCAGTTGTATTAGGCATTATTGCCAATGATGTTTATTTGGACAATGCCCCGCAAGGTAATTTTGTTTCCCGATTGGACGGATTGATATTGTTGTGTTTCTTCGCCATCTTTTTAGTTTATACGTTTGAAATTGCACGCCATGTAAGTGATGATAGTGAAAAAGTCGAGGTCTCCCCAACGTGGAAAGCCGCTCTTTTTATTTTATGCGGACTTGTTGGCTTGCTTTTCGGTGGTCAATACCTTGTAGAAGGTGCGGTAAACATTGCAAAACTGATAGGTATGAGCGAAAAAGTCATTGGTTTGACCATTATCGCAATTGGTACATCGCTACCCGAATTAGCCACAACTATTGTCGCTGCCCGAAAGAAAAAAGGCGATTTAGCCATAGGTAACGTCATTGGTTCCAATATTTTCAATACATTTTTCATTTTGGGCACAACGGCTACGATTCATCCTTTACCGATAACGGCTTCCATGAATGTGGATTTGGCTTTCAATCTCATCGTCAGCGTCTTGCTATTTGGCGCTACATTCATCTTTACACGAGGTATTTTAGGAAAAATAGAGGGTTCTATTTTTGTTGCCCTCTATTTTTCCTATTTGACTTATAGCCTTTTACAGTAAATCGTAAAATACTGAGGGGGTATCTCGACTATTTTATCAAAGAAAACGCATATAACATTTCTGTTGCGATTTGTAAAAATCTTGTTTTGTACGTTTCTTCTTGTTGTGGCGTGCCATCAGAGGCTTTTGGGTCGTTATAAGTCATACCAATTCTCAAATCTGTACCGAGTATGAAAGGACAGTTTTGTTCTGCATCAGAACAAGTCATTATGGCAGCAAAATTTTTGGACGGATTGGCAGCATCGTCATGCACTTTTGAAAAACACAGGGTGCCTGTATTGACCCCAAATTGGACGTTCCAAATCGGATTTTTGACGGTTTCATCTTCTGAATGAATATTAAAGCCCAAATCCGTCAAGGCTTTTATGGCATTGGGATGAAAAGCTGTCGCTTCTGTGCCGCCCGAAAAAACATTTACATTGACAATACTATAGAAATCAGCTGCAACTGCTGCCGCAATTTGCCCAAAATGGCTTCTACGCGAGTTGTGGGTGCAGATATAAACCAAATTGATAGGCTCGTTTTTAGCATATTTTGCTTGAATATAGGTGGCAATTTTGCTTAAAATTATCTTCCTTTCTTCTGGAATATCGTCAAAACGGGCTTCTAAACCGTTGAGAAGTGTTCTTATTTTTTGATACATAAGGTTGTTTTAAATTTTATTTTGAAATATTATTCTCTTCTATACCGTCTCTTTCAAGACTTTCCATGCTAAAACGGCTAAAATGACACCCAAAATGGGTGCTAAAATATAAATCCAAAGCGCAGCCACATTCCCCGAAACGATTGCGGGCGATAAACTTCTCACAGGATTCATGGAAGCCCCACAAATCGGCCCCGCAAACATGGCTTCTAAAAGTACCGTTCCACCTATCGCTATACCCGCAAAAAGACCTGTTTCTTTTGAGCCTTGAGATACATTTAATATCACAAGCATCAGCAGAAAAGTCAATATGATTTCCAATACGAACGACTGCATGTGCGTCCCCGCAGGTAATGTTGCCCCTAAATTTTGGTTTAGTGGAAATAGGAATTTCAGTATAAAGGTCGCTAAAAATGCGCCGCCAATTTGGCTTCCGATGTACGGCAACACCTCTTTTTTCTCAAATTTGCCCGATATAAAAAAGCCGAATGTGACGGCAGGATTGAGGTGCGCGCCTGAAATTTCGCCAAATGTATAAATCATACACATCACGATTAAACCAAATGTGGCTGCAACGCCTACGTGAGAAATGACACCGCCTGTTTCTTGATTGATAATAATGGCACCTGTACCACAAAATATTAAAGCGAAAGTGCCGATAAATTCGGCTAAATATTTCTTCATATTACAACATTGAATCTAATTTAACAACACCCACCACCTGGCGTACAGCCTCCTTGATTGGCTAATGTCAATTCAGAAAAACGGAGTTTTGGCTTAGATTGAGGAATATTGCATTTGATTTTTGCAAGGCAATCCGTTTCTTTTGCAATGAGTGAAAATGCGTTGTCATTAAAATTCAAACCATACTTTCCGATGGTATCCGTTTGGTATTCTACTTCAATATCCAAATCAGCACCCCTCAGTACTTTGTCTGATAAGTTGATGATATTCAACAAATTACGTGGCTCTAATCGGTGCTCAACATCATCTGCAACCCAAATTTGCAGACTTGCGGATTGCTCTTCGTGAACATCACCACCACAATCAATAAAATGCTTAGTGAAAGCACCTACTTCTGTAATGTGAAAATGATTGGGAACAAATTCGCCATTTGGCAATTTGAAATTAACCGAACTTAGGTTGGCTAAATGTTCTTTAAATTCTGAAATTTTCATTTTTCAACAACGTTGATTTGTTACTTGAATATTTATACTTAAAAAATGCTCAAAAAAATGCTTCATTTTTTCAAATTCAACCAAATTTAGGCAATAACAAATTGTGACCCCATCAATAGTTCCCTTGATCAAATCCGCATTTTTCAGCTCTTGTAAATGCTGCGAAACAGTTGTCCTACTGAGGGGTAGTTCATTGGCAATATCGCCTGAAATACATGTCTGTTTACTCGCCAAAAGTTGAATAATTGCTATCCGTGCAGGATGCGACAACAATTTGGCATACTTAGCCAATTGTTGTTGTTGTTCATCAAACTCTGTTGTTTTAGCATACATTTTCTTTATGTTTTATAACGCAAACATACGTCATATTTTGATGCTCTTTATTATTCTAATGTTAATATTCTTACCCAAAAAGAAAAAACCTGTTTTAACCACCCCCTCAGTATAAAAGCAAAAAGAGGAATGTCGCAAAAATTACGACATTCCCTAAGGTCAAATAATTGAACGATTTTAGTCGGTTCATGTGATTATGATTATAAAAGTGTCGTAGGACAGACATATTCCGTCTTCGGCACATTTGTTTTAGCAATATCGGCAAAACCACCACGCACATCTGTAAAGTTTTCCCAACCCCTTTGCTTCAATATCGAAGCCGCAATCATCGTGCGATAGCCGCTGCCACAATGTAAAATGAACGGTTTTTCCTTAGGAAATTGCGCCAAGTGGTCATTGATTTGATTCAAAGGAATGTTCAAAGCACCATCAACGTGTTCTGAATCGAACTCGCTTTTCTTTCTGATATCAATAACCAACGCCTCCCCTTTTGCGTATTGTGCCGCAAATTCTTCGGCAGAAATGCGTCCGACTGTTTCGACATCCTTACCTGCGTTTTTCCATGCGTCAAAACCGCCTTTTAGGTAGCCAATCGTATGGTCATAACCGACACGAGACAGGCGTGTGATGGATTCTTCCTCACGTCCTTCCTCTGTTATCAATAAAATTTCTTGCTTCACATCTGGAATCATTTCACCGACCCATTGAGCAAAACTACCATCTATGCCGATGTTTATACTATTAGGAATAAAACCTTTAGCGAAATTTTCGGCACTGCGTGTATCCAAAACCAAAGCGTGGGTTTCGTTGGCAATGACCTCAAATTCCGTTACAGAAAGCGGCTTTTTGCCTCTGTCCATGATGGTATCTAAACTCTCATAACCTTTGATATTCATCAACACATTTTGCGGAAAATAGCCAGGAGGCGGTGTCAGACCCGTCAGTATTTCCTTGATAAATTGCTCTTTTGTGAGGTTTGGATTGAGGGCATAATTCACTTTTTTCTGATGACCGAGCGTGTCGGTGGTCTCTTTACTCATGTTTTTGCCGCAAGCACTGCCCGCACCATGATTCGGATAAACAATCAAATGGTCGCTCAAAGGCATGATTTTGTTGCGTAATGAATCAAAAAGATGCCCCGCCAATTTCTCTTCCGTCAAATCTGCAATAACGTGTTGCGCCAAATCGGGGCGACCGACATCACCTATAAATAAGGTGTCGCCAGAGATAATACCGTGTTCTTTGCCGTGTTCATCAATCAACAAATAAGTCGTACTTTCCATCGTATGCCCAGGCGTATGAATGACTTTTACAGAGTAGTTGCCTACTTTAAAAATCTGATTGTCTTCTGCAATCGTGGCTTTATAGGCAGGTTTCGCAGTTGGGCCAAAGACGATTTCTGCGCCTGTTTTTGCCATCAAATCCAAATGACCACTCACAAAATCGGCGTGAAAATGGGTTTCAAAGACGTATTTTATCTTTGCATTGTCTTTTTGGGCTCTATTAATATATGGTTGAACCTCACGTAAAGGGTCAAAAATGGCAGCTTCGCCATTGTTTTCAAGGTAATAAGCCGCATGAGCGATGCATCCCGTATAAATTTGTTCTACTTTCATAAGATTGATTTTTTATCAAATTAATAAATGAACATTTAACCATATTGTGTTTCTAAAAAAACTGCTCTCGCAGTATGGGTGCAAAATTAGCTTAATTTCTTTTATAAAAGTGTTGAGTAAAATCATGCTCTACATTAATATTCCTCATTGTATCATTTTAAAAAAATGCAATGCCCCTTATTCTGTTTCAAAGTCCTCCCTTCAGTATTTTTTTTAAATTCGACCTCTTTTTGCTTTGAAAAACATTAAAAAAATAAAGTTTTTACATAAAGTACGTTTGTACTTGTTAATATGAACAGTTATTCATACTTTTGCATTTTAAATTGAAAGGAAATATTTTAATCATAAATAAAAATTTCACATGACAGCCACAGTAGTTTATAAAATCAACCGCGAAAAACTCGAAAAAGCGGCTTATATATTGCGCACCGTCGCACATCCAACTCGTTTAGCCATCGTAGATTTGCTCAATCAAAACACTCGTTTAAGCGTCAATGAGATTGGTGAAATCTTAGAAGTTGAACAATCACTCTTGTCGCATCACTTGACAACGATGAAACTTAAAGGCGTTTTACGTTCTGAAAAAGAAGGACAAAGCGTTTATTATTCTTTGAAGGAAAAAGATATTCCGAAACTCATAGAATGTATTGAGAATTGCGATTGTAATATGTAATTTCATAATTCAACAAAATATTTACTAAATCTTAAAGATATAGTAAATTTGGAGAAAAAAAGCGACTTTAAAGTATGGTCGCTTTTTTTTAAAATTATTACATGAAAACTTGTTCATGTATTCATAATTCTTTTACCTTTGCAAAACATTCTTTTTCACACTCTAAATATTGAAATAGTGAGTATAATTGTTCTTTTGTTAGCCGTTCTAATGGGTATGTCCTTAGGTCTAATCGGTGGTGGTGGCTCTATTTTGACTGTTCCTGTTTTGGTTTATGTCGCGCACGTTTCGCCAACTTTGTCAACTGCTTATTCACTATTTATTGTCGGTTCAACCTCATTAGTTGGTGGGTTCAATAATATTACAAGGAAATTGGTACATATTCCAACCGCCATTATTTTCTCAATCCCTTCTTTGATAGCTGTTTATACAGTCCGTAAATATGTTATGCCCGCTATTCCAGAGACAATTATGTCAATAGGTGGTTTTGACGTGACAAAGAACATTTTTATCATGGTCTTTTTTGCATCCATTATGCTTTTTGCATCCATCAGTATGATTCGGAACAAACGTGAAGAAGATGAAAATAGCGACATAACAAAAATCAAATTCAACTATCCGGTTATCATTTTAGAAGGTTTTGTTGTCGGTACTTTGACGGGGTTTGTGGGTGCTGGTGGTGGTTTTCTCATCATTCCCGCGCTTGTTATGTTTGCAAAACTACCCATGCGCTTAGCAATCGGTACTTCGTTGTTGATTATTGCTATCAAATCACTCATTGGTTTCACTGGCGACATGCAGAATTTTGCTAATCAAATAGATTGGACATTGTTAACCACTTTTACAGGCGCAGCCATTGTGGGTATTTTTCTCGGCTCTTACTTGGCTAAATTCATTAAAGCGAAAACTTTGAAAAAAGGCTTCGGTTGGTTCGTACTTGTCATGGCTATTTATATTTTAATAAAAGAATTGGTATTTCCTTCGTAGTAAAATGACATTAATGTATGTCATTTTAGGGAAAATACTGAGGGGTCTATTTAGGCGATAACAAAATTAAAGTTGGCAATTTAAGCCAGTATAAGTAGTTCAACTCAAATAAACGTGAAATTTTTAACACATAGACACATAGGACACATAGCCTTTAACTAATTGATTTTCAAATACTTCTATGTGTCTATGTGTCTATGCGTCTATGTGTCTATGCGTTGAAAAAAAAAGTATTGTTTAAATGTGTTGAACTACTTATTTATTTTATAAATTTAAAACGCATTTTTATAAAATTTTTATGCACATTTATTTCTGTGTTCATGAATACATATTCATACATTTGCACAATCAGATTTAAATATAATTTTTTAGAAACCAAAAACAAATCCAGTTATGGCTAATCATCATCAAATAGCTATCATAGGCGGCGGCAACGCAGGAATTTCGGTAGCAGCAAAATTGCTGCTCAATGACCGCAAACTCGATATTGCGGTCATTGACCCTGCTGACAAGTATTATTATCAACCCGCTTGGTCTTGGGTTGGTGCAGGTATTTTCAACATTCAAGATACGGCACGCAGGGAAGTAGAGGGCATCCCTAGCGGTGCAAAATGTAGAAAGCAAAAAGTGAGGGCTTTCTAATCTGAACAAAACACAAAAACACGAAGACACCCTTTTGAATGTTTGCAAACACGCAGACATTGAGCTCAATTTTTATCAAAAACTCATTGTGAGGGAGGAATCCCATAAACGGGCAAAATTCATCGGTTTGAGTGAACACAACAAAGATTAAGAAACATGGGTGGACTTTGAATATGATTCACGTCACACCCCCTCAGTCTGCGCCCGATTTTATACGTCAAAGTACTTTGGCAAATGCCGCTTACAGTGCGCTATACAGGTTATACTTCTTGCCCAATTGTTACAGGTTATGGTAAGTTGGTATTGGCAGAATTTGTCTACAACAACGAGGCAATGGAAACTTTTCCTTTCGACCAATCACAAGAGCGGTGGTCAATGTATCGACTTCAAACGCCGCATTATGTCTTGGTTGTATCGGAATAAAATTTTACTAGGAACTGCCCAAAATTGATAGCTCATATTCAGATTTCTTACAGATATTTACAGTTATTTTTCATAAAACAAATATCATAAATTTAAAAAACGCAATTAACTATGTTAGAATTCATTAGCCAACCGTGGCACTGGTCTGTTGCTGGTGTCTTAATTGGTTTGACCGTACCGGCTTTGCTGATAATTGGCAACAAATCTTTTGGGGTTTCATCCTCTTTGCGACACATTTGCGCCGCTTGTTTTCCTGCCAATATTTCTTTTTTCAAATACGATTGGAAGAAGGAAATGTGGAATTTATTCTTTGTCGGAGGCTTAGTCATCGGTGGTTTTATCGCCACAAATTTTATTTCAAATCCTGATACCATCGTCATTGCTGTCGATACTCAAGCACAACTCGAAGCGCAAGGTATTCACGATTTTGCAGGCTTGATGCCAGCTGATTTGTTCAGCTTTGAGAGTTTAGCAACACTACGCGGCTTTGTTTTCATCGTTTTAGGTGGCTTTTTTGTCGGTTTTGGTACACGTTACGCAGGTGGTTGCACATCTGGACATGCTATCATGGGTCTATCGAATTTGCAAGTGCCTTCGTTAATTGCAACGATTTCATTCATGATTGGCGGCTTTTTAATGACACATTTCGGTTTGCCATTTTTATTAAACCTATAAGAAAATGAATCATTACACCGACATATTCATCAATACATTTAAAGGCTACGCCAACTATTTCGTTGGGCAAGTAATGCATCCTGCTTGGGACAATTATTTCTACTGGCTGATAGCAATTTCTTTGTTTTTTTGGTCATTAGAATTGCTGTTTCCATGGCGCGACAAACAAGGGGCTTTTCGGAAAGACTTTTGGCTTGATACATTTTATATGTTCTTCAATTTCTTTCTGTTTTCACTTGTGGGTTTTGCAGCCGTTTCGATGGTCATTTCAACAGCCTTTAATGATTTGATTTTCAACCTTTTCGGTTGGCAAAATTTAGCCGCTATTCAAGTCGGTCAATTGCCCGCAGTCGTGCAATTATTGATTTTATTCGTTGTCAAAGACTTAATTCAATGGAATATTCACCGTCTTTTACATCGTGTGGATTGGATGTGGAAGTTCCACAAAGTGCATCATTCAGTGGCAGAAATGGGCTTTGCTGCACATTTGCGGTTTCACTGGATGGAAAATGTGATTTACAGAACACTCGAATACATACCCCTCAGTCTGCTTGGGTTTGGGATTCAAGATTTTCTGTTTGTTCACCTTTTCACTTTGGCTTGGGGACATTTCAATCATGCCAATATCAAAGTGCCTTTGGGTTGGTTCAAATATATTTTCAACAACCCTCAAATGCATATATGGCACCATGCTGAGCATCTTCCAAACCGATACGGTGTTAACTTTGGTCTGACATTATCCTTGTGGGATTATCTTTTTAAGACCAATTACATACCGAAAGAAGGGCGAGACGAACCATTGGGCTTTGAGAATTTGAAACAATTTCCTAAGACTTTTTGGACGCAAATACTTTATCCATTTAAGAAATAAGACATCATTTCCTTGTAAAATTTAAAAAAAACGCCCTTTTACAGTAAAATACTGAGGGGGTCATAAAAAAATATAAAATGGCAAATACAACTAATTTTAAAGTACTCGAACAAGACGAATTTGTTTGCGAAGCACCCAACAATCAGGTCGCAAAAGAAAGCACTTTGTCCAACCTAAAATACATGGTCATCGGCATCGCTTTCGGCATCGTGTTCGTCAAGGCAGAAATTATTTCATGGTTTCGGATTCAGGAAATGTTTCGTATGACTTCTTTTCACATGTACGGTGTGATAGGCACAGCCGTCGTGGTTGGTGCAATCTCTGTTTTTTTAATCAAAAGATTAGGCATCAAAACACTATCTGGCGAAGAAATTAAGATTGAACCAAAGACTTTTACAAAAGGTCAAATCTATGGCGGTTTACTTTTTGGCTTTGGTTGGGCGATGACTGGCGCATGTCCAGGACCGCTTTTTGCTCAAATTGGTAGTGGGTTTGGCGTGGTGGCTGTGACACTTTTATCTGCCATAGCAGGCACTTGGACTTTTGGTTTATTGAGAAATAAACTACCTTAGTGGTTGGTTTCAGAGCCATTCTGCAACTGACATATAATATAAACCGCAACCACAATTACCTAATTTACAACAAGATATGAACGACTGGCTCATTCCTTTACTAACCATCAGCGCAATAGGTTTATTCGTTGTGTTGGTTAGGATTTTCAATAACGTAGATGCTGCAAGCCGCATACTTGAAAAAGATGCGACCACTTCGCCCGACATCGCCAAACGTTATGCGTACTTGCGCACAGCGAAATACCTCGTTTATATTCCTGCTATTGTCCTGGTATTCGTGGCTATCGTTTTTTGGCAAAAACAAAGGAGTGAAAAGCAGTCGGTTACTGAAAAGATAAAGCGGGAAGCTTTAGGACAATTCGACACCGCTAAAATTTGGGAAGCACCAGACCCCCTCAGTATAAAGCAAGAAGACGAAGCTAAATTGATACAATACGGGCGAGATTTGATTGCCCACACGTCCGATTATCTCGGACCCGAAGGCATGATAAAACCGATTTCAAACGGTATGAATTGCCAAAATTGTCATTTAGAAGCAGGTTCTTTGGCATTTGGCAATAATTATTCGGCTGTTTCAGCCACATATCCAAAATTACGGGCACGCTCAGGCATGTATGAAACGATTGCCAAACG
Organism: Saprospiraceae bacterium; assembly: GCA_043772905.1. Taxonomy (GTDB): domain Bacteria; phylum Bacteroidota; class Bacteroidia; order Chitinophagales; family Saprospiraceae; genus JAAFJT01. Next base: position 5,539 of record JAYVFS010000129.1, on the reverse strand, counting down.
TGTCAATGATTGTTTTCAACGCAGCCTAAATGGGCAACCGTTGGACTCGACAAGTCATGAAATGGAAGCAATCACAGCTTACATCAAATGGCTCGGTCAAGCCGTTCCGAAAGGCAAAACGCCCAAAGGTTCAGGTCTGCTGAAACTGGCTTTTCTCAATCGAGCCGCCAATCCAGATAGTGGGAGTGTAGCTTATGTCGCAAAATGTGCCTCATGTCATGGTCAAAACGGCGAAGGTTTGCCGATGCCCGAAGGCAATGGGCGGCATTATCCACCGCTTTGGGGCGAAAAAAGCTATAATGAGGCGGCTGGTTTGTATCGCGTATCCACCTTTGCGGGTTATGTAAAAGCAAATATGCCGTTTGGCTCTAATTATCAAAACCCACAATTGAGCGATGCCGAAGCATGGGATTTAGCGGCGTTTGTGAACTCACAACCCCGCCCTAAGCACCCGTTTTTGGCAACAGATTGGCCTAAAATTGAAGCGAAACCTTATGACCATCCGTTTGGTCCATTCGCGGATTCATTCTCCGACATGCAACACAAATTGGGTCCATATCAACCCATTGTTGATTTTCAGAAGAAAGTGAAAGAGCAAAAAGAGGCGGCAGGAAAAGCGAAGTAGCTATAGAGATACCCCTCAGTATTTCGGCAAAATAATCACAAAATGACTGAAAAAATAAAGCTTGGGTTAAAAGAAAATTGGCAACAATTCACCCTTTTGGTCATTGTCAATGCTTTTGTAGGTGGTATGGTGGGCATGGAACGCTCTATTTTCCCAAAATTTGCGGAAATCGTTTTTGGTATATCTTCAAATACAGCGGTTCTTTCCTTTATTGTTGCATTTGGTTTTTCAAAAGCCTTGACCAACTATTTTACAGGAAAATTAGCCAATAGGCTTGGGCGGCGCAATTTATTACTTATCGGTTGGTTGGTTGCTTTACCCATCCCCTTCATCTTAATCAATGCGGGTTCTTGGTCATGGGTTGTTTTTGCCAATGTTCTATTAGGCATCAGTCAAGGACTAACTTGGAGTAGTACCGTCGTCATGAAGATAGATTTAGTGGGCGAAAAAGATCGAGGTTTCGCAATGGGTTTGAACGAATTTTCAGGGTATCTTTCTGTTGGCATCGTGGCTTTTTTGACTGGGCTCATTGCGCAAGTTTATGGTATTACGCCTTATCCGTTTTATATCGGTATTTGCTTAGCCGTTTTGGGTTTATTCACGACGTTTTTTTTCATACACGATACGCAGTCTTTTGTTCTGCAAGAGGCCAACGTGTCACGTACATCCTTACTCAAAAACATTTTTTGGGATACAACTTTTAAGGATAAAACATTAAGTACCATTACTCAAGCGGGTTTGGTAAACAATCTTAATGACGGAATGATTTGGGGTTTATTGCCCATTATTTTGCTACAAATGCAATTTAACAACAGAGATATAGGCATCATTGCAGCCATTTATCCGACCGTTTGGGGCATTGGGCAATTGATAACTGGTAAGTTATCAGATGTATATGCCAAAAAATCTATGCTGTTTTGGGGTATGCTGTTGCAAGGCATCGTCATTTTAAGTATCCCTTATAGTGTGGGTTTTAAGCTGTTAGCTATCCTTTCCGCTTTGCTGGGCATTGGTACAGCCTTGGTATATCCTACTTTTTTATCTGCCATTGCCAAAGCAACGCATCCTTCGCAAAGGGCAGAAAGTCTCGGTATATTTAGACTTTGGCGCGATATGGGTTATGCCATCGGTGCAATTGTTTCAGGGATAACGGCAGATGTTTTAGGAACAGAATATGCTATTTTACTGATAGGCAGTTTGACTATTTTGTCAGCGATTATCATCCAAATAAGGATGCCTAAGACCATTTAATAAAACAATATTTTTTTTCAAAAGCTAATAACCAACATTTTTATTCATCATACATCACTAAACAACATGGCAGATCGTAGAAAATTCATTCAACAAACCATATTAGGCGGCATCGGCGTCGGCTTAACACCTGTAATTGGCAAAGCAGAAATTATAAAAGATACCCCCCACTCCAAAGGAGTCCTCTCGGACAGTACACAGAGCATTGAGGAGGATTTTGAACCCATCGAAGCAGGCAAAAAGGTCATTTCAATACTGCAAACCACCGATGTCCATTGCCAAGTACACCCACACGACGAGTTGTTCTGGGAAAACGACCAAATCGTCTTCCGCAAAACGGCGGGTTATGCACACATGGCAACGTTGTTTGACAAAGCACGTAAGCGAAATCCCGATACCTTTATTTTAGATACCGGCGATATGTTTCAAGGCAGTATGTTGTCGGTGAAAACAACAGGTTCAGCTTATGTGGACATTTTGAATGCTTTGGGTTACGACCTTTATTTGCCCGGCAATTGGGAAGTGGTGTTTGGCAAAGCCAAAATGCAAAAGTTGTTGGGTGCGCTCAATGCGCCTAAGGTTTGCGCCAATATGTTCCACGATTTGGGCGATGGTAAAAAAGGCGAATTGATTTTTCCTGCTTATCAAACGCTGTCAAAACACGGCGTAAAGATTGGCTTTTTGGGTTATACCGACCATTTAGTGCCGTTGCGTCAATCGCCAGCGTACAGCAAAGGCATTATTTATACCAAACCCGATGAAAATGTGGCGTATTATGTTGATGTTTTGAAAGAACAAGAACAATGCGATTTCATCATCATCATTGCACATTTGGGTTTGTCACAGCAAATTGCCTTAGCCAATTCGCCTGAATGTGAAGGTGTAAATTATATCTTCGGCGGCGATACGCACGAGCGTGTCCGCAAACCCATTCAATGCAAATATGCCAAAGTGGTTGAGCCAGGCGCATTCGGTTCTTTCGTTGGACGTTTGGATTTGACGGTTGAAAATGGTAAAATCGTCGGAGAAAAGTATGATTTATTGGAAGTGAATAGCGAAAAACTCAAACCTAAACCAGCGATTCAAGCCCTGATTGATGCCGAAGAGAAACCTTTCGCAACGGATATGCACAAAATACACGGCTACTCTACCCTACCCCTTTATCGCTATTTTGTGGTTGAAAACACGATTGATACGATGATAATTGATGCCTTAAAATGGCGCATCGGCACGGACATCGTTCTCTCAAATGGCTTCCGCTTTTGTCCGCCACGCAATGTGGATGCATCTGGAAAAGTGCCGATTACTGAGGGGTACCTTTACGATATGTTGCCCGTTGATGCGACAGTGAGAACAGCTGCTGTTACAGGAAAACAAATAAAAGATTGGCTTGAAAAGGAATTAAACAACGTTTTTGCAAAAGAAGCTGCCAAACGTTTTGGCGGTTGGGTCGTGAAAATGAAAGGTATGACGATGACTTTCAAAGCCTTTGAAGAAAACGGCAAACGGGTGCAATCGGTTTTAGTTGGCGGGCAACCTTTGGATATGGAAAAAACATACAGCATTTGCGCGTGTGAGCGAGACGGTGACCCTGACACGATGTTGTGCCGTATTCCAAATGTGAAAAATGGTAAAAACACACCTTACACATTGCATCAAACATTGCGTGATTATTTGGCAGCCAATTCACCTGTAACACCTCAACCACGTGGCGATGTGAAGGTTTTAGATGCGCCGCAGACGCTTTTGTCGCAGGTGTTTGGCGTGGATTATCAGTTTGTTTAGATAAATACTGAGGGGTTGTAAATGTCGGTCTTCATTTACAACCTTTCAAAGTATGTGAATTTAACCATTTCAAAAAACTTGATGATTCCTTAAAATCCCTTATTTTTGTCTAAAATTCAATAAAATGACTCAAATCACATTCACATTCACATTAAACGACGAATCAAAGTTGCAATTGATTCTTAATTGGTTGAGAAACCAAGATGCTGTACGCGATATTGCAACGACACCTATATTGACACCCAAGCAATTAGAGATAAAAAGCGATTTAGAGGAGTCTTTGGAATGGGTTGAAAAAGTAGAATCAGGCGAGATAAAAGCCGAAAAGGATGCTTACAAGCTATTGGCTGAATTAGAATAAAGGTCTTAAACAATTTTGAGAAAACTTACTAAAATGCTCACACTATGCGCATCGTTCCTTCCCCAAGTTCGACAAAGAAATCAAACGACTTGCTAAAAAACATCGTTCCATTCCACAAGATTTTCGTCAGTTATTGGATAATTTACAAGCCAATCCAACAATGGGTGAACCATTGGGAAAAGACTGTTACAAAGTCCGTATGGCTATTTCATCAAAAAACAAAGGAAAAAGCGGTGGTGCAAGGCTCATTACTTGCGTCAAAATCGTGGACGATACAATCTACTTGCTTTCTATTTATGATAAATCGGAACAGGAAACAATGGACGATGATGAAATTGATGAGGTATTGAAATCGTTGGGATTGATGCCATAATGACCTTTTATGTCGTTTGTTTTTAGTGATTTTGTAGGCGACCCAGAATGGTCTCTAAAGAAGTTTTTAGCTTATCAATAGCGCCTGATACTGCCTCTTCAATGGTATCTGCTTGGTCGGAGACAGCCATAGGTTGCTTGCCTTCAAGTCTTGCTTCCAGTAAGCAGAGCATGTCATTTCTGCCATCTTTTTTACCGTTTTGGTCTGAAATATGAACTTCTATTCTCGTTATATGAGACGCGAATCTTTCAAGTCCTTCTGCGATTTGAGCAGAAAAATAATCCTCATTTCTTTCATCACCAACAATGGTTCTGTCTGTATTAAATTGAATTTTCATTTTGAAATATTTTTACTGTTGATATGACATTATTTCAACGATGCAAAGTTGCATACTTGGTAGGACTTGGGTATTACACAATTTTGGGTTTAAATTGCATAATTGTCACATTTTACAAATTGTCAGAGACCGTGAATTTCATTGTTTTGCCTTAATTATAATCAAGTTATGCAAATTAAGCGTTGAAATCAGATTCGTATCCACTTATTCCGATAACACATCTATTGTAGTAGAAACCGTTTCATAAATACTGAGGGGGGTGTTTAAATTAGGATGTGTAAGATTTTAAAGATGTTTTAGGATTTTGGTGTGTGTGTATGTGTCCTAAAATATCTTTAAAATTTTGCCTACCCTTATTGATATACTGAGTGGCTTCATTCACAATTCTGTTCCGTGTCAACTGGCAGATAATATAATTGATACTCCTTTGGCAAACTAAGATTGACAAGTCTGATAATCTCATCTATTTGCTTCAAATAGTAATGATGCATCCTTATTTCTTTTGAAACTTTTTTATTTTTGTATTTGATAAGACACTCATATCCGCTTGTTGGCATGACACGTTTATTGTAATAGAAGTCCTTTAAAGTATCTAAACTCTGTTGCGAAAGCTGGATAATTGAACTGTCATACTTAGATAATTTCTTTGAAAAGACGATACGTTTTTTATCTCTGTGAATAAATGGAATATTTGTCAATTCCAAATAGTTTAGACTTTGGACAAAACGGTTACCGAAAAGCCTTTTTGTGAACTGAAAAGTGAATTACGTCCAATCAGTTACGCACCATGTTTTAGTCCTTTTGATT
>JAYVFS010000128.1:0-12960 GCA_043772905.1 Saprospiraceae bacterium | reverse complement strand
AACATAACGGTAATTACATGCCTCAAAACATCAATTTAGTTTGACCAATATTCATCCGAAAACCGCCGCCGAAAAAGAGGGTTCGTTGGTTGCGTGTTAGGTCATCGCTGTCCTTTTTGCGGGCTAAAACATTGAAATCTAAGAACATATTGTGATAGATTTGATAACTGACATCAAGTGACATGAGTAGAATTTTAGCTTGAACGCCTTCGCCTGTGAAGTAGCCATAATCCTTTAAACCTCGATTCGTATAAGGTATAGTTGGATCTTCCCCCCAGTCTTGAGTAGCACTGCTTTCGCCTTGTGTTGCGCTCATCAAACGGGCATCAAAGACTAATTTACTGAGGGGTTGGTATCTGGCGCGCAACATTATTTCTTTGAAATTTGCACCCAACGGATGCGCTAAGGGCTGACCTGCATGTGTGTAGCTGTTTGTGCTATCGCCATGAGTATAAGTGAATGGACGTATTTTATTGTATTCCAACTGTAGGTCAAGGTGGTCAATACCCAACGCATTGGGGTATTTGATGCCGATTTGCCCGCCATATTTGTTCGCCCACCAGCCTTCACTGGCAGAAATAATTTCTTTAAAATAAAACTCATCGAGTAGCAATTGTCCATAAACTTGGCATTTTTTGGCAATATTCCACTTGAAATTGGCACCCACATTGACATTGTCAGGGCTGCCCAAAGAATGTTCGACGCTGCGATAAAAAATGATGGGATTCAAATACTGCAATTCAAACTGTTGTTTTCGACTCGCAATAACTGATTCAAAAATGCCAAAATTGAGGTTGGGCGTTACATTATAACTCAAATGATGGAGGGCAATAAATTTCTTTTGCAAAAGATTATCGCCTGTCTTCTGCGAAGCAATATTATTGAGTTCCGCAAAAATGTTTTGATATTGAAATTTCCAAACCTTTGTATTCAGTTTTAGGAAAAAATAATTGTTTGTAAAATCTGATAAAAACACCGACCTCATGCCATCGCCGATAAAATTATTGCCATGACCAAACTGAATACCGATATGTGGCGTGGCATTAAAACTGATGAGACCTTGAGCATTCAAGTAATCATAGCCATTTTTAATTTTAAAAACCAAACTTTCATAGGATTTATAAAACCCCGCACCGGGTACTGCTTTGTGTTTTTCGACCCAATCTGTTCCATAATCTGGAAAACGAGATTGTGTTTCAAGGATATTGGTATAAAAATGCACACGATTGTCAATGCTGCCCCGTATTTCAACACCGCGTTGATTCTTAAAAACCAGTTCATCGTCGTTGCGATCTTTTCCTAAGTTAAAATTGAGAATCGGATTGACACGCAGACTGAAGTTTTTGGTATCTAATTCCCACAAATTTGCAGGCGTTTTGTAAAAATACTTCAATAATGGCTTCTTATTGAGCCTATACTGAGGGGGGGCTAATGTGCCAACAAGCGGTTCTTTTTTGCCTGTTAATGTCGTCGGTTGCTCCGATTGCAGCAGCCAATCGTTGTTATCATCGTAAATATAACGAATATCTTTTTTATCTAAATCCGATAAATGAATGTTAGACATCGTATCAAGCGTCTGTGCATAGCGGGTTACATCGCCACGTGTAAATGTCTTTTGAGAAGAATAAAATAAGGAAGGATTGTCATAAAGTATCTCAAACCTATTCATTGAATGATAAACGGCTTCGTTACTGAGGGGGTATCCAACGCCTTGTGCAAAGCTCAATTGATAGGTAAATACAAGGAAAAAAAGGAGAATTTTACTATTTTTCATTATTTTTTATGTTTTATGAACGTGCGAAGTTAGTGCTTAAAACACAAAAAGCTCTTTCAAAAAAGAAAGAGCTTTTTAAGTGAAAAGTGGAAAGTGATAAGTGTGCAGCTCACTTTTCGCTTATCACTTTTAGTTTTTCCCTTTTATTCGTATTGATTTTTAGTTTCAAAACCAGCGTCTTGCAATATTTTCTCTTTTCTGAAAAGGAGTAAATCTGCTTCGACCATTTCGTGAACCAATGCGGGCAAATCGTATTTAGGTTTCCAACCAAGTTTGGTGTTAGCTTTTGTGGGGTCCCCTATAAGCAATTCAACTTCTGTTGGACGGAAATAACGCGGATCAATAGAGACGACTTCACGACCCATTTCAATTTGATAATCAGGGTTAGAACACGCTACGACATAGCCTTTTTCATCAATGCCTGTACCTTGAAAACCTATTACGATACCAACTTCTGCAAAAGCCATACGGATGAATTCACGTACTTCAGTTGTTACGCCTGTGGCTATGACGAAATCTTCGGGTGTGTCTTGCTGTAAAATCAAGTACATGGCTTCGACATAGTCTTTTGCATGACCCCAATCGCGTTTGGCATCGAGGTTGCCCATGTACATTTTATCTTGTAAACCCAATGCGATTTTAGCAACGGCACGGGTGATTTTACGCGTAACAAAAGTTTCACCACGCAAAGGTGATTCGTGATTGAACAAAATGCCATTACACGCAAACATATCGTAAGCCTCGCGGTAATTAACCGTAATCCAATAGGCGTACAATTTAGCAACAGCATAAGGCGAACGCGGATAAAATGGCGTTTTTTCAGACTGTGGCACTTCTTGGACCAAACCATACAACTCGGAAGTAGAGGCTTGATAAATCCGTGTTTTTTTCGTTAAACCCAGTAAACGAATGGCTTCAAGTAGGCGTAAAGTACCAATACCATCAGCATCAGCAGCATATTCAGGCATTTCGAAAGAGACCTGAACATGCGACATAGCACCTAAATTGTAAATTTCGTCGGGTTGAATTTCTTGGATAATGCGGATGAGATTAGTCGAATCCGTCAAATCGCCATAGTGCAAAATAAAGTTTACATTGTCCACGTGCGGATCTTGATACAAATGATCAATTCTGTCTGTATTGAACAACGAAGCGCGGCGTTTGATGCCATGAACTTTATAGCCTTTTTTCAAAAGGAGTTCAGCAAGGTATGCACCGTCTTGACCAGTGACACCCGTGATAAGAGCAACTTTCATAGTTATATGATTTTGATTAAATTGAGTTCTAAGAGAAGAGGTAAGAAACAAAAGGGATTGAATATGCCGTTGACATTCAAACCCTTTTATTTTACTGTGGTTGTAATTTTTTTACACCAAGAGCATTTTTTGTAAAGTCATACAAAAAAGTAAGCGGAACTTTTGTTCCCTGCGGCAAATTTATATTTTTATCAGAAAGCCAAAGATTCCCTAAGCCCGTATGATGCCCACTTTTGATAGCGGTATTTGTAAAAACATCCATAAAACATGCGACGCTGTTTCCTTGTCTATCAAGGATATTATCAGTCTTTTTTATACCTTTTGTATATTTTGTTTCAATGTAAATGAACCCCTCAGTAGATTCGTTGATTTCGAATAATTCTTCGCCATTAATGGTCAAATGCCGCAAAATATTAATCGCTTTTTGACGGTCAATATCATCTGAATATCTGATTTGCCAATCGCGGCTCATCATCGGGAAAATTTCGTAAGCATCGCCTAAACCAATAGATTGAGCAAAGGCTTTGTGGTCATTGAGTCTGTAATAATTCATGCCACCTTCCGCTTCTTTGGCTGTATAAGGTATTTGAGACAGAGCAGAAAGAATGACGACAAGGGTATCGGGGTCGCGTTCTGTGATAGAGAAAATCTCACCCAAAATTTTATCATACGCTGTATATCCATACGTCATAGGGTCATCCTCATCATTAATATCTGGGTATTTTATAGATGGATCAAAATCTTTCCCATCAAAAGATCGCCAATAATGATGTTGATAATGAGCTGTTGCATTCAAAAACAAGGTATAATAACCGAAGTTTGTAGATTTAAGGACACTTTTGAAGATATGCACTAAAAACCAATCAAAAACAGTCGCCAATTTCCATTTATTTTTTGGATTCAACTTCTGACTCACGATTTGATACGCCATTTGCGCATAGAGCTTCACAGGCAAACGAAACTGCAAACACGAGCGTAAACCTTTCACTATATCACCAAAAGTTACACTAGAAGTGGCATGACCTTGAACACGCCGAGAGATGATTTCCCACAAAGGACGAAGGCTGGCAGGATATGTTTCGTTTTGAATCGCCCAAGGATCAGAGAAAAAAATACCCCCCTCAGTATTGCGACGTAAAACATTCATGCTGCCAATGATGCCAGACTCGATGTTTTGTTCGCTAAGCGATTCCCAAATTTGTTTGTGTTTGAGTTGGTGTACATCACTAAGGTGAAAAATCTGATGCTCATCAAAAGTTTTACCAGTATGCGCTGTCACCCATTGTATCCAAGGCTCTAACTTGTTATAATCAGTTTCTGAAGTTGTCTTCAAAAAAGTCCATTCACGTTGTAATTTCTCAAAATTTGGTAATTTGCCCTTAGCAATAAGAGAGTCAATGACCGAACTTGAAATTTCGTTCATTTCAATCTGAACGACACGTTTATATTTTTTTGTTAATTGAATTTCCTTTATCAGCATTACTATTCTAAAATTTTTGTCTTTTTTTGCTAAAAAAACTTTTTTGAAAAAACGGCGAATGTTAAATTCTAAAGTTTGATAAAAAAGGAAATTCTTTTCATATATTTTTGTAAAAATCAATCACGAGCAAAAGTAGTTTAAAGTTTTTTATTCACAAAATATGCGTTAAATATATATTCTCGATGGTCAATATAAATTCATATTTTAGTGCTCAACAATCTTTCCTCGTTACAAATCAAGCATTTTTTTTCAAAAAGTCCGCTGCATGTTCGGAAATTTTAAATATCCAATGCTTTTAGCTCGCTAACAATTTATTATATAAACTTTTTACATCACTTACTAACCGTTGATAGGAGAACCTTTCCATTACAAACTCATATCCATTTTGACCAATTTTGTGACGAAATGGAGCATCGTCAACTAGTCTTAATAAATTTTGATAAAACATCGTTTCGTCGCCTATATCACTTAAAAGAGCTGTTTCACCTTCGATAACAATATCTTTAATGCCACCTACACGTGTTGAAACAATGGCTTTATTTGCTGCCTGCGCTTCAATAAGACTAACAGGCGTGCCTTCATTTATGGATGTCAGCGCAATAATATCCATGCCAGCGTTCACATAATCAATATCTCGTCGCCAAGACGTAAAAACGAGTTGTGTGGAGTCTGATACTATTGCATTGGGCGCAGCGATATAAGAAATGCCTAATTCAGTCGCCAATTGTTCTATTTCAGTACGGCTTTCACCATCTCCAACAATAAAAGCACAATATTTTTGCGTTGCATTTTTGTTTAAATACTCTAACCCACGTAAAAAAAGTGCATGATTCTTAACAGGAACAAGACGACCAACAATGCCGATACAGACTGTTTCATCGTCTATCCCAAACTCCGAACGGAAAGTCTCCCTTTTTTCTTTTTGGTTGGCCTGAAATCTATCAAGGTCAAAACCAAGAGGAATAATCTCGAATTTACTGAGGGGGGCTATTTTAAAAACTTCGGCAATTTCATAGCGTTGCGCTTCGCTTATTGTAATAATTTTTGTCGTTTTTTGCGCTAAATAACGCTCAATTTGACGAAAAACGCCCGATTTGAATCGACCAAAATAGGAATGCAACACATGACCATGAAATGTATGAACGATGACTGGCACACCTGCATGAATTGCCGCCAAACGTCCCAACGCACCAGACTTTGCAGCGTGTGTATGAACGATGTCAGGTTTAAATTCCTCAATAAATCGCTTTATTTCAAAATAAGCCGTAATGTCTTTAAATGGATTGAGCGAGCGATACATTGAGCGCACATAACTCGGTTCGATACCTAACTGATGAACGATAAATTCAGAACTGGCTTCCGACTCATCTTTTTGTCCTGCCAACAAAATGGTCTCAAATTCAGGCTCTAAATATTTAGTCAAATACGCTACATTCAGCGTTGGACCACCCAAATTGAGTCTGTTTAAAATGCGTAATACTTTTGGCATATAGGTTTGTTTGTACGGTTTTAGCCGTTTAAGGTTTCAAAACGCTATCTACTTTTTAGAATCCACCTTTTATACCATGAAAAAAGGGTGTATAAAAACCAGATAAAATGGGCGTTTTGGTAGTTTTTGTTGTTTAAAAAATCAAAAATCAACTTTTGCAACTCTTTACTTTGAAATTGAAAAGTCGAAATAAAAACTGAATCGTGGCAAAGGTTTTTCAATTCGGTTTGTAAAGCATCGGTTCTCAACCATTGCTCTAATGGAATCGCAAAGCCTTGTTTGGGTCGCTCCATCATTTCTTGAGGTACGTATTTGTACAAAATTTTTCGCAACAAATACTTGGCTTGCTTATCTTTTATTTTGAGCGAATCGGGCAAAGCACAAGCAAATTCGATAATTTTATGGTCTAAAAAAGGTTCGCGCCCTTCTAATGCCACTTGCATGGTTGCTCTATCTACTTTTGTCATAATATCTCCTTCGAGATATGTTTTTATGTCAATAATGCCCAAATATGAAATCAAGCGCTCTTTATTGGGCAGCGGCATTTTAGGTGAAAAACGCGGCTCATATAATGGAAATAACTTTTTTAAACTTTCCGATGTCGTGTAAGTGGACGATTGGTTGAAAAAATCAACGATATCCCTCGCACCTATGCCTTTTTTAAATTTTGAAAATTTATTACCAACGCCTGAGTACCCCCTCAGTATCGGCAGCTTTGAAGCATTTTTTTCGACCCAATTGGGATTAATGGGCGAAGCAGCATGATGCAACAATTGGCGTACCCGTCGAGGAATCTTCTGAAATTTTGGGAAAAAGTTTTTAGCTATTTCGTACTTCGTATAACCACCAAAAACCTCATCGCCCCCATCCGCCGAAAGACTCACTTTTACTTGTTGTTTGGCTAATTGAGCGACGATAAATGTCGGAATACAAGAGCTGTCACCAAAAGGTTCATCATAAAAATCAGCAATTTTTGGGATAACTTCTTTAAAATCAGCCTCTGAACAGTATAATTCTGTGTGATCTGTACCGATATGTTGAGCAATTTTTTTTGCAAAATGTGCTTCGTTATAACGCGTATCTTCAAACCCAATAGTAAAGGTTTTGAGCTGTTGATTGGTTTGTTTTTGTAAAAGCGCAACAACAAGGGACGAATCAATACCACCACTTAAAAACATACCTACTGGCACATCGGCAACCATGCGCAAACCAAAGCTTTCGCTCAAAAGCGGTTCTAACTCTTCTAAAATCAGGTTTTCAGGTCTTGTATCGAGTGTTTTTTGCTCAAAAACAGTCTCAATATCCCAATAAGATTCGGTGGTTATTGCTTGCGTTGTCGTGTCTATTTCTACAAAATGCCCCGAATTTACTTTGTGTGCATACTCAAAAATACTGAGGGGGGCGGTAATGTAGCCTTGTTGCAAAAATAAAGAAACGGCTTTTTGATTTATTGTTATATCAAAATATGGATGTTCATGGAAGGCTTTTAATTCAGATGCAAACAGAAATAATCCGTCTTTCCAATACCAATAAAGCGGCTTCACACCTACCCTATCACGGCATAGAAGCAATTTTTTTGTGTCCTTATCCCACAATGCAAATGCAAACATACCTCTGTATTTATGCACTGCTTTTTTGCCCCAAGCTTTGAAGGATTTGAGAATGACTTCGGTATCAGAATCTGACTGAAAAGTATAGCTTAATGCTTGTAATTCAAGGCGAATCTCTTGATAATTATAGATTTCACCATTAAAAACAAGGACATAATTTTCCCATTCGAAAGGTTGATTTCCGGCTTCTGAAAGGTCAATGATAGACAAACGCCGATGCCCAAAATACACATTTTCGTTTATGTATTGTCCACCATTATCAGGTCCACCATAAGCAAGCGTATCGCGCATCTTGATGAGCGTTGCCTGTCTGTCATAAATATGTTGTTCATTGAAATCTATAAAACCCGTTATACGGCACATACTCCTCCCCTATTTTTCAATTATATCGTTTAATTGGGCTTGAAACTGCGTTTTTTCAGCCGTACTGATGGCTGTTTTTCGGTTCAAGAGTCCCATTCTTTTGAAAATACCAAAAAATAAGTATTTCAAATATGCCATTCCAACTGTTGAATAATAAACTCTTTGAGGTATTTTTTGACTGTGTTTTTTTAAAACCCTTTTTGTAAACCGATAACTGTTGTGATATTTACTTCTGTATGTTGCTGTGAAAACCCTATAAAATAACATATTGTCTTCCAAAATATAAAAATTAGAGCTTTCAAACGTTCTGACCCAAAGCTCAAAATCTTCAATACGATTGATTTCAATATCATATTTGTGTTTTTTGAACCAATCTAAATGCCCCATGACGGTCGGATGGATAAAATACCCGCCACTTTTCACGACTTGTTGGATATTTTGGGGGGCATTTTTAATGACTTTTGCAACAACTTCCGAATTTTCATCAATAATGACTGCCAGAGAACCGACAATATTTACGTCTTTATGCTCTTCTAAATACTTGACTTGTTGTTCCAATCTGTAAGGCACCATGATATCATCACCGTCCATACGTGCAAAATAATCACCGCTACTGGCTTCGATACACTCGTTCAGCCTTTTCGCGATGCCTTTATTTTGGCTGTCGCTAAAGATTTTGATACGGTTATCCTTAATTTTTTTGATTTTATCGAGCGTGTCATCTGTCGAACCATCATTTATGACTATTAATTCCCAATTGGTATAGGTCTGTTTTAATATTGATTTTATGGCATCTTCAATGTATTCCGAAGTGTTATAAACGGTCATGCCGATACTGACTAATTTCTCCATTCGTGCTGTTACCTATGCTTATATTTTATAATTTTATCCATTCTTTTGGGATGATATCCGAACCATCGAATTTCGTTCCGTTGAACCATTTTTGAGGTGCCACAACTTTCTTATTAGCAGCACATCCTAACCATGCTGCCCACCACGAAAAAGAGCTGTTGGCAATGACAAAATGTTTGCACATTGACATTAACTGAAGGTCTTCTTTGCCATTCCCTCCGTCGCAATATATTCTTGAAATAGTTGGAAAAAGAGTATTCAAATTTTCACGACACCATTGTAAGTCATCTGAAAAAATAAAAAGGTGTATTCTGTCGCCAAATGTCTTTTGCAGGAGCGCAATCCCTTTTTCGATGTAGCTGATATCAAATACATTGTGCACTGGATTATTCAGATAGTCGCCTCGTCGAATATGGATTGCGACACTTTCCGTTGCTTCTATTTGTTGGGCTAAGCCCGTATTTTGAGCATTTAGGACATCTTTAAAAACAAATTCCTTTCTAATTATGCCTTCAATTTCTTCAAAATACTGAGGGGTCTGCCAATAGCCTTCTAAATAGGTATTGTCTTTTAAATCTAAAACTTCAGGGTTGAAATTGTGCGATTTTTCGTAATAATAGTTAGATAAAACATTGATTCCGAAACGATTAAGCTGTCTATTGGGTTCTCTTAAAAACGACAAGCCCAATAATTGATTTAACTCTTTGTCCGTCGCAAATGTCAAATCTGTATGGAATAAATCTAACTGAAAGCGGCGCGATGTGTGTCGTTTACTTTCTGTTTGGTAAAAAGACACATCTAATTTTAATGCTGTTTTAAGGCGCAATGCTAAGTGGCGACCGAGAGCATATTGGAACATTTGATTGCCTAAACCGCCATGAATTTTCATAACTATCATATGGAGGAAACGGCATCGTCTGAGTCATCGGAATTCATATTGAATCGAGCAATAAACTCAACAAAAGCCAGTGGTATCAGCATTAAAAAGACTGTATTTCTAATAAATTCGTTGTTCATAAAGATAATTGCCAAGCCAAAACAGCAAAAACAATACATTGTCGTCATGGTTATCGTCCTCTTGAATTGAGCTTGAACAGCTATATAAGTCGTAATAATGCCCAAAAGAAATGAACCAATCAATGCACCCGCAATACCTAAGTCGAGCGTAAAACAATCTAAATACGTATAGACGTTTGTAGGTATGTCTGCACCGCGCATATATTCCCGAATAAGTCGTGGATATTCCTCAATAAAACCCAAACGTTTTAAGAAATAGTGCAAAAAATCTAAAGAATAAGCATGCGCATCGTAGTATTTTTCTTGATGGTCAATGTATTGCCCTTCAAGAATATCTTGATAGGCTCTGATACCGCCAAAAATATATACATACACTGTGTTTACGAACAGTTCATCCGCATTTTTGACCTTAACAAGGGATAATTTAGTATTGATTTCGTTTGTCAAATAATATAAAAGTCCAACAAAACCTAAGGCAAAGCTGGCTGTCAGGGCATTTAATCGAATTTTTTTACCTGATAAAACAACTGAAACGAGGACGCAAATCAACACATTGAGAATAGGCGCGCGTGTAAAAGTAGAAGCACTTGTCGCCAAAGCGATAATGACGATGATCGCCAATATATATGGAGAGAGCTTTTTTTTGTTGAAAAGCAAAAAAGCCATTGGAATATAAATGTTATACGACCGACCAAATAGGTTGAAAAACATATTTGATTCCGTCAAAACTTCTCGGGCTTCGCTGCTGCGCAACATGGCTAAATTGGCTAAACCTTGCAGTTTTGAAGCGGCGTTTTGAAAGTAAAAATAGTTGGCAAGGATGCTCAATACAATCAAAAGATAGAGGGCTGTTTTCAATCGTGTTGCAGAGTAAACCACTTCCCTATCTGCACCATTTTTTTCATTTGCATAATACAAATAGACACAAATTGACCCAAAATAGAATGTTATCCATGCTAAATATACGACGACCAGTGTTTCAATGCTCACCAAATATGGCAGTCCAATGATTTGATTGCCAAACACAAGTAAAGCCCATACTGTCGTATAGATATACAAATGTATTTTTTGCTTTTTAATACGATTCAATACACCTAAGTATAAAGTCAATATTATAGTAACAAAAATCGTATTTACCCAAATATATGGATTATCCATAGATAAACCTTCTTGAAAAGAAAATCAATGATGCGCAATAGTTTGAAGCTGAAAGTGAACCATTTAGGGCTTTTATAGTAGTCTTCAAACAAAATACACATGCTGTCTATGCCGTATTTGTGCATTTTCCAGTTGAGAGTCTGCCTATCATTTCCTGTCGAAAGACCTTGGTAATGTGTAACGGAAGTATGACCATTTAAAGCGCAAGTTTTGCCTAATGTTTTGATTTGACACCCTAAAATGAGTTCTTCTGCATACAAAAACGTTTTTTCATTCAGATACCCAATCGTCTGTAAAGTAGATGCTCGTATCATAAATGCAGAACCGTTTATCGAATCAACGGGATATACTGAGGGGGTGTAAGGCATCCAATCCATGTACAAATATTCACGACTAAAACGCTTAAAAAAGGGTAATCTGCTTAAAAAAATGACGTTACAGACCATCATTTTGTAGGGATTCAACAGTTTTCGGACTTGAATTTGGTTTTCAACTTTGCCGCCTGCACTCGTAGTATCTACGAGCGGTGACACAGCAACTATTTTGTTATCTTCAAACGTTTTGACAAGTTTTTCGATGGTTTTTGGGTCTTCTAAAATCGTATCGTTGTTGAGAACAAAAACAAAATCTGAATGCCCTGTTTCTATGCAATACTTCGCTCCAACATTGTTTCCTGCTGCATAACCTTTGTTTTCTAGATGCAAAATGAGGGTTACACTTTCTGGCAATCTCGTTTTGAGAATTAATTTCTGCGCTTCATCGGGCGAATTATTGTCAACAACAACTATATTAAAGTTGCTGTATTCTTGTTTTAGTAAGGCTTTTACGCAGTTTATGGTCAATTCTGAATGATTATAATTCAAAACGACAACGCCTACTGAGGGGGGGCTATGAGAATGTGGCATAAAGGATATTTACTAAAATCGTACAAATAACAGACAAAGAGCGATATTTTATGCCCTTTTTGAAAACAGAGTTACCCATCAACAGAAGATACTCGCTTGACAAATACCATGAAAAAAAGATCGCTAAAATGACGAAAGGAACGATTGCCAATTTTAGCAACAGCATAACTGATATAAATAAAGCTGCGATGAGTAAAAGTAAGTGTATCAATGAGTTATAAAAAAATATTCCTGAGCTGTTTTGTATTTTAAACAAGTTAAAAATCAATAATTGCAACAAAACATAGGGTAGAATGATGGAAGACAATGCCAAAATATATGGTTTGGCAGCAAAATACTGAGGGATGAAAATTTGAATGATTTGGAATAATATGGGTGAGAACAACATGAAAAGGATAGATACAATAGCTAAGCCTGCCGTCAATCTAGTGAATAATGACTCTAAGGCTTCAAGTGGAATCTCTATGAATTTGCGCAGCATAAAGTTTGTAACGGACAGCACAACGCCCACGACGATATTGACAATCGTATAACCAAATGAATACAAACCAAACTCATATCTTGAATAATACAATGACAAAATAACTTTATCGAGGTTCTGAAAACCCACAAATACGAGACCCGTCAGTAATATTGGAAAACCTATTCTAAGATTGGCTTTGAGAAAGCCTATAAATGTGTCTTTGTTTATGCCCTGCCACAACCCATCTAATACGATATATTTCTTCAAAAACAGACTTGTAAGCAATGCCGTTGTTGAACAAATAAACAACATGTTGTAGAGGAAAACAATGAATTCTATGGTGAGTCTATCCGAAAAGATGAAAACCAAAAACGTCAGAAGTAATTGATTGACAATGACAACGACGCTGTTTATGATGAATTTTTGTTCTCTTAATAAAACATTATTGGAAAAAGCGAGTAGGTTTTGAATGAAAATTTGAATGAAAATGGGCACAATAAGACTTACATTTTGGAAAAAAAAGGCTAAAAGCCCTACAATGATAAACTGAATAACAATGAGGCTTATAAACTCATTGCCGCGCGGTTTTTCAT
>JAYVFS010000127.1:0-40542 GCA_043772905.1 Saprospiraceae bacterium | reverse complement strand
AAAATGACAGCTACTGAACATAAACAAGACCTCATACTGAGGGGTATGCCCGACACCGCGCGTGTTTGGATTTATCAATCAACACGCTCCTTTACGGAAACAGAAACGGTTGTTTTGACCAGTCAAATCAATGGTTTTGTTGGCGAATGGACAGCACATCGCAAAACGCTATTGGCAGCAGGTGCTGTTTTTTACAATCAATTCATCGTCCTTTCCGTTGATGAATCATTGAATGATGCAAGCGGTTGTTCGATAGATGCGTCAGTTTATTTCATAAAAGACATTGAAAATCAATACAATGTGCCATTATTTGAACGCATGAACTTTGCTTATTTAGACGGTGAGACGGTAAAAACGGTGCCTTCAACGGCGTTTCCACAACTTTATACTGAGGGTTCTATTTCTGACGATACTTTGGTATTTGATAATTTGGTAAATACAGTTGGCGCACTGAAAACAGCTTGGTTGAAACCTTTGAAAACGAGTTGGCATAGGCGTTTTGTTTAAATAAAAATCAGTGGTCTCTCTCTTTTAACCATTTTAAAATCTACTTTTGATTTATGGTCAGATTTGCTGTTTCAGAAGACTTTGATTTCATTTATTCCTTGTATTTCCATCCTGACATCAACCCTTATTTGTTGTATGAAATGATGGAAAAAGCAGATTTCCAAGGCGTTTTCGACGATTTAATGTCAAAAGATAGTCTCTATATTTTTGAAGAAGAAGGGAGGAATGTTGGGATGTTTAAACTAGTGCCATTGACGTATCGGGCGAGTCATATCGCTTATTTAGGTGGTGTCGCTGTTCATCCACACTATTCAGGACGGGGTTTGGGTGTTCAAATGATGAAAGAAATATTGGCTTTGAGCCAACAAAAAGGCTTTTTACGTATCGAACTCAGTGCTGCAACGATAAATGAAAAAGCCATTCATCTTTACGAAAAAGTTGGTTTTCAGAAAGAAGGCATTTTGCGCCGTTACACCCATTTGAAAAGTAAAAATGAATTTTTAGATGAAGTTTTGATGTCTTTTTTGATATAAGAATTCTAAGTTTACCCCCCTCAGTAAAAAACGCCTAAAACGAGTTGTGACTCGGATTAGGCGTTTTTTATTATCAATCATTACCGTTTTTTTGTCATTCTGAGCGCAGCGAAAGAATCTAAATTTTACTATAAAAGGCTTATGCAGATTCTTTCGCTGCGCTCAGAATGGCAAAAAGTGAAATTATTCTAAAACAATAAGCTGATTCGGAATAATGACTTCATTCTCTGCAAGATTGTTCAGTCTACGAATGTCATCCATTGATTTTCCGTAATTTTTTGCAATTGTATAAAGCGTTTCAGAGGACTGAACGACATGGTATTTACGATTTGTACCTTTTGCAATCACACCGCCTGTTGTTGTTTTCGAACCAACATAGTTGTAACCTGAAGGAATATCACTCCGAACGGGTTCTGATTTCAAAGTCAAAGAGTGGTCTTCACCTTCGGTAATATCGCAATTACAATTTTCAGTACGCACGACTTGACCAATTGCAAGGACTTCATTTTCAGATAAATAGTTGATTTTACGGAAATCGGTTTCTGTCATACCATATTGTTTTGCCAATTGTGCAGCTGTTTCACCATTCAAAACAACATGTAAACCTGCCCCTTCTTTTACATAAACGGTAGATGTCGTAGCCGTTTGATTGGTCGTTAATTTGGGTTTTACAACCACATCATACTGTTTAGGAATGTCAGCAGACTTAGCCGTTACTGCCGATTTGGGTGCTGCCACTAATAGTTTTTGACACGGCTTAATAAGATCCGTTGACAATTTATTCCAAGACTTCAATTGTGCATAAGAAACTTTGTATTTTCGAGCAATGGCATAAAGGTTTTCACCATGTAACACAACGTGCTCTCCATCAATATAAGGTACTTCACACTCAATTACCTTAGTAATAACAGGCGTTTCAACCTTCTTAGGTGTGACTTTAACGACGGTATTGTAGCTCATAGGCACATCATTGGTACGAGCCACTTCCATACTTGGTTTTTCAACTGTTTCAACAACAGGAGCTGAAATTTTCAATATACCACAAGGGTATAACAAATCGCTACTCATATTATTCCACTCACGTAAACTATTGACACTCAAGCCATAACGTCTTGAAATACTGTATAGATTTTCGCCACTTTGAACAACATGTTCTCCTGCCAATGCAGTAACGCTGCAATCCACTTTTGCTGGAACTAGTATTTCTGTTTGAATAATGGTTTGCGGAACAGGGACAACTGTATTATAACTTGGTGGTACATTTGTAGGTGTATTATAGCTTGGCGGAACATCAAATCGTGTTTCACCAAAATGATCACTTTTAGTAATATTTGTGGTTTCAACAACTGTTTTACTTCTCACATAAACCTCACCCACATCACCTGTTTCAACTGGAATATATGGTTGTACAACCGCCGCATACGATTCAGGTATAGGTTCTGCTTGAATTGGTGTTGGAGAAGAACTACCGCCAAGATAAGAGCAAACATCTCTACCATTGATAGCAACCAGTTCGTAAGTCGGGCAAGCTTCCGCATTTTCGCGAATAATACCTAAGCCCGGCAGAACGGTAAGAGTTGTTTCGTACCTATTGGTTTCGCTCGGAAATACTTTGAATGTTTGAGCGATGGTATTACAAGCCTGCAATTCACCAACATAAAAAACATTGGAAGGGTTAGTTAAACCCCTAATATTCATACTCAAATTGTTGCCCAATGCCTGCTTTAAATCAGCTCTAAAATCGTAGTTAGCCGTGATAACAGTAAGGACTCTGTCAATGTTAGACATATAAACGCCAGAGCCAATGGCTTGAACAGCCCAACCGCTGTCTAACTTTTTACAAACAAATACTTTTCTATTACCTGTGTTGATACCCATCACAAAATTTTGGTCAATGTTGGTATTTTGCCAAGATACCATGCTGGGCGGCTCTTGCTTATATATTACAGGGCTTTCGATGCCGATATCGAGAAAAATTTGCTCACCCGCATTCTTATTTAATCGGTAAGAAGTGTAGAAAGCGGCACTGTTAGTCCCCAAAAATTGGTGATCTAACCTATCCATACTGTTAGCATCGTAAAGTATGTAAGTATAGGATTGTGCTGATAAACTGGAAAGACTGAGTGTCAATAAGACAACAAGAGTCGAGAGAAATGCTGTTTTCCTCATGATGAGTGGATTTAAGAATGGATAATTATAGCGTTCCGTCCGAATTTGTTTTTTAGTACGATGCGAACGGTTTTGATTTAAAATTTAAGATTCAATCTAAATTAAAACACGAAAATAAAGGATTTTTTTGAATTTCAAAACAATGATTTGTAATATTGAAGATATTAGTTGAATAAAGCGGGACTAAATGCCTATTTATTTTGAGAAACTTCAATGAAAATTAGAAAACAATAAAAACTATACTCGACAAACTTATCTTTGCTCGAAATCAAGTGATTTATGAAAAAACTCTTTCTTCAAATAGCTGAACGCATTCCCAATTATGCCCGTTACCTCGTTGCGGCGGCAACATTATTGGCTTTAACGCCTTTGTTTCCAACCAATGCGACGTTCAAATTCCGTTTTGCTTTGGGGCAAACATGGCTTTATGACGATTTGATTGCCAATTTTGATTTTGCCATTTTGAAAACGACTGATGAAGTAGCAAAAGAAAAAGCGGATATGGAGCGTGAGTTTTCACCTTATTATGAAATTGATTTAGATGTCATCAAACAACAACAAAAACAATTTGAAGAGAATTTTAACAATCAATTGAGCCGTAGCCGCAATCAATTTCCAGATGTTGTCCGCAATACCGAGGGGTATCTTTCTTATGGAAATAGGGTGTTAGATAAATTATTAAGTCGAGGGATTTTGAAACCAGATACACTTTTACAAAATCGTGATAAAGAATTTGTCATTAATATACTGAGGGGTAACACATCTGAAAAACAAACCATTCAAAATGTTTTGACATCCGAAAATGCCCGCAGTTGGTTGACTGATTCGCTACCGTTTAACCGTTTGAGTGAACCTGAATTTTTGCTGCCTTTGCTCGAACCTTTGCTGATTCCTAATTTGGCTTTTAATGTTGAGAAAACACAAGCTTTCAAACAACAAGAACTCGACAAAATAACAACAGCTCGTGGCATGGTAAAAAGCGGAGAATTGATAGTGCCAAAAGGCGGCATCATCACCCAAAGCGTTCATCAAAAACTCCTTTCTTATCGTGAGCAATATGAGTCGGATTACTTGTCAAGTCGTAAATTCTACTTGATTTTCATCGGATATTGTTTGTTAATTGCTTTGATTTTGACGCTTTTTTTGTTTTATTTAAGGTACCACGCCACCATAGTTTTCAATAAATTGCGGTGGATTATTTTCTTAATGGGTTGGATAGTGCTGTACACCTATTTAATGTATGCCATCAAAGCGAGTGGTGTTTTGCATCCTTATATGGTGCCTTTTTGTATTGCACCGATTGTCATTAAGAATTTTTATCGGCGTGAATTGGCATTTATCACCCATGTCATCACCATTTTGACAGTCGGTTTGGTAACAACACCGGGCTATGAATTTATATTTTTGCAATTGTTAACAGGTGTTGTCGTCACATTTTCACGATTTGATACACGTTATTGGGGCAATTTTTTTCAATCCATTTCTTATATCCTTTTGGTTTATATTTTGGGCTATTTAGGCTTTTCATTTATTGAAGAAAGCGATTTGCAAAATATGCACTGGGTGGTGTTTGTATGGTTGATGCTCAATGGTTTTTTGACCCTTTTGGCTTATCCGCTTATCCCTTTGTTGGGCAATTTGTTTGGTTTTACGTCCAACATTACGCTTGCAGAATTGTCGGATTTAGACCATCCTTTATTGAAAGAACTGTCATTGAAGGCACCTGGTACTTTGCAACATTCTTTGCAAGTCTCAAACCTTGCAGAAGCGGCGGCAAAAGCGATTGGCGCACAAGACCTTTTGGTAAAAGTCGGCGCTCTTTATCACGACGTTGGCAAGACATTAAAACCGCATTATTTCATTGAAAATCAATCGGGTACGAATCCACACGATCAATTATCTCATTTAGATTCGGCGCGTATTATTATTGAGCATGTTACTGAGGGGGTCAAAATGGCGCAACAAAAAAATTTACCAAAAATCATAGTTGATTTCATCAAAACGCATCATGGAACCACCGCAGTTGAGTATTTTTACCGCTTGCACAATCAGAATACTGAGGGGGGGACAAATGACCGCGCCCCGTTTCAATATCTTGGCCCACGCCCGCGAACACGTGAAGAAGTGATTTTGATGTTGGCGGACAGCTTAGAAGCCACTTCAAAATCCTTGAAAGTTAAGACCAATGAGAGTATTGATGAATTGGTTGAGCGCATTGTGACTGATAAAGTCGCACATGGGCAATTACAAGATTCTGAAATGACTTTTGGCGAATTAGAGACGTGTAAAGTTAGTTTTAAAGCCACTTTAAAAAGTATCCATCATCTTCGGATTGAATATCCGAATGCATAAAAATCAATATAAAATATGATAAATCTCGCAGAAATCAGCACACGTGCACCAAAATCTAAGGACAAAGACGACATCAAAGAGGAAACGAAAGAACTCCAAAACCGCATCGGAGACCTTCAAAATATGCTTTATGCAGAACGAAAACACAGTTTACTCGTCGTTTTGCAAGGCATGGACAGCTCTGGAAAAGACAGTACGACTCGGACACTGTTCAGCAAATGCAGCCCCGCAGGTGTTCAAGTGTCTGCCTTCAAAAAGCCAACAGAAGAGGAATTTGCACACGATTTCCTTTGGCGTGTCCATAAAGTTATGCCTGAAAAAGGTATGGTAAAGGTCTTCAATCGTTCTCATTATGAGGACATTTTGATTCAATGGGTGCATGGCTCGATTGACGATAAAAAACGTGACCGCCGTATGGCAAGCATCAATTCGTTTGAAGAATTGTTGCAAGATGATGCCAACACAACGGTCGTCAAATTCTACATGCACATCTCGTATGATGAGCAACTTAAACAATTGACGGAGCGCATCGAAGACCCTAAAAAGTATTGGAAACACAGCGATGGCGATTGGGAAGAACGCATATTGTGGGATAAATACCGTGAAGCCTACGAATATGCTATCAATAAATCCTCTATTCCATGGACAGTTTTACCTTGCGACCAAAATTGGTATCGAGATTATATTGCTGCCAAAACGGTTTGCGAGGCATTGGAAAATATGAAAATGACATTGCCGCCTTTGGTAACAGAATTATTTAAAAAATAAAAATTTAATGGATAATGGATAGTGGATAATGGATAATCATTATCAACTATCCATTATCCATTATCCATTATCCATTAAAAAACATGGCTGAAAAAGTAAGAATAGACAAATGGCTCTGGAGTGTCCGCATTTTCAAATCGAGGACATTGGCATCAGATACCGTTAAATCGGGCAAAGTAAAAGTGAATGGGACGCAAGTCAAATCGAGTTACCAAATACAACGAGGTGATGAAATCATCGTCAAAAAAGGCGGTTTCAATTTCACTTTTAAAGTTTTGCAATTGATTGAAAAACGGGTCGGTTCGCCGATTGCTGTGACGTGTTATAAGGACATGACACCCGAAGAGGAATTGAAAAAATACGACGATTGGTTCGAGGGAAAATATGCCAACGAAATGCGAGAACGTGGCGCAGGTCGTCCGACCAAAAAAGATCGTCGTGAGATTGATGGTTTCAAAGGGTTTTATTTTGATGAAGGGGAAGCCGATGAGTGAAAATTTATAAACAAGGATTACATTTATGAAACGAATTTTATTTTTATACTTCATTGCTTGTCAATGGATTGCGTGCAATAATGCACCGACTGGGCAAAAACAAACGACAGAAACTTATACACCGCCACAACCAAGTGGAAAAACGGGTCAAGAGTTATCCACTATTTATTGTGGGAGTTGCCACGCCTACACATCACCTGATTTATTAGACAAAACAACGTGGATGAAAGAGTGTTTGCCCAACATGGGCAGCCGTTTGGGTATGCATACTGAGGGGTATAATCCCATGCGAGGCTTGAGCCCGATGGATGAATTCTACTTCATAGATGCCAATGTGTATCCTCAAAATCCTGTTTTAACGCAAGAAGATTGGCAGAAAATTGTTGATTTTTACCAAAAAAATGCCCCTATTCAATTGCCTCAGCCACCTAAACAACTGCCTATTAAAATGGGTTTGCCTAATTTTCAAATTAAAAAACCAAACATTGGGGCTTCATTTCCTTTGACGACGCTTTGCCAAATCAATGAGACCGCTTCTGAATTTTATATCGGCACGATGGAAGGAAAATTGCTGGTTTTGAATAAGCAACTACAAGTAACCGATTCGTTTCAAATCGCCTCTGCCCCCGTCAGTATTTTTAAGAAATCAGATGATGTGTTTGATGTGTTAACAATGGGCGAAATGCGTCCAACCGAAGAACAAAAGGGCGTTTTTCAACCTATTTACAAGCAATACCCAAAGGCAAATAATGTTCAAGAGCAAATTGTGGGTCTTAAACGACCTGTTCAATTTGTAGAAGTTGACCTCAATAATGATGGTAAAAACGAAGTTGTTATCTGTCAATTTGGTTATCAAAAAGGCAAATTATCTTGGTATGACCGCCCAGGCAATCGTTGGCACGAGCATGTTTTGAGTGAGAAATCTGGCGCATCAAAAGTTATTCCCTATGACTTCAACAAAGATGGCAATATGGATTTAGCCGTTTTGATGGCACAAGGCGACGAACGTATCAGTATTTTTTACAATAAAGGAAATGGTGAATTTGAGGAAACAACAGCGTTGCGTTTTCCTCCTGTTTATGGCTCTTGCGATTTGCAATTAGTGGATTTTAACAAGGATGGTGCAATGGATTTGCTCTATACAAATGGTGACAATGCCGATTTTTCAATGATTTTCAAACCGTATCACGGTGTTCGTTTGTATCTAAATGATGGAAAAAACAGTTTTTCGGAAGCCTTTTTTTATCCCATGTACGGTGCTTTCCAAGCGTCTGCGGCTGATTTTGACCTCGATGGCGACATGGATATAGTGGCTTGCTCGTTTTTTCCTGATAAAATTGATAAACCTGAATCAAGCGTTGTTTATCTCGAACAAACCAAACCCATGGTTTTTCAACCTTATTCGTTCAAGGAAGCCGTTCAAGGCAAATGGTTAACTTTGGATATTGGCGACCTCGACCACGACGGCGATACCGATATTATCATCGGTTCATTCTTGGGTTATGAACGTGGGAGTAAAGAAAGAATCAAATATATTGATATGAAAATGCCGTTTTTGTATTTAGAGAATAAAATAAAGTGAAATGAAAGAATGACTAAATCCTATAAATTTAGAAATTCTCATTTTTTCAGTTTAGTTTTGCGGTTCAAAAATGGTCTCGTAGTTCAATGGATAGAATAGAAGTTTCCTAAACTTTAGATATGGGTTCGATCCCCGTCGAGACCACTCTCCTATCATAAAGCCCTTGCAAATCAATGATTTACAAGGGCTTTTATTTTAAAATTTGTACGCCATCTCAAAAAAAGTCTTCCAAAAAGAGCATTTTCAGCCATTCTTACGTAAGATATATAAATGAAAAATTGTTCAACAATTTAAACCATCAATATGTCCGTATCACAGTCCTCTTCAAAGCTATTTTCGGTATTAATACCTGTTTTTAACAGCGAAAAACGACTCCAAAACGCTTATGAAACCATTTCAAAACGTCTAACAGAAGAGCAAATCCCCTTTGAGTTACTCATCATTGACGACGGCTCAAAGGATAATACTTGGCAACTTGCGAAAGACATTGCGGCAAGGGACAATCGCGTTCGAATTTTCCGAATGAGCCGCAATTTCACAACCCCTTATGTCCATTTTGCATCGTTCAGTGTGTGTCTAGGAGCGTGTATTATGTTTATGCCCGACGACCTTCAACGTCCTGTTGAAACCCTAATCGAATGTTATAGAACATGGGAATTAGGGCATAAAATCGTCATTTCCTACCGCAATTCACGCAACGATGGCTGGTTATCTGATTTTTTTGCCCGACTTTATTACCGCATTATGAACCGCCTTTCCGATATTTCTTTCCCTATAAACGGAGCAGATGGCTTCCTTGCAGACCGTGAAATAATAGACATTTTGAATACCCGCATCCGCCCGATTCATACGTCTGCTATGGTAGAAGTCTTACGTCTCGGCTTCGACCCCGTTTATGTGCCGCACGAACGCAAAAAAAGGGATGGAAAATCACGTTGGACATGGCGTAAAAAAGTCAATTTAGCAAAAGACACTTTTTTTGCTTCATCGTCATTTCCTATTCGATTTATTACCAATTTTGGTTTGACTATTTCAATGCTTTGTTTGTTGTCTATTCCATTTTGGATTTATGGACGATTTTATTCACATAGTAAGCTGTTTGGATTCCCTATTTCAGGTTGGACGACACTCATCATTTTAGCTTTCTTTTTCAATGGGTTGATGTTGTTTTGCTTAGGTATCGTTGCAGAGTATATTTGGCGAATTTATGAAGAGGTAAAAGGACGACCTGGCTTTATTATTCGTCAAGAAGACAATGAATGAACGCAACCAAACACTCTTTTTTAACGTGATGCGATATGAGTATTCACAGAATCTTCATATCTCATTTTTCAAAATTTACCCTATTTTCAACACGGTAACCAACCCCTCAGTATAACAGAATATTTAATGGCAAAATATTTGCCATAATGCTCATATTTATGTTTGAAAATATGAGCATGTTTTCGAATACAATATAGCTCGACCTGTTTTTAAACTTATAATCAGCTTTTAGTAAAATATATGAAAAAGAAACCTAAACTCATTATAAACTTTACACCAAATGGAATGGTACCTACCAAGGCGATGTCATCCCATGTACCGATTCAAATAAATGAAATAATCGAACAAGTTCACGAAGCCGCGGACATCGGTATTACCCTCGTTCACTTGCATGCCAGAGAAATAAGTGGCGAACCCACTTGGAAAAAAGAGATATATGAGCCAATAATGTCTGGTATTCGCAAATATTGCCCAACCTTACCTCTTTGTATTTCTTTAAGCGGACGTAATTTCAATGAATTTGAAAAACGGTCTGAAGGTCTTGAATTGTATCCTGACATGGGTAGTCTAACACTCAGTTCACTCAATTTTTTGAACCAAACAAGCGTCAATACGCCCGAAATGATTCAAAAATTGGCAGAAAAAATGACTGAATATGGTGTCCATCCTGAATTGGAAGTCTTTGATATGGGAATGATCCACTACGGACAGTTTTTAATCAACAAAGGCATTTTAAAGCCACCATATTATTGGAATATTATTACAGGCAACGTGGCGGGCATGCAAACCGAATTACTCGAATTGGGCATGGCAGTCAATCAATTGCCTTCAGGCAGTTATTGGGCATTCGGCGGCATTGGGAAACAGCAATTGGCTGCCAATATGCTGGCTATCGCCTCAGGTGGCGGTGTTAGAATTGGAATTGAAGACAATTTATATTTTGATACTGGACGCAAGTTATTGGCAACGAACAAATCCTTAGTTCAGCGTATCCACGACCTTGCAGAAATTGCCGAACGACCTATCATGTCCCCCGTCGAATTTGGGGACCTTGGATTTTATAATTCTAAAAAAAGAGTATATGAAGCAGTTTTGCATTCTTGGGCAGAGTAACTATGCCGTTGCCATAATTCTCGATATTTTGGCTTCAAAAGAGTCCGTCCCATTTTCAGTAGATATAGTGTCAAATATTGCACCTGAATCCAACGACTCATTGGATTTCCCTTTTGCCATTCCAAATATTATTACGCGCGAAATATTTTATACAGAGTGGATGCCAATGAATTATGACGGCTACTTTGTCGGTTCAATTGGCAAATCACGTCAAAAAATTGTTGATTTTTTTACACAACACTTTGATATTCAACCACAAAAATATACAACTTTAATTCATCCATCAAGTGTTTGCGCTTTGACGGTTGATATAGGTTCAGGTGTACACATTAGTCCATTAAGTGTTATTGCACCGTATGCAAGATTGGGTGATTTTACAGTCATCAATAGAAATGTCAGCATCGGACACCACACTGTTTTAGGTAATTTTGTTACCTTCAACCCAGGAACGAATATTGCAGGCTGTTGTCATGTCGGAAATGGTGTGACTGTTGGAACAGGTGCAACCATTTTAGACAATATCAAAATTGGTGCAGGCAGCATCATTGGTGCGGGCTCTATCGTCACAAAAGACATACCTGAAAATGTCATTGTTTATGGCGTACCTGCAAAAATCATTAGAAATATTGAACCTCATTTTCATCAGTTTTCTCTTACAACTGTTTGATTCATAGTATCTTACCCCCTCAGTATTTTCATCCATTAATGCCCTTTTTTCAAAATGACAAAAGAACGAAACGTCAAACAAAAACATAATTCAGCACTAAAAGAAACAACTGTTGCACAAAACAGTACACCGTTCCAATTGCCAAATTGGTTGCCGCTCACACTCATTTTAGTAGTGACTGCCCTACTCCATCTTCAATATTTAGACATCCCACTTGAACGCGATGAATCTCTATACGCATACATCGGCAAATTAGCCTTAGGTGGCGGCAGACCGTATATTGATTTTTATGAAATGAAACCACCTATGTTGTTTTATTCCTACGCTCTTTTGATTGGTTTATTTGGCTATTCAGCTACAGGCGTTCACCTCGCAGCAACCCTTGTAGCCGTAATCAATACCCTTTTCACTTTTCTGATTGCTAAAAAATTAGGCGGTTTGCAATTAGCTATTTTATCCGCAACGGCTTTCGCACTTTGGTCGCTTAGTCCCGGTATTTATGGATCTTATTTATTGAGCGAAAACATCGCCTTATGCTGGGGTTTACCTGCTATTTTATGGACTTTGAACTATCCCAAAACGACAAATACCAAGCAATTGTTCGGCATCGGTTTTTTTATTGCCCTGTCATTTTTAGTCAAACAGCCCGCAGGGGTTTTAGCAGTAGCAGTGGGTTTGTATTTTCTGACACATTGGTTTATTCATAGAAACACCCTTGAATTTGCAGTTTTTATCAAACCGCTATTATGGACAATATTAGGCTTTTTTGTTCCTATTGCCCTAACAGTCATCGTTTTATGGTCAGTTGGCAGTTGGCAAGAAGCGTCTTTTTGGCTTCTTGAATACCCGCGTATATATACGACTTCTGTGCCTGCCGAAGATTCAAAATTAGCGTTTGAATTGATGCAGCAATTGGTTTTTACCGATTATCAAGGATATTTCGGAGCAGTCCTTTTAGGCTTTATTACAATTATCCTATCAAAAAGAGCTACTGCACAAAAAGTTTTTCTCATCAGTTGGGTTGTATTTACAGCAGCAACGGTTGCCATTGGTAAACGATATTATGGGCATTATTGGATTTTAGCTATACCTGCAATGTCTATTATTGGAGCAATTTTTTTTCAAGACCTTATTGATTGGCTACGCCTAAAAAAAGGGCGTATTGAAGGAACATTTGCTTCAATCATAGCTGTTTTATGGTCTATTCATGCCTTTTTTGTTCAACCTAATTATTATTTTAACCCGCCATTGACCGAAATAAGTCATAATTTCTCACCCGGAAACCCTTATGTAGAGCATCAAATTTTATCCAATTATCTAAAAAAAATCATTCAACCCTCTGACCAATTAGGGGTGTTGGGTTCTGATCCTCAATTCTTTATTTATCTCAACAAAACAAGCCCTATTCGGCACGTTTATATGCCTTTTTTTGTCAATGGGCAATATCCGCGCGCCATTACTTGGCAAAATGAGACGATTGAAGGCTTAAAAACAAGCAAACCCGAGTACGTTATTTTTAATAACTATCCAATTGCATGGATGTATCAACCCAATCACAGTCAACAACTTTTTGCAGATATTGTGAATTACCTTGACGAACAATATGATTTGGTCGCTTATATCGAAAATCCAGGAATAGGTATTTCCGTACAAATCATTGAGACGAATAATAGCCGGAGAAAACCCCGCACTCAAAACTATATTTCTGTTTTAAAACGTCGTTAAAGTCGTTATTCAATCTTCAACTACATGACAAAAGCCTTGCAGAACAAATAACGTTCTACAAGGCTTTTTTACTTAGGGGGTCTCATCTCATTATTCGCTTGTCAAATAGACATTCCCTTGTTCTACTTTGATATCAAAAACCTTCAAATGGCCACACGCATCATCATTCAAACATTCCCCACTTTCCAATGAAAAAGTCTTTTTATGAAACGGGCAAGCCACTTTTGGAATATCTCCTTGTGTACCAATCATACCACGTGAAATAGCCATTTGTAACCGATGCGGACATTCATTATCCGTGGCATACCATTTGCCAAGCGTCGTAAAATTAAAAACGGCGATTTGTTTGCCATTAAATAAAACACAAGCCCCACCATCTTCTGGCACGTCTTCAACACGACATACAGCTTGCCATTTTGTTTGAATTGCTGTTATTACTGACATATCTATTTTTTATAGTTGATAATGAATAATGGATAGTGGATAATGAAATGTGGAAAAATTATCCACTATCCATTATCCACTATCATTTAATATTTAAACCCACTCCGCCGCGCGTTTCTGTTCACGCAATTCCTCGAATTTTACTGAGGGGTCCTTTTCATCAGAATTCACAAAATGCGTAAAGCGTTTGCGAATGTCTGGCGTTTCAACAGCGTGTTTCCACTCGCAATGATACGTGCCAACGATACCGTCCATTTCCGTTTCCCATTCCGAAGCCATGCCCAAAGAGTCATGCACAACCACCTCACGTAGATAATCAATACCGCCTTCCAATTTTGACAACCACACCGAAGTCCGCGTCAAAGGCTCTGCCGTTTTGATATAAAACATCAAAAAACGGTCAACATATTTGATAAGGGTGGCACTGTTCAAGTCTTGTGCCAACAGTTTAGCATGTTCAGGTTTTGAACCACCGTTGCCACAAACAAACAAATTCCAGCCTTTTTCAGTCGCAATGATGCCAAAATCCTTTGAATTGGCTTCTGCACACTCCCGAATACAGCCCGAAACTGCCGATTTCAATTTATGTGGCGAACGCAAACCTTTATATCTATTTTCAACTTCAATCGCAAAACTAACCGCATCTTGCAATCCGAAACGACACCAAGTTGTACCCACACAACTTTTTACCGTCCGCAAAGACTTGCCATACGCATGTCCTGATTCAAAACCCGCTGCAATCAATTCCTCCCAAATAACAGGCAAATCACCGACGTGTGCACCAAATAAGTCAATCCGTTGACCACCCGTAATTTTAGTATAAAGACCATATTTTTGAGCCACTTGACCAATAACAATCAGTTTTTCAGGCGTAATTTCTCCGCCTGGAATACGTGGAACGATAGAATAAGTACCGCCTTTTTGAATATTTGCTAAAAAACGGTCATTCGAGTCTTGAATCGTTGCTTGTTTTTGAATCGGTTCATTCCAAAGACTTGCGAGAATCGAAGCAACGGCAGGTTTACACACTTCGCAACCAGCTCCTTTGCCCAAAACAGAAATCGCACCGTTATAGGTTTTTATATCCTTAATTTTTATCAAATTAAAAAGCTCTTGACGTGAGTAGTCGAAATGTTCGCACAAGTTGTTTTTGACCACACGACCCATCTTTTTCATCGAACCTGTAATCAAGTCTTTGACCATCGGAATACAACCGCCGCAACCAGTTCCCGCTTTGGTGCATTTTTTCATACCATCAACCGTAAAACACTCATTGTCAGTTACTTGTGAACAAATATCACCTTTTGAAACCGATTCACATGAGCAAATCAAAGCATCATCTGGTAAATCCATGACACCAGAGCCTCCTTCACTACTGCCGCCTCTTGAACCCAAAATCAAGTCTTCTGGATTGGCTGGCAAAACAATTTTATTATTAACCGTCTGTTGCAACATACCAAATTGCGATGCATCGCCGACCAAAACGCCGCCGAGCAAGTGTTTGCCGTCAGGCGAAATATTGACACGTTTATATATACCCTTCGATTGGTCTCTAAAAACGATGCTTCGGACACCATTTTGGTCAGTCCCCGCCACATACGGATTACCTGCAAAAGGGTCACCGAAGCTCGCTACGTCAACGCCAATTAACTTCAATTTTGTGGACATATCATAAGGCTTAAACACCTTGTCGCCACCTATAATATTCGTCGCAACCACATCTGCCATCTCATAACCAGGCGCAACCAAGCCGTAAATCATCCCATGCGCCAAAGCACATTCGCCAATCGCAAATACTGAGGGGTCTGAAGTTGCCAATTTTTCGTCAACAACAATACCACCACGTACACCAACCGTCAAACCTGCCACACGAGCGAGTTCATCACGCGGCTTGATACCCGCAGAAATGACGAGCATATCTACATCGAGTTTAGTTTCGTCAGCAAAGCGCAAGCCTGTGATTTTGCCATTGCCGAGTATTTTTTCTGTATTTTTTTGTAAATGAATTTTCAAACCTAAATCCTCCAATTTGGCTTGAAGGACTTGTGAACCGCCCATATCTACTTGCCGTGGCATGAGGCGCGGCGCAAATTCAATGACATGCGTTTCGTCAACACCCAAATCCATCAAAGCCTTTGCGGCTTCCAAACCCAACAAACCGCCGCCGATGACAGCGCCACGTCTTGCTTTTTTGGCATATCCTTGCATCAAATCAAGGTCTTCGATGGTACGATAGACAAAAACACCCCGTTTTTCAACACCTTCAATCTGTGGCACAAATGCCGCAGAACCTGTTGCGAGAACTAAATAATCATACTTTTCGATAATGTGATGATGCGAAGTAATCGTCTTTGCTTCTAAATCAATATCCACGACAGGGTCGCTCAAAATGAGTTTGATTTGATTGGTAGCATACCATTCAATCGGTGCGAGGGTCAAATCCTCGACAGTTTTACCATCGAAATAAGCGGAAAGGTGTACACGGTCATAAGCTGGGCGCGGTTCTTCACCAAAAACGGTAATATCGTAAGTACCAACACCTGCCTTTGCGACGAATTTTTCGCAGAATTTGTAGCCAACCATGCCGTTGCCGACGACAACAATTTTCTGTTTAGTCATTTTTAAAATCTTGAATTGTGAAAGAATCTCTGTTCCTGTTTGTTCACAATTCAACGGAAGAAGCATTTTATGTAGTTGGGAAATTTATCTCCCAATTGAAGCAACACTACATAAATTCTAATAGGGACTTTTGCAACTTTTGATAGGACAAAGGTACAACGTGATTTACTTAGTTTAAAAAATAAAATTACTCTGACAGCAAAAAAGGTCTAATCCAAACTATATTTTTTAGATTCAAAGAAACGGTTAAATTAATTTTGTAAAAATGATATTTTTAAAATAATATAAACTGAAAGACGAATATTCGTTTAAGGAAACAGGCTGTTTTTATCGCAAAAAACCGTCGTTCGTCGGTGCAGACATTTTTTTCTTTCAAAAACACATACTACTTTTGATTCAGACATCACAATTCAGCGGTTTTAATGGGGGTTTGAAATTAGAAAATAAGGCTTTATAAAACACGCAAAAGAGCGTCTTTCGGACTTGATTTTCTATACTCGCTTAAAAACGAAGCAATCAGTATTAGCAACAAGTGGGGACTTTTAGCATCACTGATTTTCAAAAAAAAACCTCGACAGCGAGTGGAGTCGCTTCGAGGTAGAATGTAAAGTAACCTTTTAATTATTTCACAATTCGCTGCAAAGAAAATGAATGGGTAGCAATTTTCAAAAGATACCCATTCATTCCCTTCATTTTGAGGCGTTAAAGTCTTGAATCAGACATCGAAACAGTGAAATGATGATGGAAACCAAACTCTAACACAGTTTTGGTTTCGACCTCGCAGTATGTCGCCATACTGAGGGGGGCAAATTTCATTGTCAAAAACAAACTTTTTTCAAGTCATACATTTAAAAAATCACTCTTATGATTAAGAACAATTCACCTTTGACGCGCCTCTCTATTTTCAAAATGGACAGTGTCCAAATGCGGACTTTTCACATCACGTGGCTGACATTCTTCGCCTGCTTTTTCGGCTGGTTCGGACTTGCGCCTTTGATGCCAACAATTCGTCAAGACTTAGGCTTGACAAAACCTCAAATTGGCAACATCATTATTGCCTCTGTCTCTGCAACCATCATTGCTCGCCTATTTATAGGTCGCTTGTGCGATACTTGGGGACCGCGTAAAACGTACACGACACTCTTGATACTTGGCTCAATTCCCGTTTTTTTAGTCGGTCTGGCTAATAGTTACGAGACTTTTTTACTGTTTCGCTTGGCTATTGGTGTCATTGGTGCGTCTTTCGTCATCACGCAGTACCACACATCAGTCATGTTTGCGCCTAATATTAAAGGCACGGCAAACGCTGTTGCTGGCGGTTGGGGCAATTTAGGCGGTGGCGTAACGAACATCGTGATGCCTATGATTTTTGCCTTGATTGTCGGTTTAGGCTACACTGCTCACGACGCTTGGCGTTTGGCGATGATTTTCCCAGGTGTTTTGTTACTTATATGTGCTTTCCTTTATTATCGTTATACGGAGGATACACCTGAAGGCAACTTTGAAGATATTCGCCGCAACACCCCCTCAGTAGAAAAGGCAAGTCCGCGTGAAGTATTGACCGATTGGCGCGTTTGGGCTTTGGCTTTCGCTTATGCGTTGTGTTTCGGTATGGAAATCACTTTTGACAATGTCGCGGCTTTGCACTTTGTGGACACATTTCACCTTGACCAAGGCATGGCGGGCCTTCTTGCAGGCTCATTCGGTATGATGAATCTATTTGCACGCGCTATGGGTGGCATTTATGCCGATAGAATCGGTAAAAAATACGGTTTATCAGGAAAAGGCTACATTTTGGCAGCTTTCCTTGCGCTTGAAGGTGTTGGCATCATGTTCTTTTCAAGTGCGACGACACTTACTTTTGCCATCGTTTCTATGCTCGGTTTTGCTCTTTTCTTGAAAATGGCTAATGGCGCAACTTATGCCATCACACCCTTTATCAATACTAAAAACATGGGTTTGGTTGCGGGCATCGTCGGTGCAGGTGGTAATATCGGTGGTATGGCGATGGGCTTTTTATTCAAAAATCCGAATATTAGTTACGCCACAGCTTTTTTCTATATCGGTTGTGCAGCGGTCGTCGTGTCTCTGTTGATTGCGATAACACGTTTTGCAAAACCAGAAATATTTGCTACACCAGTTAAACAATTGGTTGAAGAAGAATTGGAAGTGGCTGTTTAATCATTAAGTTAAAATTGCCTAATTCTATTTTGTTATGTCGCTTTTGTTATGTCGCTTTTGTCATTCAGTAGGAATCTCTTTGATATTATTAAGGACAAAGAGATTTCTACTGAATGACAAAAGCGACATAACAAAAGCGACATAATACGAAAGTACCTCTTAATTAAAATAGGTTTACTTCTTCAATCTTTAATTTTATAAACAAAATTTATTTCTTAATTTATATTATACAACAATATTTTATTCTTAATAATTATTTAATAAAATATCTTTAACAAAATATTATTCTGTTTAAATAATATTAAAATTTTAAACAAAAATAACTTTTAATAAAAGTTATTTTTGTTTAAATCAACTAATAATTTTATGAAAATAATAAATAAAAATATTCATTTGCTTTTAACACTAATGCTTTTAATTTGTATTGGAATACAAGCAAATGCACAACTAACAATCTCTGCACAAATCCGTCCACGTGGCGAAATTCGCAACGGCGTAGGCACTTTGAAACTCAAAGATGCACCTTCCGCAGGTTTTATCTCTCAACGTTCACGTTTGGGTTTTAACTACAAAATGGACAAAGTCACTTTTGGTATGGCTATTCAAGACGTACGTATTTGGGGTCAAGACGCTTCAACAATCAGCTCGGCAGATGGCGCAAAATTAGGCGTACACGAAGCATGGGCAGAAGTTAATTTGTCTGACAGCATCGGTTTGTCGCTCAAATTGGGTCGTCAGGAATTGATGTACGACGATTCACGTTTACTCGGCAATCTCGATTGGTTGCAACAAGCTCGCCGCCACGATGCCGCTGTTTTAAAACTCAATAAAAACGGTTGGCAAGTAGATTTAGGCTTGGCATTCAACCAAAACACAGATGCTTTTGGTGTATCAGGCACGTTTTATACGGCTGGCAACACCCCTCAGTATCTCGCCAATTCAAAAGGGAATTTGGTGACCATTCCTGCGGGTTTTGTACCTGTCAATGCGAAAGGTGTACCGACATTAGCGGGCAATCCTTCCACAAATGGCGGTGTTCAGATGTATAAAACTATGCAATATTTATACGCAGCTAAAAAATTCAAATCTGTAAAAGCTTCATTTTTATTATTTAAAGACGATTTTGCAAAATACCGTCTCGATACTTTAAAAGCAGCAGATGGTGGTACTGTCGCAGGTCGTCGCTACGATGTAATAGGTGTTAACAGTCGCATTACAGTAGGTGTTTTGCTCAACGGCACGTTCAATAAAGGATTCAGCTATACGCTCGGTGGCTATTTCCAAGGCGGCAAAAACCGTGACGGTGCAGACCTTTCAGCATACAATGCAACCGCTTATTTAGGTTATACAAAAGGTAAATTTACAGTTGGTGCAGGCTACGAAATCGTTTCCGGCAATGACATGACGAATACCACCAACACAAAAGACAATAAATTTGACCCATTGTACGGCACGCCGCACAAGTTTTGGGGTCTCATGGACTTCTTTTATGTCGGAACAGGTGGCGTTGCAGCAGGTTTGTCTGACCCATACTTGCGTTTCAAATATGCCGCAACATCTAAATTGACAATGGGACTTGACATTCATAATTTCTCATTGGTCAACGATTTGCCTAATAAATATTCTGACGCAACAGGTAAAACGTTGGTAAACAAGCAATTAGGCAATGAATTTGATTTTATATTAAATTATGGCTTGAACAAATCAACGATGTTGGAATTTGGCTACTGCGTTTTGGCAGCCACCAACAGCCTTGAATATGTAAAATTAAGCACAACGGACAAAGCAGAACACACCGCTACTTGGGCGTATTTGATGGTGAATATCAAACCTGAAATATTCTCTTCGTCAGCGAAAAAGTAAAGCATCGCACTTTGTTTTTTGCAACACATTTTTTGATTTTATATTTTAACACATAGTCACATAGTACACATAGAAAAAATATTGAAATGCTAAATCAATAAAACTATGTGTCCTATGTGTCTATGTGTTAAAAATAAAAAAATGTGTTGCTAAAAACATTGAGGTTTTTTTTTAACAAAGCATCACATCAAAATTATCGTGTCAAAAAAAAATACATACAAAACGACTTGTTGCTACTGCGGTGTCGGCTGTGGCATGGTCGTAACGGACAATGGAAACGGCAAAATCACTGTTGAAGGTGACAAAGAGCATCCTTCCAATCGTGGTTTGTTGTGTTCAAAAGGCATGAACCTGCACTATACGGCGTGGGACAAAACGGACAGATTACTATATCCCGAAATGCGTTGGCACCGTAATGCACCGCGTGAACGCGTGAGTTGGGATACGGCTTTGGAACGCACGGCTGCCGTTTTTAAGACATTTATTGACAAATATGGCCCCGATTCTGTTGGTTTTTATGTCTCTGGACAGATGCTGACAGAAGAATATTATATCGCAAACAAACTCATAAAGGGCTTTATTGGCTCTAACAATATTGACACAAATTCAAGACTTTGCATGTCTTCCGCCGTTGTTGGCTATAAATTGGCTCTCGGTGAAGACAGTGTGCCTGTATGTTATGACGATATTGAGTTATCCGATTGCATACTCGTAGCGGGTGCAAATCCAGCTTGGTGCCATCCTATTATTTGGCGACGAGTTGAAGCACATAAGGCTGCAAATCCGCATGTAAAAATCATTACAGTTGACCCCCGTAAAACAGATTCCGCGCGTAGTTCAGACCTCCACCTTCCTATAAAACCAGCCACTGACATTACTCTTTTTAACGCTATCGCTCGTATATTGATTGACAATCAATTGATTGACAAAGACTTTATTTCGCAATATACTGAGGGGTACGAAAAACTCAAGTCTGTCGCTTTTTCTAAAACCATTGAAGAAGCGGCAGACATTTGTGGCATCGAAGCCGCTGATTTGCATTTGGCAGCCACTTGGATTGGCCGCTCAAAAGGCTTTATTTCGATGTGGGCAATGGGGCTGAATCAAAGTGTTATGGGCGTTTCTAAAAACCTAAGTCTCATCAATCTCCACTTGATAACGGGTCAAATCGGTCGAGCGGGTGCGGGCCCGTTCTCGCTCACCGGTCAGCCCAATGCGATGGGCGGACGTGAAGTCGGCGGCTTGTCGAATATGTTGCCAGCACATCGCAATCTGTTAGATGAAAATGACCGTCGTGAAGTGCAAGAATTTTGGGGTGGAAAACCCATTGCGCCTAAACCAGGATTGACCGCAACTGAAATGTTTGAAGCCCTCGCAGATGGGCGTTTGAAGGCGATTTGGATTATGTGTACCAATCCCCTACTCAGTTTGCCAGATGTGCGTATGGCTGAAAAGGCTTTAAAAAACGCCAAATTTGTCGTTGTTCAAGACATGTCAAACCGCCCAGAAACATTGGAATACGCCGATGTTGTGTTGCCTGCCGCTACTTGGACAGAAAAAGTAGGCACAATGACCAATTCTGAACGTCGTGTCACTTACCTACATCAAATCACAGAACCACCAGGCGAGGCATTGCCCGATACCGATATTTTGGTGCGTTTTGCACACAAAATGGGTTTTGAAAATAAATTTAATTATCCCACAACAGAAGATGTTTTTTTAGAACATGCGGCTTTGACTAAAGGGACTAATATTGATATTTCAGGTTTAAATTATAGTATTTTACAAAAGCAAGGTTCTGTTCAATGGCCGTTTACAGAGCAAGATGCTTTATCTTTATTAAACAATTCTAATATTCAAAATAAAGACATTGAGATCATTGTTAAACAAATAGGCACAAAACGCCTTTTTGAAGACAAAATATTTTACACACCCAGTAAAAAAGCACAAATATTTGGGTGTGAGGACACAATTTTATCTGAAAAAACGACCCCTCAGTATCCACTCGTTTTGACGACTGGACGCATCCGTGACCAATGGCATACGATGAGTCGGACGGGCAAAGTAAACAAACTGAATCAGCATATTCCCCAAGTTTTTGTTGAAATCAACCCCAAAGACGCTTTGGAACGAGGCATTTTAGAAGGCGAAACCGTTGAAATTGTCAACAATCGTGGCAACGTTCGCGCAAGCGCAAAATTGACCGATGACATACGTGAAGGCGTTGTTTTT
Source organism: Saprospiraceae bacterium (assembly GCA_043772905.1). GTDB lineage: Bacteria > Bacteroidota > Bacteroidia > Chitinophagales > Saprospiraceae > JAAFJT01. The sequence continues at coordinate 18,030 of JAYVFS010000127.1, read as the reverse complement.
CTGCCCATGCATTGGGGAAAAATCAACGGAAAAGACTTTGCACGTGCCAATAACGTGACAAATAACCTCGTTGACCCGCGTTCAAAAGAGCCTGATTTTAAATTTTCAGCTGTTGATGTCGTTAAAATCGTTGCTCAAAAACGCAAAATCGTCATCATTGGCGCAGGTGCTGCGGCGAATGGTTTTATTGATAATTATCGAAAACTGAATGAAACGGACGAAATTCATGTGTTTAGCCGTGAAATTCACCCTTTTTATAACCGTGTTATGCTGCCCGATTATGTCAGTGGCACGCAAACTTGGGAGCAATTGCAGAAATTAACGGAAAAGGATTTGTTTGAGAAAAATGTCAAAGTACATAAAGGTGTGGGTGTTAAAAAATTGACCCCTCAGTATAAAACTATTGAAGACGACAATGGCAATGTTCACAACTACGATATTTTGTTGCTCGGCATGGGCAGTCGTCCGAATTTGCCAAAGGACGTGCCGCAACATCTTGACGGCATTTTTACGATGCGGACGAAATACGATGCGGATAAATTGCTCAATCAACTTGCCTCCCCCCCGCCCCAAAGGGGAGCTGACACAACTCAAAAGGGAGCTAACACAACTCTAAGGGGAGCAGATGTTGCTCAAAATCCTAAACATATCGTTATTGTCGGTGGCGGTTTGTTAGGTCTTGAAATGGCGGGTTCTTTAAGCGAAATTGGCGTAAAAGTGTCTGTTGTGCAACGTACTTCACGGTTTATGGACAGACAATTGGACGATTTGGGCAGTGCGTTGCTGCGCGAAGAGATTCTTGAGCGCGGCGTTGATGCGTTTTTTAACGACCAAGTCCAAACGTTTTTTGGCAAAGAAAAAATAGAAGCTATCCGCTTACGCAGCGGTCGAAGAATAGAATGTGATGCACTTTTGTACGCCGTTGGCACGATACCTAATGTCGAATTAGCACGCGAAGCAGGGTTATCGTGCAACCGCGGTGTTTTAGTCAATGATTATTTGCAAACGTCAGACCCCTCAGTATTTGCGTTTGGCGAAATCGCTGAATGGCACGGCGAAATGTGGGGCATCACCGCAGCAGCCGAAGAACAAGCAGCCGTAGCCGCGCGATTCTTAGCGGGTGATGCGGCAGCACCTTATAAAGGTTCGCTTTCGATGAACATTTTGAAATTGGAAGGTTTGGAACTGTGTTCATTAGGGCGCATCGAAACACCTACTGAAAACCTTGACTTTGAAGAAGTTATCTTTATTGACAAAGCGAAAAGGTATTACAAAAAATGTTTGATTCAGAATGACCGTCTCGTCGGAGCGATTTTAATGGGCGACAAATCCGAGTTTTTAGAATTCAAAAACTGGATTCAAAACGGCATTGAACTGTCTGAAAAACGCTTAGAATTGTTGCGCAGTGGCAAAAAAGCAGAGCCTATTTTGGGTAAAATTGTTTGTTCGTGCAATGGCGTAGGTGCGGGTAATTTGGAAAAACATATACAAAATGGGTGTAACGATTTTCAAAAATTGTGTGATGCGACAGGGGCTGGTAGCGGTTGTGGCAGTTGTCGGGCAGAGGTGAGGTCTATTTTGGAGAAACAACTTAGCCCTGAAAGGGCGTTATCTGTTAGCAATGGGTAACGCCCATTGAAAATAATAACAACGTTACCTATTTCCATTATCCAATGGGCGTTACCCATTGCTATCACATTCCGCCCTTTCAGGGCTATAAATTTAAAAATGCATAGAATATGTTTAATAGCTATAAAACATTGAAAATAAACCTAAAAGGCGGCATCGTCTCGCCTTCATGGTTGTTGTCTGTCTTAGAAATAGCTCAAAAAGCAGGCATAAACAACGTCAGTTTTGGCGGCAGACAGCAATTGATTTTAAAAGTCCACAATCGGGAATTGGCTTTTTTCTATAAAAAAATGGCGGAATTGGGCGTGGATATTGAAAGCGACTCAGATGAATTTCCGAATATTCTAAGCACCTATTCCACCGCAGAGATTTTCCAAACGCATACAGACGGCTGGTTGTCAGAAGGTGTTTATCAAGACGTTTTGGATTTGTTTGACTACAAACCGAAGCTAAAAATCAATATTTGTGATGCGTTACAAGCGTATGCGCCTTTTTTTACGGGGCATCTCAATTTCATTTCGTCCGATGTGCCGCATTTTTGGTTTTGTTTCATTCGTTTTCCTAAAACCCATCGGATTGAAAGATTTCCGAACTTGATATATACGCAGGATTTAGCCAATTTCGCTCAAAAGGCAGAGTATGAATTGTTGGAAATGGAGAATTTAGACTTCCTCGAAATGCCACAATATCTCCAGTTTACTGAGGGGTTGGTCATGCGTGAGCCTGAAAAGGATTTGATTATTCCGCGATTTGTGATGCCCTATTATGAGGGTGTGAATTTATATGGGTCAAAGCCGTGGATTGGCATTTATCGTCGGAATGAGCAGTTTCCAACACTTTTTTTGAAGGAAATGTGCGCTTTATGCGAAGAAACAAAGGTCGGTACGTTGTGCATTACTACGTGGCGGTCGTTGATAATCAAAGGTGTTTTGCCACAAGACCGCTATATTTGGGAGAAATTATTGGGCAAATATGGCATCAACGTCCGTCACGCTGCCCTTGAACTGAATTGGCAAACAGAGGACGATTCACCCGTTGGTTTTAAGGTCAAACAATACTTATTCAAGCAGTTTGACAAAATGGATGCACGGACATTTGGGTTGCTTTTTGCCATCAAAACAAGGCATAAATCGGAGGTTTTTGGTTCGGTTATCATTCGGCGCGAGCCTTTTTTCAGTATTGGCAAATGGTCTTTTGACCCGTTTGGATGGTTCGGGGTTTTTGATATTTTTTATGCCGAAGACTTTAATCCGCACAGCCGTAAGCGCAAAACGCATCAATTAGCCGTTCCAAAATGGCGTTTAGCCTTAGAGCTGACAAATTTGAGTCAGAAATACTATGCTCAATTGACGAATGAGAAAGCCGCTTCAAGAGTTGCCATCGTCCAAAAATCGAAAAAACAAGAAAACAAAACACAAACAAATATCTATCAATGTCGGCATTGTTGGAGCGTATATGACCCAATTTTTGGCGAGCCATCACAGGGTATTACGGAGGGGGTCACTTTTGAGGATTTACCGAAGACGTTTTGTTGTCCGATATGTGAAGCGTCGAAGGCGGATTTTATACTATTTGAACGAGAAAAGGTAACAACTTAGCTTAGGAACGTGCATAAAATAAAGTCGCTTTTTGTCCATCTGATTCGAGGGGGACATGATGGTGCTATTGGAAAGTATTGTTGATTGCGAATACCGTTTTTTATCATTAATTCCTTAGGAAAGACGATTAAAACGATGGTTCAGAAGATTGACAAAGGCACTAATCGGTTTTCACTCGATGTTTGGGATTTACCACAAGGGATTTATTTTGTTACGCCAGATGGCTCAAAAGCAAATCAAGTACCTACGAAATTCGTAAAAATGTAATTTTTTTAATGGTAAATCCCTCTACCCCAAAGGGGAGTAGCACAACCTCCCCTTTGGGATCGGGGGATTCACCATTCACCATTATTTCCGCCGCTGTGCCAAACCACGCAACCCCAAAGGGTCTTCTTTTCCAAACTGATACAAGGCGTTTTGAATACAGGGGTCTGTTTCATTCAAAATGCCATAATAACCTTCATCGCCAAACAACTGTCGTGCAATTCGGGCTTTTATCAAACGGCGCAAAGGTTCTTTGACACCCTGTATTTGATTCCAAACACTTTGGACATTGTGGCGTTCCGCATATTTCAAAAATTCAGAAAATGAATAATCGGTTACTCTGAAATTGCTTTGAAATTCTTGCCAGTTACTAAATTTCAATTCTTTTCGATGTCCCGTATAGTATTGAAAAGCATATTCAGAAGCCCACGTTTTCGCATTTTGATAATATTCGTTTTTCAAATAAGGCTCGATGGGAATAAAAACATCGGGCGTAATGCCACCACCACCAAACACCCACCGCCCACTGGCTGTTCTAAAACGTGTGGTGTCTGATCTAACAATACTGTCTTGGTTGCTCAACTCGCCTTTTCCGTAGCGATTATCGAATTCTTGTTCGTATTCCATTCTGGATTTGCCTTTATACGGCTTCTGAATACTCCGACCAATCGGCGTATAATAACGAGCGACCGTCAACCGCAATTCAGAGCCATCCCGCAATTCATAAGGCTCTTGAACCAGACCTTTACCAAAAGTGCGCCGTCCAATGATGATGCCTCTGTCCCAATCCTGTATCGCTCCTGCGATGATTTCACTCGCCGAAGCCGAGCCTTCATCCGTCAAAACAGCGACTTTACCCACGTTATAGCGTTGTCTGCCCGTCGTTTTATATTCATTTTGATGCACCGTCCGCCCTTTGGTCATCACCAGCAGTTTATCTTTCTCTTGAAAAAGTTGAGACAATATGTCAACGGCTTTATCGAGATACCCGCCTGGATTGCCGCGCAAGTCAATCACCAAATCCTTAACGCCTTTTTTTTCAAAGAGAAACTCCATGGCTTGCATAAACTCTTGCGACGTAGTGGAGCTAAAACGTATTATTTTGATGTATCCCGTTTTTTCATTCAATACCGAAGCGCCATCCACACTATGTACAGGAATGCGGTCACGTTCCAATGTTATGACACGTGGGCGCAAGTCTCCATCTCTCAAAATCGTGAATTTGATTTGCGTACCACGCTTCCCATGCAATTTGCCATTGAGCCAACGTTGGTCTTTGCCTATGGCAGACGAGTCGCCAATAGCGATAATATTATCGCCTGACATCAAGCCCGCTTTTGATGCAGGTCCATCAGACAAAGGCGTCACAACGGTAATAGTATCGCCAAAATTCAAGGTTTCGATGCCAATGCCTTCATATTCGCCGTCAAGTTCTTCATTGACCTGCGATAATTCTTTGAAAGGAATATAGACCGAATGCGGGTCGAGTTCTTGCAATATATTGTTGATGGATTTGTCAACGAGCAAATTGTTGCTCACTTTATCCACATATTTAGCATCAACATAGCGCAAAATCTCCTCCATTCGACCCTGTCCAATGATTTCTTCAGAATCTGACTGTGTGATATTTTTCTTAGGCGAAGACTTAACAAGCGGTTCGTTTTTTAACCGCATACCAACAAAAATGCCGCCTACGAATGCCAACGACAATAATAAGGGCAACAAAACCTCGCGTTTCGGTGGCTTTATGACTTGGGTAATTTGTTCTTTATTCTCAGACATGAAGACCTATTTCTTTCTTAACGTTTAATAAATTGCTGGATATACTGAGGGGGGTGATTTGGTCGAAAACGTTCGGGGAACTTTAAAAGTTCTCCGAACGTTGCGTTCAAAGATAAACACTTGCTTCTCAATATTTTGCAAAAGTATAAAAATCAAAGTCGAAAAAGAATATTCACATATTTTAGTTTTATGTACCAAATAAGATTTCGCTGTGAACTTATGAATCGTCCTAAAATTTGCCTAAAATTGCCCTCTTTAACAAGTATTTTTTTTTTAAAAGCTAAACAACAAGAATGATGAAAAAGCAAATTTTAACCATTACCCTTATCCTTTTTGCCTTCGTACTGAGGGGTCAACAAACCGACCCTTGGAACATTGTCGCAAACAATATTGACCCTTCAAAATACTACGGCGTGACGGTCGCCAACGGCATGATTGGCATTATTTCATCCGCACAACCGATGCGGGTGAGCGAAGTGGTTCTAAACGGTGCGTTTGACACTTATGGTCGGGGGCGTGTCTCAAACATTATGAAGGTCTTTAGTTTCGCCAATATGAACCTTGATGTCAATGACAAAAGATTGGGACGTGCCGATATTTCAAATTATGTCCAAACTTTAGATATGAAAAACGCGGCTTTGGCAACGACTTTCGATTATTCAGACATTCTCTCCGTCAAACATGAAGTCATGGCGTTGCGCCAAATGCCGCACACAGCGATGATAAACGTGACGATTACGGCTAAGAAGGCGTGTGAAATCATGCCCGCAAGCGTCATTGAATCGCCTGACAATTTGAAAGATGTCAAAAACTTTTATGCGGAAATTGACCGCCCACACATCATCATTCCATTGATGACTTCGGTGGCGAAATCACCTACGGGCAGATTGACCCTTGCGGTTTCCAATACTTTTCTTTTTGATGAAAAACACGGTTCTGAACCGCGTTTGATACATGAGGAGTGGGATAACAATATGCACTTGTTGAAATTCAGGAAGAAGCTCGCCGCAGGTGAAACGTATTCTTTCAGCGTTATCGGTTCGGTTATTTCAACTGCACAAAGCGCAGACCCTCAAAACGAGGCAGAACGTATGACCATTTTCGCTTCATTGGAAAAACGTGAACGCCTCTTGCAACGTCACCGCGATGCTTGGGCGAAGTTATGGGAATCTGACATCATCATCGAAGGAGACCCCTCAGTAAAACCTGTACAAAACGCTGTTCGCTCGGCTTTGTATCATCTTTATTCGTTTGTTCGCGAAGGCACATCTTATTCTTTGTCGCCCATGGGTTTGTCGGGTTTGGGCTACAATGGACACGTTTTTTGGGATACGGAACTTTGGATGTACCCTCCGTTACTGGCTTTACACCCAGAAATGGCACGGTCGCCTATGGAATACCGCTTCAAAGGTTTGGAAGCTGCCAAAGCCAATGCCGTCAGTTATGGCTACAAAGGTGCAAAATACCCTTGGGAAGGCGACGACACAGGGCAAGAAGGCACACCCGTTTGGGCTTTGTCGGGACCATTTGAACACCATATAACAGGCTGCGTCGGTTATGCTATGTGGAAATACTACCAAGTGACAAAAGATAAAAACTGGCTGCGCGAAAAAGGTTATCCCGTCATCAAAGGTACAGCCGACTTTTGGGCAAACCGTGTGGAAATGGGTAAAGATGGGAAATACCACATCAATAACGTGGTCTGTGCTGACGAATGGGCTGAAAATGTGGACGACAACGCCTTTACAAACGGCATTGCCAAAACCGTTTTACAATATGCCCAACAAGCCGCCGTCGTTCTCGGCGAAACGCCAGACCCTTTGTGGAAAACAGTCGGCGACAACATCGTTATCTTAAAGTTTCCTGACGGTACGACCAAAGAACACGCCACGTACAACGGTGAACCCATCAAACAAACCGATGTCAACCTACTCTCCTACCCCCTCAGTATTGTGACCGATGAAGCAACTGTACGCAAGGATTTAGCGTATTATTGGAAAACATTAGGTGATAATATACCTGGACGAAAAGGCTCTTCTCCCGCTATGGCGCAAGCCATATTCTGTATTCTCAATGCCCGTTTTAACAATACGGATATTGCTGCATCACAGTTTAACGACTCTTACAAACCCAACGAAGCACCGCCTTTTGGTGTGTTGGCAGAAACAGCGGGTGGTACAAATCCGTATTTCGCAACAGGTGCAGGTGGCTTTTTGCAAACGCTCATCTTTGGTTTTGGTGGTTTGGAATTTACAGATGCGGGTATTGTTCAAAAATACAAACCGAAATTGCCGAAAGGTTGGCAGTCGTTGACGATTAAAGGTGTTGGGGTTGAAAAGAAGAATTATACGATTAAAAATTAAACAAGGCATAAAAAGGTGTAGTAGACGAGAAGTCTACTACACCTAATGCAAGATATATTTTGTATCTTACTGCATATTAAGCGGGTTTCAAAAAGGTCATTTACTTCTAAATCTTTTTCCAATGAAAAAACTGCTACTCTTCGGCTTTATGTTCTTTACTTTTACAACTTGTCAAAAGCAAATTCAAGATGTCGGGTCGCGTCCACCCATTCCAAGTTTTGTCCTTCATAATAACAATTGTCTAGCACCTTGTAGTGTTTTATTTATCAATACCACCGCAGGTACGTATGACACAGAATATGAGTGGTCATTTGGGGACGGAGACAGCTCTAACCTCGACAGCCCACGACACAGCTATTTTACAAGCGGTAAATATAACGTTCAGTTAATTGCCAAAAACAAATTCGGTTACAACACACAAAACAAAGAAGTCACGATTCAAGCTGATGTCAATTTAAGTTTCTTTAGCCTTTGTCGTGTTGATCGCATTACCTATGTTAAAATACCGGCTACCAACCCCGAGGGAAAACCTTGGGACGATTTGCCAGGCAATGGGGCTTTTCCTGAATTACAATGGTTGGTACGCGACACGACAAGGATCTATAATCGTGGTCAAGAAATGTCTGAATTAGTGAATTTTGATCCCAAACTGTTGCCTTTTACGGTTCCCAGAGAAGGTTTATCGGGGTCATTGCGTCAATTTGGGCAATACTATACAATTATCATCCAAGATGCCGATGTCGATGGACCTGAGTTGATGGCTGCTTTCAGATTTCGTCCGATTGACCATTATCCGACTCAACCCGATAAAGCGATCACTCCTTCCATTTTTCAAACTGAATTCACTCTTAAATCTTCTGATGGACTTGAGATTTTGGTCTCTTTGGGGTGGCAGTAAGACTTTATCAAATACCTTCTTCCAAACATCTGTCATTTGATGAACAAATCATCACTCATGCTAAAACACCTTTTCCTACTCTTTATCGCATTTGCAAACATCGCTTTTGCGCAACGTCCAGATTACTTAAAAAAAGACAGTATAGTATCGTCATTGGATGGTAATACACAAGTCTTTTATTACGATAAATCCACCGCCACAACGCCGCAGCCCTTGGTCATCGAATTACATTCATGGAGCAATACGGCGGAATCGCAAAAAACGATGGTGGCAGAACAAACCCATGCCAAAGGCTGGCATTTCATCTTTCCCAATTTCAGAGGTATCAACAATCAGCCAAAGGCTTGCGTGAGTGACTTTGTGATTGCTGATATTGACGAAGCAATAGATTGGGCATTGAAAAACATTAATGTTGACCGCAAACAGATATACGTGGTGGGTGTCAGTGGCGGCGGATATGCGACGTGCGCAATGTACATGAAGTCACGGCACAAAATCCGAGCGTTTTCGGCTTGGGCGAGTATAACAGATTTAGGGGCTTGGTACAGTGAATCAGTGGAAAGGAAAAATAAATATGCCGCAGAAATCATCCAATGTATTGGAACCAACAACACTTTTGATGTCCAAAAAGCCAAAGACCGTTCGCCTTTGTATTGGAAGACCCTGCGCAAGAAGCAGAAGAACAGCACACTCCACATTTATGCAGGTGTTCATGACGGATACACGGGTTCTGTGCCGATTTCTCATTCCATCCGTTTTTACAATAAACTTTTGACAGATTTCAAAGTGAAAGATAAGTCCCAATATGTCTCCGATGAAGATGCGGCAACGCTACTCAAAACGCAAACGTTTCCTGCGTCCAATCCACCAAAAATGCTCGGAGATAGAGCCATTCTGTATCAAAAGTCTGCCAAACACATCCAATTAACCGTATTTGAAGGGACGCATGAGATTCTTTATAACGTTGTTTTGGAACGGTTGAAAGATGAGTGATACCCCTCAGTATAGACAGCACATTCGAGGAGTTTTGAAAACTCCCCGAACTTTGTAACAAATTAAAGCCCTGAAAGGGCGGTGTCCGTTAGAATAGGGTAAAACCCTATTGAATGTAAAACGATACCACAATTACAATTGTGTTGCGTTATCAAACCCCATCTGGTATAACACACATTGTCCCATCCGGTATAACACGCCCCTATAACACACCCCCGATGGGTTGCACCCATCGCTAACAGACAACGCCCTTTCAGGGCTATGGTGGCGGGGGATTAATCCCAAACATAGCGTTCGTCGTATTCTACCTTATATTGTTTCAAAAAGGCGCGGTATTCATCTTGAAAACCTTGTTTGCTGTGATGGGCATTTTGATTGGCGATATAATGGATGACCGTATCAACCTCTCTCGGATTGACCGAAAATGCACCGTAGCCATCTTGCCAATAAAAATTTTCATAGCCTTCGCCTTTGGATTTAATCCATTTCGAGGAATGGGATTTAACCTTTTCTAATAAATCCATCAAGGGCAACTTTTTCGACAACATACACAAGATATGTACAGGGTCGGTATAACCACCCACTTTAATGACAGGGCAGTCCAATTTCTTGCAGGTACCCCCTAAATAGTCGTGCAATTCTGCTTCGACGGGTGGCTGAATGAACGGATACCTGTGTTTGGTACTCCAGACGAGGTGAATGTAGTTTTTGACAAGTGATTGTCCCATAGTGATATTGTTTAAAGATGAATAAACGAATGAGCTAACCGTCTCACTGGAGGGACGAAACCAAACGAAAACCCAAATTGCCGTTACGATAGGCAGGCGTATAGCTGTTGCGAAACGCAACGCGGCAATGCTCCACGCTGTAAGCCCAGCTACCGCCGCGATACACGCGCTCAGACCCCGTTTCAGCACCTTTTGGATTAGTCACCGACCCCTCAGTATAAGCACCATACCAATCTTCACACCATTCCCAAACATTTCCACTCAAATCGTGAATACCCAATTCGTTTGCTTCATTAAGACCAACGGGATGCGTCTTGTTTTCTGAATTTTCAGAAAACCAAGCAACTTCTTTCAAATCGTTGCTGCCAGCATATTTAAAACCTTTACTTTTAGTACCACCTCTTGCCGCAAATTCCCATTCTGCTTCTGTGGGTAAACGATATTTTTTACCCGTTTTTTCGTTGAGTTTTTTGATAAATGCTTGACAATCATCCCAACTCACCTGCTCAACGGGTAAAGTTTCGCCTTTGAAACGAGAGGGGTTATCACCCATGATGTTTTGCCATTGTTTTTGCGTGATGGGATATTTACCAATTGAAAAATCGCTTAAAGTTACCTTTTGCTTATCCCTATTAAAAGTTCCCCCTTTCACAGACACCATTTCAGGCTCGTACAACAAGCGTAAACGTTCTTCCTCCTCACGTTTTTTGCGCTCGATGGCGGCTAAACGGTCTTTTTCTTTTCGCGCATTTTTTTCGGCAATCTTTTTTTGTTTTTCAGTTTCTTCCCGTTGCTTACGTTCTGCTTCTGTGCGCTTCTTGCGTTCTATTTCTAAACGCTCTTTCTCTTTACGGGCGTTTTCTTCGGTTGCATCCGCAATTTCTAATTCATCTATTTTCTGTTGTGCCAATTCTGCATAAGAGCTTTCGGGATACAGTTCTAAGAACTCATCAAAATCTTCGATATAGCGGCTATTCATGATTTTTTTCCAAGCCAATTCAATCCTTTTATCTTTTAAAAGCACCCGTACTTCGGCTTTTCGGGAGCTCTCACGAAACTCACGAATAAATTTTTCCATCAAAGCAATACTCTGTTTTTCCATCAGTTCACGATAAGCCCTTTCTTCGGGCGATTCAAGGTCGGTGCAGTAAAAAGCCAATTCACCGTCTTCATGCCCCAAATGTTGTAACACTTTATATTGCGGCATTTGGTTCGTGTTCCACTTTGTTTTTTTGCGCAGCAAAGGAAAAACATCAGAAAGGACAATGAAAGATTGGTCATTCGATTTCAGAATATCGAGCAAAGGTGCGGTAAAAGGACTGTGATTGACAGAAACAAAACCATCCGAAACAGGCTCAATGCCACCCGACGATAAAACCATGCGTGAGCGTTTTGTATCTAAATCTGCCACCACTTTCTGGGTCATTTGTATATTCAATTCATTGCGGTCAACGCCAAAACTGCCACCGAAACAACAATCCACAATCAAAAGAACGTGTTTGGCATCTACGCCTTTAAAGATGTCGAGTATGGCATTGACAGAAATAAAATCGCGATTGGGAATACCTTCCGCTTCCGACGGCACGAGATAGCCATGTTTTGTTTTCATTTTGTACCAACCATGACCCGCATAAAACACAATCAGACGGTCGTGTTCGGCTAAATCTTCACATTTACTGAGGGCTTCCACAATCTCGGTGCGAGTGGCTTCGGCATTGTACAAAGGTTTGTGCAAAAATTCAAAACCAAAACGGGTTGTCATTACTTCAGCAAAACCCTTAGCATCCGCCACAGCGTTGCCGAGCTTACGGTGGTGTGTGTACTCATCAATACCAATGACAAGCAACCAATTTTTCCCTTTACTGAGGGGTGTATTATCTGAATGAGGTGGATGACCAATACCTCTTTCTTCGGGCATGATGTAGGGTATTTGTTTTTCAAGTAAAATTTCACCAAATGTAAGCAATACACATAAAAAAATAACCTAGCGAAATGATTTTTGTTTGAATAAGCCATCATTAGCCTCGAAATTCAGTAAGGGTTCTTGTTTCGATTGCCGTTATATGGGAGCAAACATAAAATAGCATACCCACAATTCTGAAAGAATTGAATATGAATAACCGTAGATGAAATCTACGGAATAAACAACGGACAATCTCACAACGCTGAAGGCGTTGAATATAGAAAATTTCCGTTAAACGCCTGACATTCAACTCTTACAGAGTTGGGAGGTAACTTTTAGCACGTCCGTAGATTTCATCTACGGTTATTTGTATTCAATTCCTTCGGAATTAGAGGATGTTATTATTTGCCTGTCGCCTTATACGAACAAGTGCCCACCACAAACCATGTGATAGGCACTTTTAAATTAACGTGAACATCGATTTATATTTAAGTTTTTAGTAAAATTGTTAAGATTGCGAAACGAGCCTATTGCTAAATTCAACTCACCAACACGATGACGGGTTCTGTCATATCACTTTTCAGACCTTTGCGACCCGTTGAGTAGATTTTAATCGCTATATACTTGCCCGAAGGTAAATCCGAAACCAATGTCGTATTCGCTGTGCTGTACGTCCCATTTTGCCAAGGGGCATCCGCTTCACCTTGCACTTGCCACATAACAGCCGTACTGACCGCATCAGGGTCATTATCCCAACCGACTTTGGCGAACCCTTTGCGACCTCTCACATCTTCGGCTTTCAAACCTGTGGGCATTTCCAAAAAATCAATCGAACGTCTGGTGGTTGAGAGCGTTTCAAAACCCGCATCTTGAGCGATTTTGAAGTCACCATTGGCTTTAGCCTCCACAGCATCGGCAACCACATCCAACTGTACCATCAATGCTTTGAAACAGTCATTTTTGATACCAATTTTGATGGAGTCACCCGTCGAAGCGTCTGCTTTTGCGGCTTCATAAAGCCCTTTAGTGACCTTCAAAGCATCCACAAGTGGTTGCTCATTGGCAAATTGCGCATTGCCGTTCATACGCTGATAGACATTGGCACCTACCTCGTAGCCTTTTGCCTGCGACCCATTTTTGTAAGACCTACGAATTGTCTTTTTCATAAGTGATAATTTTTAATTTAACGCGGAATTGCGTTATCATTTCCGCAACAAATACAATGCCTAAAAACGCATTTATAAGCTAAGCATCACCATTTTATATAAAAATTATAATCTTAAAGTGTTTTTAACAGCTGATTGTTATAAAAATTGTTTCCAAAGCCTAAAATCTAAACAATTCATCCCTTTTATTGCCCTTATTTTTTAGAAGATAGCCGCCGTCTTCTATTTTTTTTCCACTATCTTCATGAAGATAGCCGCCGTCTTCTATTTTTTTCCCACCATCTTCATGAAGATAGCCACCATCTTCTATTTTTTTTCCACCGCCTTCATGAAGATAGCCGCCATCTTCTATTTTTTCTCCGCCATCTTCATGAAGATAGCCGCCGTCTTCTATAGGTTAGCCGCCATCCTCATGTCGCTTTTGTCATTCAGCAGGAATCTCTTCTGTGCATTTGTTAAAGGCAAAGAGATTCTTGCTGAATGACAAAAGCGACAGGGAAAAAGCGACATACCGAAAGCGACAAGGCAAAAGCAATTTCCACTAAACGACAATACTAAATGCACAAAAATATCTTACCATCAAAATAACAAGATGCACATCATATCTTTTTTAATTATCTTTACCCATCTCAAAATAGCAAGACGATGGACAACACGAAAGGCATAGGAAAACCAGAAAACGAGACCCCCTCAGTATTTTTGCAAAATCTTCAAATATATCGTAAATTTGCATAAATTAAGAGAGGCAACAAGTTGTAGCTTGTCACCCCTCTCTTTCAATCGTTCAGAGCCTCGCTTGAACGATTAGCGGACGGCAACATTGCGCGCTTTCACGCGAACGCGAATCGGCTTTTTGCTATCTACTTTCCGAACTGTTAGTTTGACCTTAATCTTTTCACAGTTCTTTAAGACGAAGCAATGTTGTCGCCCGTTTTTAACTATCAACATCATATATTGAATAAAGAAAAGATTATTGAATTTGACGTACATTTCAAATACTTCAATAAAATTGTACAATCAAGCAACGATAAGAACCTTATTTTACGAATTCTTTATTGAATTTCACAAAAAAGGACTATCTTTGTAAAGCCTATTGTGCATGAAGGTCGGCTCCAAGCCGTTGAAGGTTCTCCTTCTTAGTGCATTAATGGGCTTTTTTTGTTTATAGCGTTCTGTATTGTTAGCGGACGTTCCTGCCCATAAATTTCGCCTATTTTTCCTTTTTCAAAATCATAAATATCGTGAATCAGTCGTATTTTGTCTTTGATGAAATTGTAATAACGCATTTCACCTCTCTCGAAAACACGCTGTATTGCCCAACAAAAATAGTCGGCAAGGTTTAACAAAGGTTCAGTTGTCGGTTGCTGAACATTGAAAACCACTTTACAATCCAACTTTACACCGAAGTTTTTTGATTTTGCGCTTGACAAGGCTCTCTCTAAGCCTTTAGCCAAATTTTGATGTGTGGTACATTTTTTACGCTCAGCTAAATTTAATACCAATCGAGGATGCTCATTTAGTTTATCGTGAAGCAGATGAGAAAGCAAATCCGCATAAAATTCAGCTTCTTTCCCGTTGTGTTTGCCTTCATAAATGTCGTACGATTTTCTGGCAACAATGGCTTCAAAATGGCAATCGAGCGAATGAATCAACTCAAAAGCCATTTTTCTAACTTCTGGTATATCATCTTTGGCGTGTAAAAAATAGCCATGCGCCTTTTTCTTTTTCTGAATGCTTGGGATTTCTGTAAAATAAGTATCGTTTGAAATAGATTCTTGTAAGTCAATCACTTGCTTTCGAACTTTATCTAAAGTCTCATTAATGGTAATCATACCCAATATGAAACAGTAACTGACTCCTTCATGACCAAGAATGGGTATTTTCCCTTTACCGTAAAAGGTGGTATCACCTGCCTCATCTAAAAACCGATGATATGTTTCTGTTGATTGTTTTTCCATAGATGTATCACTAGTGTCCGCTTAAAAAAATTGAAACCTTCATAATTACTTAGAAATGACTAAGTTATAAAGGTTTTGGGTTTAAACGATTTGAATTGAGTTTCAAAGAAATTTCAGTTGAAATTTGTATTTAGCTCATTTTCAGCTTGTTTTTCCTAATTTTTAGCTCGAACCTTAATTAATGCCATACATTTTTATCGATATTTTTACGAAAATCATTTCTATTAAAATATTGATAATCAAATAGTTATGAACTTAATCTACAAGAATCATCCTTTTTATAAAAAATTACATTGATAATCAATTAATTACAAGCGGACAGTAGTGATTCTTGAATAGTCGTTAATATAGGATTTCTTAGAAACACCCCCTCAGTATTTCGCCGCTTTAGTTTTTGAATCAGGATGCGTAGGATTGTAAAGATGCTAAAGATTTAATACTTCCCATATGTTTATATGTTTAAATCTTTAGCATCTTTACAATCCTACGCATCCTGATTCAACCATTCACCCACCTTTAGCCTTTTTGTCTTCACAGATTCCCAATAAAAGTCGTCATATAATTACTCCGATTCTGCAACCAATTCTTCAAATTACCCACATCATTCTTAAAGTTAGGGCTGCCGCGTTTCCATATTTGGTAATCTTTACTTCTTGCTGCTTCAATCTTCGAGGTATAATCATCCACGAAAGTTAAGAGTTCAGCGAATTTATTGGTTTTGAAGTCCGTCCATTTCTGTTTCATCAGTGTTTTGATGCGCGGGTCGGTCATCAGTTTAGAAAAGAACTTTGTGCCGACTGACGACGATGACGACCAAAACAAGGAGCGAGTGGCAGAATTAAAATACTGCTGTGAACCTTCAAAGGCAAAAGCCCAATCAAAGTCCCAAATAGGACCCATTGTCCATTTACCTGTCCTTGTTTTATAGAGATAAGTACTTTTGGGGTGGTTGATTTCTTCGTTATCGGTGAGCATATAGGCAAGCAGATAGTTTGCCACAGATTCTGCATCCAAATAATCCAAATACTTATTGTTCGGAAAATCGGCACTGGCGACCAATGACTCCAATTGCTCGAATTCTTGTTTGATGGGTGTTATTTGCGTCGCATCTGTCAATTCTGGGTACATAATCATGACGGGCAATTGATAAGCGGCAGATTTGAACTTCCAAGGATCATCGAAATTGGTATCCATTTGCAGCAAAATACCGTCATTGCCGACGTTCACTCTGTTGTCTTTGACTTCTATTTGTTCCGTCAACATATATAAGCCTTGATATTGACCATTCAGCGTCAATTCGACGGGTACGATGTTGTTGGTGAAAGGGATATTCAAGAGTTTGCCGATTTTGAAGGCAACAGGGTTGAGCGTGTGCATCCCGTCGAGGTAATTGGCTAATAATATCCAGTCTTTTGCAGCCGACATATCCAATAAAGGGGCTTTGGTATCCAATTTTATTTTGTACGGCTTCTTTTGATACTTCCAAGTTGTATTACCGCGACCGCGAATTTGCGTTGTGCCTGTGTAGTCGCTGTAAATGCTTTTCCCGTTTAGGACAATATCGCCAGGGATATAAATGTCTTTGGAGGTGATAGATGCGCCGCCTTTGGTCGTTATGTTGATTTGCGGCAAATTGTTGACAAGGACGACGACAGGTTCTTCTACTTTCCCAATGACAGGGTCTTTGTCTTTTTGTTTACAACTCAAAAAACCCAATATAAAGAGGGTTGCGAAAAGAATATTATTGAATTTGGCAGTATCTGACGTTCGCATTTTGTATTGTTTTTATTTTCTGCAATGGATTTATCTCAAATCCCTATTCGCTAAGTTTTTAACACCATACTGACACCCTGTTCGGGGAATTTCGAAAATTCCCCGAACATAAACGCCATCAAAAAGAACAATATTCGGGATAAAAAATACTTGAATACCCTTTGAGACATCTTTAGCATCCTAAAAATCCTACGCATCCTGGTTCAACCCTCAATCTATCTTCAACACCTTCCTCGGTAACAAGCCATCTCTTTGTGCTGTATGCCAAATAAAAGACGCAATAATCGTCGCCGCTTGTTTCAAATCTGCTTCAATCAAGTGGTCGAAATTGTCCATATTGGTGTGGTGTGTTCGCGTCATATATTCAATCGGGTCTTGTATAAATTGAAAGCCTGGGATGCCTGCCGCATCAAACGATTGGTGGTCAGTGCCGCCTGTGTTAGAAACGGTGATGGTGCTGGCTTGTAGGTCTTTGAAAGGCTCTAACCATGTTCTGAAAATCGGTCTCACGTCTTCATTGCCTTGTAGATAAATGCCGCGGATTTTGCCTGTGCCATTGTCCAAATTGTAATACGCAGAGATTTTGGCTTGTTCGGGTTTCAAAGATTGAACCGTGCGGGCTTTGATTTCTGCAAAATGCTGATTGACATAGCCCACCGAACCGAGCAAGCCTTGCTCCTCGCCTGTCCACAAAGCCATACGCAATGTGCGGCGCGGCTTTATGCCCGTTTCTTTAACGAGTTCCGTCAAAATTCGCGCAGCTTCCATCACGACGGCAGAACCTGCGGCATTGTCCGTTGCACCTGTCGCCGATGACCAAGAGTCAAGGTGTGCGCCAAACATAACGACTTCATCTTTCAAATCCGTACCCGGTATTTCAGCGATGAGATTATGCTCCATTTTGTCGGGATTGGTATATTTTGCCTTGATGTTTACACTTACTTTCACAGGCAAGCCTTTTTGCGCCATGCGAAA
>JAYVFS010000126.1:0-4295 GCA_043772905.1 Saprospiraceae bacterium | reverse complement strand
GAAAGAATCTGTATAAACTGTTGATTTAAAATGTTTTATATAGATTCTTTCACTGCGTTCAGAATGACAAAAAGCGACTTTATTTTTTACACGTTCCTGATTGTCTCATCAGCTCTGAGATTGTTTTATTAGTGATCAGATACTGCTGGGTTTATAAACATTTTAAATCTTGTAAACAATGTAATCTATTTAAGCATTATAAACATTCTCAAACGTACTCGTCAACCCCGCATCTGGCAAAATAACCTTCAAATGATGCTTCAAATGTTCCGCATAATCCGTCATAATAAACTGGAAAGTAAAAGGTTCAGAGCCTTCAATCGAAATAGTATGGCTCAATACTGAGGGGTCAACCGTTTCAATAATATGCGCTATTTGACGATTGTAAGCGACCCATATATCAATGATTTCCAACCAATTAGCTTTATTATATTTCTGTAACGTCACCCACGCATCCTGTTGATAGCCTACAAAATCGAGGTGTGGTTGCTGCATTGTCCGCACAAATTTCTGTTGATTGTTACATGCCGAATCAATCAGATGTCCTATAATTTCTTTGTATGACCATTTTTCAGGACGGAGTTTTTTAGCCGCTTCGGCATCGGTTATTTTTTGTAATTGTGGCAAAACATAATCAATTGTTTCACGCAAGTGCTGTGCAACTTCTTTCATAATTATCATAAATCAATAAAATATAAATACATAATAAGAAATGGTAAAACATTGATAAACAATGTTTTACCATTTCTTATTAAATTATTTAGCATTCACCATTACTTAAATTCTTTGATTTTAATGTTCCTAAACCACACTTTGTTGCCGTGGTCTTGTAAGGCTAAACGCCCTTTTTTAATGGTACCAAAAGAGGGCTGATTTTTGAACTTACTGTTAGCCACCATTTCCTTCCATTGTGGTGTCCACATGTCGGTTTCGACGACTTTTTTGCCGTTTTGCCATTGTTCAAGGTGTCCTTTTTTGACAATGAGGCGAATACTATTCCACTCACCAACGGGTTTAACGGTGACGACGCTTGATTCGATAAGGTCATAGAGATCACCTGCTTTGTGCTTCGGGATTTTTGCATCGGGGTGACACGTATTGTCTAAAACCTGCATTTCAGGACCCGAATGCCACACTTCACCGAGTTTGCCGTCCTCTAAAACATTAAAAATTATACCGCTGTTTCCACAAGGTGCTATTTTCCATTCGAGACGCAATTCGTAGTTTTCAAATTCGCTGTCTGTGATTAAGTCACCGTTGCCGATACGTTTGCCATCAGCGTCTTTTACTGAGGGGTCTAACATGAGCGCATCACCGTCAACTTTCCAAGCCGAACCATCGCTTTTTTTGTTGAAAATATGCCAACCCTCGGTGTTTTTGCCATTAAAAAGCATTTTCCAACCTGCTTTTTTTTCAGTAGCAGCAAGCTGTGCTTGCATGTCAACAGTAGCAAGCTGTGCTTGCGACCCAACAATTCGAGAAGGCGTTTTCGCAGTAAAAAAAACAGCAGCAAAAAGCGGCAAAGCAATAAGCGCAAAAGAGTATTGTTTCATATTTTAAAAGATAATTGTTAAAAGAATAATTGTTAGAAAGGCTTTTTAAAAGCCGACTAAAAGTAGAAAATTTCCCTTCTTTTCTTTATTTTTTTTTCTTAAAGTAACATAAATCGGCTAAACTACGGCAAATACGACATCGCCGCCCGCACTAACCGAATCTCACCATACGAAAATGCGTCGCCCAAAACCTCTTTTATGGCTGTCGAACTGATGCCTTCGTCAACATTATCGAGAACTTTACGAATTGTTTCGATGCGGTCTGTGTCGATGATTTTTTCAATATCCACCAATCCTTTTGTCACGAGTTTCGACAAATGATTGTAAATCGTATCGAGCGTCATGCTGCGTTCTTTGGCAATTTCGGTCGGTTTTTTGCCGCTTTTTACCAAATCAAGGGTAAATTGATAGGTGTTTGACAATCCTTTCGTTTTGTATGTTGCAGGCTTTTCGTTGAACGTGTCCAAGTCTTTTGACCCATCATAAGGCTTATTTTTTTCGGAAGCGACGGTATTTTTAGCCGCTTGCAAAAGCGCATAACGTTGCTGCGGATTGAAAGCCGACTCAATCAATTCTTTCGTAATTTCTGTGCCTTCTACAACCGATTTGACCAAAACAGCCGCTTTTTGAAAACGTTGAAATTGCTCATACATCGTCATTTCCAAATCGCTCAATTCTTCGATATACGCCTTTGTTTTCGACAAAGCATTCATTTTTTCTCTATGAATCAGCAATTGTAAAATGCGTTCAGTAAATTCTTTAACAAAATAATCTCGTGCGGCAGTCAGACGTTCATTGAGCCACTTCCAATCAATCGGCTCTTTATGAAGGCAGGAACGAAGTTGCTGAACGAATGTATCGGCAAAATTACTGAGGGGGGTCAAGAGTTCAAATTGTTCGTCAGCCCACGTCTTCATTTTCTGTTTGGTCGAATTTTGTTCGCTTTTGTCATACGAATCAAGGTGTTGTCGCCACGCATAATTCAAGGGCGCAAATGTGTAGGATTTGAGGATAGAATGTTTCAAATAAGCCAAAGTTTCTTCTTCTAACATTTGTACAACGGTTTCTTTGTCGGGCTTCGTTGCCGCATAACGTTCTACTTGTACGTCGTTGCTGATGCCTCTGAAATTGATTTTTGAGCTTAAAATCAAACCATCAAGCGACCGCAAACGGGACAAAGCGACATAAATCTGCCCTGCGGCAAACGCATGACCCACATCAATCACTGCTTTGTCAAAAGTCAAACCCTGACTTTTATGCACCGTTATCGCCCACGCCAATTTAATGGGATACTGTGTAAAAGTGCCGATAGTCTCTTCGTCAATTTCTTTTGTGCGCTCGCTGACCGCAAATTTTATATTGTTCCAAACGTATTTTTCAAGGGTCAAACGAATATCGGAATCGGCTAAAACGACAGTGATACTAACCACGTCGTCTTCTGTGCTGATGCTTTCAACCGTTGCAATTTTGCCATTAAAATACCGTTGTTCACCACTGATGTCGTTCTTCACAAACATGATTTGTGCGCCAATTTTAAGCGTTAATGTTTTGTCAAGGGGGTAAATAGACTCAGGAAACTCGCTTTCAATTAAGGCAGGAAAGGTAAACGTTTCGCCTTTTAGCTCCGCCAAAGCGACCTCGTTGATTTGATGTGCTTTGGCGTTGTGGGTCGTCAAAGTGATGTAGCCATCTTCGGGTTTGGCTTGAAAATCAGGTTTGTAAAATTGATTTAAAATCGTCATGTCAGCCGCTTCAATACGGTTATTGCGGAGGTTGTTCAAAATGCCGATAAAACGTTCGTCTGATTGCCGATAAATTTTGTCCAACTCAATATATAAAGGAGGATTGTCGGCTAAGGCTTGTGCATGAAAGAAAAAAGGACTTTTATAATAATTTTTCAAAATTTCCCATTCCTCATGCTTGACAACAGGTGGTAATTGCATCAAATCGCCAATAAACAAAACTTGCACGCCACCAAAAGGCGTATAAGCGTCGTTTCTAACAATCCGCAAAGTCGTATCCATAGCATCTAAAACGTCGGCACGCAGCATACTCACTTCGTCAATAATCAGCAATTCGAGGCGTTGCAACACCTTGCGGCGGTGCGCTTGCAGCCGCATTTGCGCCCGCAGCGTATGCCGATTGTGCATATTAAAAGTCGTTTGCTCGAACATCGGCAACATATCGGCAGGAATGAACGCACCAAACGGCAATTGAAATTGCGAATGAATCGTCACACCGCCCGCATTGATGGCAGCAATACCCGTTGGGGCAACGATAACAGCACGTTTGTGCGTTATATGGATGATATTTTGCAGAAAAGTCGTTTTACCTGTCCCCGCTTTGCCGGTCAAAAACACCGATTTTTCGGTCTGGTTGATGAATTTAGCGGCAAATACTGAGGGGTCGGTTTCAAAGGGTTTTCTCATCGGTTTCGTTATTTTTAAAAATAAACAATTGTTTGAAATAGGGTCTCAAAGTTAGTAAAAACAATAAAAAGTTGTGTGTTTGTGCAAAGAAAAAGTTACTTTTGTCAAGAAATAATAGAAACGGGGTTTAAGAATTAAAAAATGTCGGTAAAAAACCGTTTTTGCATTCTGTTTGTCATTTAAGCCAAAGCCTTTTTAGAAAAAAAAACTATTTTCTCACGTTTCGTTGATTTTAAAATTGGATTTTAAGAATAGCGGCAAATCCTCATAAATACGCGGATCAATATTAAGCAAAAGTAATAGCTGTTTTTGC
>JAYVFS010000125.1:0-4301 GCA_043772905.1 Saprospiraceae bacterium | reverse complement strand
AGTGGTACTTTGATTGATAATATATTGCTCGGCGAAACGGTTGAAGACCCTCAACGACTCGTACAATTCTTTGAGAAATACGGCTTTAATCGTTTCTTTGAGCATTTTCCGAATGGTTATGCCACTATTCTCGGTGAAAATGGCGTGAATATTTCAGGTGGACAAACGCAACTTGTCGGACTTGCGCGGGCTTTGTGGAAACGTCCGCAACTTCTGTTGCTCGACGAACCGACCGCCGCACTCGACCGCGATTCAGAGCAGTTTGTGATTCAATTATTACAAAAAATTAAAAATGAAACGGCTGTTTTGATTTTAACGCACCGTCTTTCTATCGTGCGTGGTGCGGAACGCATTTATATTTTGAAAAATGGACAGATTGAGGAGGTTGGTAATCATGTTCAGTTACTAAAAAACGATAATCTCTACTCCCGGTCTTGGTTGGATTGGAAAGCCGCTTGAAGATAAAAATGCCCGAAACACCTTTTCAAAGTTCTATCTTTGGAATTTCGTTTTCTAAAAAATCGCAAAGAGGTAGTATGTGTAAGCCATCGTCTCGCTGATAATTATGACCATCAGGCGTGATTAGATAAGTAAAGTCAGGCGAAACGTCAGAAACGACTTCGTGAAAACCACGTGATATAGCAGGCGCATTGCTCAATTTGATTTCGATAATTGCCTTTTTTCCGTTGGGTGCAATAAGTAACAAATCAACTTCAGCACCTTTTTGAGTGCGGTAAAAATAGTATTGCCAACGTTGAAAGGTTTGTCGGCGAATTTGTTCTATGACATAACCTTCCCAAGAAGCACCCGCCAAGATATGATTCATCAAGATATCACTCGAAGAGATATTGGATAAACGGTGTAAAATACCCGAATCACGTATATATAACTTGGGTGATTTGACGAGGCGTTTGGTTGTGTTGACATAAAAAGGCTGCAAACGGTCTATTAAAAATGCACCTTCCAAAATATCCAAATAAAGTTTAATCGTTGGTAGTGAAACGCCTAATGTACGTGATAAATCACTGATATTCAATAAATTGCCGTGAACAGAAGTCAAAATTGTTATTAAACGAGTCAAAGCTGTGGGAGCTAATTCATAACCCAAAAGTCTAACATCTCGTTCAACAAAAGTTTTTATCATACTTTCTAACCAACGTCCACATAAAGCATCGGTCGGTGCAAGAAAAGCATCTGGAAAACCTCCTCGAAACCAATGCTTTGTCATCGGGGTTTCAATAGGTAATTCTGTGAGTGAAAAGGGCATGAGTTCGGTGTAAGCGATGCGTCCAGCCAATGATTCGGACGAGTGCCGCAACAACCAAGGTGATGCTGAACCCAACAACAAAAATCGAGGAGGACATAATGCCCTTTCAAAGACGACAAATCAAACGACTCGCCATTGGGTTGTGTAGAAACAATTTTAGGAGCAGCTTCGCCATTGATAACGTCCGGTTTTTTATAAAAATAACGCCCAATTGAATAAACAGCGAAAGCAAATAGGGCGATGAAAACGAAATTACTTTTTATTTTTTCAAGCATTGTCTTAGATTTTTGATGCAAAGCTAAGGGAATCTTATGTATTCTCGTTTTGAGGGTTATTAAATATTGGTTGAAAAATCGAAACGCGCTGTTTCTTATGATAGCGTTTCAATGTGTTGATACCTAAAATGAAGTGCGAAACAGCCTTTAACATTATATAAAACAAGAAAGGCTACCGTTTGCGGTGATATTGTCTATCAGTGCAATTCGGTAGCCTTTCTAATTTTTAACATGTTTAGTTTAATTCAATCTGTTCTGTATAATTTCTGTTGCCCTCAAAGAAGAAGTTTAGATAATAAAGCCCACGTGGTAAATTGCCTGTATCAAATGAAAGGAGGTTGTTATTTCTATGCGTATCTGCATTCAATGAGCCATTCGCATTGTACATACGCACAATGCCTGGACGTGCAGCACTGACCAAAGTGACTTTTTTGAGCGCATCCATCGCTAAAATATCGCTACTGATGATACTTGTTGCTGGATTGGGTGAAGCCATGCGGTAATAACCATTACTGATGTCTTGGACATAGAATGTTCTCGCTTCTCCTGTACCACATTGATTGGAAGTGACCCCTTCAACCCGCATAAAAGGGTAGGCATAGACCGATACTTGATTTTGCCCGGCATAGTAAATATTCCCAGAACCATTTAATAATGTCCAATTTGTGCTTGAACCTACGGAATTATTGACATTTATGGTCAAAAACCCGGGATTGTTGATGTAATTCGGATAGGCAAGCGGCTGCCAATCAACTGTGGCTGAGGTGATAGCAGGTGGACCGACATATATAGTTCCAGTTATACTTTGCGGTGATTGACACGCATTGTCAGCGGATAAGGTTATTGTTCCGCTTGAACCTGTTGAGCCAGATAAAATAATCACACTATTGCTAATTGCCCAACCTGTAGTGACAGCACCTGTTGTTGTCCAGTTGTAAATATAAGCATTGGCAGCATTTGCGCTTATTGGAATAGCCGAGTTGTAGCATAGATTCGTTGAAGGAATACCCGTTATGGTAGGCGTTCCGACAACTGGACGTGTAATATTGACCGCATAAGATTGGGTAAATGTGCCGTCGGTTCGTTGGGCTATTACAGATAATGTTCCGTTTGTTTGCCCTACAGTCGTTGAAATACTAATGGTATTAGATGTTGATGAACCATTCAAACCGGGTGGTAATGACCACGTATAGGTAACGCCAGCCAAGGGGTCGGTTGCTGGTGTCGGAACGCTAATTGTTAATGATTGAATACTGCAAGGAATATTAAGAGTACTATTGTTAGCTGGACTCGCAGAAAAATCACCGCTAATATTCATGGATGTGATTGCTCCAATGTATTTGACTGTGACAGTTTTCGCAGTCGAGGAAGAATTAATTATTTTAGTATCTATGATTGAGTTTTGATTGTTCCTCAAAGTGTAAGTTATAGTAGCAGCAATATCATTGACAGGGTTATTACTTTGGTTGTTATATTGAGTTGTAAAAGTTGTAGCCCCATTTTGACCAGAATTTATGATACCTGTTCCTGTCCAAAAAATTTCACGAGCATAACCACTTGGCTCATTTGATAAAGTTAGGCTAAAAGTGATATTGGCGAAAGGATTTATTATAAATCCAGTGGCACTACTAATAGTACCTGTTGGCGATTGCGCTTGCACGTAAAAAATTATATTAATAAAAGCAATAGTTAAAATAATATTTTTCATAATGATTAAATTTTAAAAATGATAATTAAGAAATAAGCCATTAAGAGGAATTAAGCCCAATCCTCTTTTAGTGTACTTTACTGTTTTATCGTTAAGTACATCTCTGTTGATAACACTAAAATCTTTATAACTTTCATAACTGTAGAAACTTTCTTTTTTAAACTGTAAGGATAATTCACTTGATATCGATAAGTGTGGCGTTAAAAAGTATTGGATACCAAAACAGCTGCGAATCCCATAAGAAGTTAAATTCTTAGATGAATTTGTCAAAAAAATAAAACTTGTAATAGAATCTGGAAAACCGGAACCACGAGTTGCATAACCAAAAGGTACAGAAAACAATGATGAGCTTTTATGCATAAAAAAATCAATTGAACTATAAATCCGAATATTTTTTATTAGCTTGTTAGCTTGTAAACCGATATTGAATTCATAATTTTGATCCTCTGTATCTACATCATTTAATAATAAGGCATATATATCCCCGATTTGAGATTTTGAACTATTTTTAGCCTCATTACCAATTATGGTACTCTTATTATTGCCACCCATACCCATTCTGATACTCCATAATTTGTTAAGTGCTCTTTTAATAACTATATTGTAAGGCTCATCACTTCTGAAAAGCGGTTTCAAATCCACACCAACTTCCCATTTATGAAAAGGAACAGCAGTCGTATTGTCTTTCAACTCAATTTGAGCAGAAGCAGTAGTTGTTAAAATCAAGATAAAAAGGGCTGTGTAGATGCCTTTTACTGTCAGTAAAGACGGTTTTACTGAGGGGGTGCTTACGCACAAAGTCAATAGGAACTTTTTCATTGTTTGTTATTATTTTAGATTGTGAAAGAAATACAAACCCTGTTCGCCATCGGTACATGATAGCAAAGCGACGAAAAAGCACCAAAATAAAAGGCTTTCGGAACGGGGGTGTGGCGGCAATTCTTGGAGTAGAATTGCCTATTTTCGTCGTCGTTCAAAATTTTTCATTATTTTTACGGTTTAACTTAGGTTAATAAATGACGGCTGCCGCCTCTGCCAAGAATTGCGGTGG
>JAYVFS010000124.1:0-13211 GCA_043772905.1 Saprospiraceae bacterium | reverse complement strand
GAGACCCAACACGAGGCGGTGTGGCGACTGTTTTAAATGAAATTGCAAGGGATAGTAAATGCGGGATTGATATTTTTCAAAAATACATACCCGTTGAAGAAGACGTATATAGTGCATGTGCATTGTTGGGGCTGGACCCTTTGTATGTAGCAAATGAAGGCGTGTTTATAGCCGTTGTAGATGCCGAAATTGCGGATGATTTTGTCAAAATACTGAGGGGGTGTGCATTTGGCGAACAAGCGGCTGTCATAGGAGAAGTCGTCGAAACGCATCCAAAACAAGTGGTTTTGACAAGTAAAATAGGCGGTAAACGGGTAGTGAATATGCTTGTAGGTGAGCAGTTGCCGCGTATTTGTTGACACCAATTACACGAATTTCACCAATTCATTTAATTCGTGTAGTTGGTGAAATTCGTGTCAAACAAATCAATCACAAAATAAATGGACAATCATGTTATTAATATTACGCTAAAAAAAGGGATGCCCTTACGAGATGAAACGCTTGTAGCATTGCCGCCTTTTGGTTACAGAATCCATAATTTTTAAAGGTGATGTGGGCAACCCTTTTTTAGCACCTCGTGGCGTTTTTTTAGTGTACAATCATCTTTTCGCAGCAGATACGGGTCAAAATAGGGTTTTTATTTGGAAAAATTGGAAAAATACTGAGGGGGGTATGAAGTGCCAAATATTGTTTTAGGGCAGATGGATAAAGCAGCGTCCCTTTTCGATATTGGGCATTGGCTAACAATTCGATGGCGTTTTCTTTTCTAAAAATATCAATGGCACGGCTGATATAGCCCAATGACTCCGCAAAACTCTCTGAAATATTGGCGATGTAGGACGCATCAACGAGCGTCAAAGCCGTTTCGAGCGCACGTCCTTGTTTTTCATAAACTTGTAAGACATCCCAAAGGGTATTTTTGATGTGACTTAACAAGGCTTGGTCGTAAGGCACAACCATTTTTTTCATCCAAACAGCGACCAATGCACTTTTCAATTCCGTTTTTGCATCGTCAGACAGAGCATAATTAACGGCTGCTAAAAGGGTATTTTGAGTAATCCAATCAGGATGCGCTGGACAACCCGGTATATTGATAACAGGCAAACCACCTTTAGAGACATAATCAGTACCCAAAAAACCGCCTTTTTGTGTCTTGTGGAATTGAACACCTGTAGATTCACTTGGATTTGGCGGTACGGCAGGGATACCGCCCCATGTTGCACAATCGCCAATCGCCACCACATAACCTGCTACTTCACACAGCTCTTTGACCCAATCTTTCATAGGGCGTTCGCAAAAGTAATTCATAGTGCCTTGTCCGTTCGGTCCTTGAACAATCGTACCTTCAAAGACCAAAATATCCATCTGGACTTTGCCCTTGATGATGTCATTCAATAAATTAGTCACTTGATGACCAATTTCAAGACCAATAGAAGGATGCCATAGAATATTGATACCAAAATCGGTGACTAATTCTACAACGGTGGGTTCTTCCGCATTGAGGAAAGACATAGTGTTGCCACTACACGCTCCTCCTTGTAACCAGAGTACATTTGCCATGTTTCTGTTAGTTTAAATTTTACATTATTGCATTTATTCAAAAATAAATTGTGCTACTTGGAAATATTTACAATATATAATTGGTTTTTATGGAATTAGAAATTTTTTACTAAAAAAATAGTAAAGAATTTCTAATCATTTTAAAATCCTAATAAAAAAGCCTTACAAGAGTGTTCCTGTAAGGCTTTTGAGGCGCAAAGTGTCGAAAACGATACCCCTCAGTAGTGCGTTTTATATATTTTTAGAATTAATTTTCAAAAAGCCCATCGGGCTGGCACTGTTTATAGAAATATCAAACAAGCCATTTTTTTAAGGTGCATAGCACCGTCACCCTATAAACGGGGTCGGTGCTATGCACCTTAGGGAATCATTCATCTATTTTTTTCTATAAACGGTATCAGTCCTAACGGACTTTTTTTCAATGCACTTTTTGAACAGACGACTCAATATGTGAGCTATTTTTACCTAATCATGTGCCGAAGCTATTGTCGGATAGATAAGTCCCAGAAATTCATTTTGACCCATCATCGTAAAATGTGGCAACATTTGACTCCAAACCGCTTCTTTGAATAGCGATTCGCTGATAGGCAACCCCCTCAGTATCCGTTGTGGAATCCAAAACACAATGGACATCCATATATTATTGGTGAGCAATTCGTAAAATTCATCGGGTTGTGGTCCAAAAACCCCTCGTTGCACATTGAATTCGATACGTTTACTGATTTGCATCATCATCCGTTTCACATAAAAATGCCATTGTTCATTGATATCTGGAAACGAGCGTTCTACCTCAAAAAGTTCTGTAATGTAAAAGCGGTATTTCTTGAAAAAGGCGTAATACAAGGTCAATTGATTGTCAATATCGAGCAGATTCGGATAGATTAAATATTCAGAAAGGATTTGAGAAAATTCTTCAAATAGGATTTCATAAACAAAAGTAACAATAGCTTCTTTGTTTTTGAAATGATAAGCCAAATTTCCGACACTAATGCCCGTTTCGTCTGCAATCTGTTGTAAGCGTATATTTGGGATGCCATGTTCATTGAAGAGACTTATTGACGCATTTAGTATTTTCTGTTTAGTTTGTGAGAGCATAGTAATTAATCGTAATTTAATACAAGATTTAATACAAGATTTAATACAAAATTAGAAAAAAATTTCCAATTTTGAATTAGTTTTTGTGAATTTTAAAATCTTAAATATTAACTCTAAGAGCTCCACGTTGATCTTTGGCTGCCAAACGGCGCATAAAAGAGGCTATCATAGCTGCCCGTTTTGGGCAAACGTGTTTTGTAATCTGGCGACTTAAAAACGTCAATGGTCGCTTATGGTGTGCAAAAAGCAGGTGAATTTCCCAAATACCACGCCGCCGCCACAGATTTTCTATAACCGCAGTATTGCCCAACCACACACCATCATTCATAAAATCCAAGTCTTTATGCTCCCCAATGCGCTCATGAAAGTGGAGTGTATTGAGCATTTTTAGCAAATCGGCATATACATTATCTTCCAAATAAAAAGGAGGTTTCATAGAAAGCGTTCTTTTATGACTTAAAATTACAACAAATTATGAGAAATCAAATCATTCAATTGTCTAAACTCCATTTGACCCATCGGCGTAAAATTAGGTATCAATAACGCCCACAATGTTTCACGATAGGCAGTAAAATCCGCAATATCTGCATCCACGACTTTCTGACGATATAGCCACATATCGCTTGTCATCCAATATTGCTCTGCTAATTGCCGGCGATACCCCTCAGTATAAGCCGATTCAAAAGCCCCCCGCGACACATTGAATTGAAACATACTTATCACCTGTTGCACTTGCCATTCGATGTGTTTGCGATGTAATTTGTGGATTTCAGGAAATGCGCGGACAACTTCCAACGTATCGAGATAGAAAAATATATACGTTTGTTGCAGTTGAAACATACTCCGCATTTGGCGTTCGATGTCTTCAAATAAAGGCACAATTCGGTATTCTGCTAAATGTTCGCTCTGCTTTTTCACTAATTGCTCCCAAATCGCTTGGACAATCAACTCTTTTGTCCGATAATGATAAGTCATATTGCCAATACTTATCGCTGCTTCACTCGCAATATGTTGCAAGCGCACATTCACCAAACCATCCTTATTAAAAAGTTTGACTGCCGATTCTATTATTTTTTCTTTGGTCAATGCCGTTGCCATACCCGCTTATTTTTATACTTTTTATGTGCAAATATCGCATTATAATGGCATTAAATACACGAAGTAAAAGAGAAAACCCTACACCACCTACAAAAAATGAAACTATTTCTGTTGGGAATGATACATCATTAATATTGCTCGAGAGAGCCGTGAAGCAACCCCTTCTTAGTACTGAAGAAAACGCTACGTTGGAAGAGGATAGCGTTGAACAAAAACCCTTCGGCAAACCCAAGAAAGTAGCCGCCATTGGACATAAGGCATTTTCAACATCATTAGAGCCTTCGCTTTCTCATAAACTAAAGCAAAAAGCATTAGAGAGGCTCATAACGACAGTTGATCTTTTAGAACAAATTCTTAAAGAACAATTAGAGAATTTATTACTAAAAAACGATTTATTAACCTGTTGCACTTGAATATTGAATGCGCCTGTTGTTGGTTTTGTTCGACTTATGGTAATACAAGACTTCCTATCGTCGCCATTAGCGACGGTGCAAAAAATATACGCCTACGTTTATGGTGGGTCTTTGGTAAACAAATTGTAAATATCTTAGACTGGTATCATTTGAAGAAGAAAGTATGGAATTTAATGAGCATGATAGCACGTAATAAATTACAAAAAGAAAAAATTGCCAAGGAGATTGTTGGTCTACTTTGGGAGGGTCTAACCGATGATGCTATCTTATATCTACAAAAACAGGGTGTTAGAAACCAACTAAAACAGGCGGAGTTGATAGAATACCTGCAAAAACACAAAGGAGAGATAATCAATTATAAAAAAACGTAAAGAAGCCAATAAAACAATTGGATCGGGTAGAGCCGAAAAAGGCGTAGATATGGTTGTCGCTTATCGTCAAAAAAATAAGCCAATTGCTTGGTCGGAAAACGGAAGCTACGCTTTATCTACTTTAAGAGCCGAATCTCTTAATCGAAAATTTGCCGCTTAAATCGGTTTTGATTTCGCACACGAAATATTACAGCAATAAATTTTTTATTTCTCATAATTTTTGACCTGCAATAGGTCCGTTTTTAAATAGGAAAATCTCTTTTTCTTATGTGTATTACCCCGAATACATTTTAGTCCCGACAACTTAAATTAGGCATGACTTAATCTCATGTACGAAAGGCTTGTGTACGCAACTTGACAGCGATTGACACCAAAACACCTGCTATCATCGGTGTTTGCATGTTCTCAAAGACATCTTTATTGAAATCATACAGATTTTTAATCATATTGTCTGCTTTAATAGTTTCCTCCATTTCAAGCCAAAAAGTATCATCTTCCTCAATTAACCTTTCAAAGGTGGCTTTCTGTCTTTCAAAAGTTATCAAATTATCCTGTTTTATTTTATCGAGTGCTACCTGCTTTAACCTTTGTATTTCTTCGGCTTTAGCTTTTTTTTGTAGGGCTTTATCTACCTCTATTTTCTTTTTTTGAACTTCGGCATCTTGATAATGCCCACGCAAAGCTTCAACGAAAAACCCTGCGCTATTGACAATTTTACCCGATTGTGCCGCTTTATCTGTCACTTGTATTGCCATTCTAATATCCCCCTCAGTATAAGTTTCGACCAATGTCATAAATACCTTCAAGCTCACACCAAATTTTGTCACAACGATTGGAGAGAGTTCGACTATCAGGTTTTCTTGCAATTGACTGTCGTTTTCTCTTTCTTCATCTGTCTTAGCTTTTACGGATTGAGGTTTGACTTCTTTTTTCGACTCTTTTGAACGTGTTTCAGTCTCCCCTACTACTTCATAATCAGCCTGTTCTGCTTTTTCATACAAGGTATCTTTGAAAGGATTGCCGCGTATTTTTGCTAATTCTGCAACAATTTTCTTTCTGAATTTAAACCGCAATGCCGTAATCTTCCGCCCCTCTTTCAATCTTTCAATATTGACTATCACAATATCCGTATAGCGGTTAATTTCCTCCTCTGAAGGCTTAATAACCCATCTATAAAAGTCATTATACTTTTGATATTCATGGCTCAGTTCAAACATCCTTTTCATCTCATCAATAGATAAAGTACGTGAACCAATGCTTTCATATTGCTTCAAAAGTTCGTACATTCTAACGGAATATACGCCCAATTTGACCACATTTCTAAGGTCATAAGCTGTGAAATTTCTTTGTAGTTGTAAAAGAAAAGGTTTCATATTATCCTGAACCATAACATCAATATATTCATGGTTTTTTGAATTTTCTTTTCCCTCCGCCAAATAATCAATCTGAGTAATCAAACTGACCTCCTGCTCTCTTTTTACGCCATCAACATAGTAACTTGTGCGAACAGGCTTACGAATAAGACTTTTGGCAGCGTCTCTTAGCGAAGCATAAGCATCACCCGAATTTAGCCCGAAGGTTTTGATAATATCCTTATACCAAATTCTGTATGTTCTTAAATCTGTTTCATCTTTTCGGATTTGAGCCAAAATGGAAAGGAAAAACCGAGTTTCCCAAATGTCAAACTTGTACCGTGATTCAACAAGATTGTTCGACTTTTTGATGAGAACAATTGCTTTATCGTTATTTTTTTGAACTTTAGCCATGTACGAATCAGAATTTTAAAGCGAGAAATTCAGAACTAAATGTGAATACAAAGGATACGAAGATCTCAAATGCGAGGAATTCGGAACAAATTTACTCTATAACCGCATGAAATTGTTCTCTTTTACGCGCATTTTTTTCTTTATTTCTCGCTTTTGGATAGATTTTTCTTTTTTCCTCGCAATAAAGTTCTTTATTTCTCGCAATTCGTTCTTTTTCTCTCGCACTCGTTTTCTTTATTTCTCGCAATTCGTTCTTTTTCTCTCGCAATTAAGCATTATAACATACTCTGAATCAATTAATTATGGAGGCTTAAAACCATTAAAAGGGATCTTAAAAAGAGAAAACAACAACAAAAAAGGTTCTTTGTTGCTGTTTTTCTATATATATTCGGTCAATACTTTTTTTTTTTGTTAACTTTTCTCCGCCAATCGCCCGCTAATTACATTCCTTTGATAATGTTCTTTTCTTCTCGCAATTCATTTTTATGCCTTCCTCGATTGATTGCTTCAAACTGAAAACCCTAATACCCTAAATATATTTTTATGGTTAACCATAAAAGAATTAAACCTTAATTAAGGTAATATTTTTTTATTATTCTATTGCTTTATGGTTTTATGGTTTTACATTTGAGCCTGTTTTTTACAAAAAAAAATAAAACAATGAAAATTGGTATCTCTAATCTTAAAGGTGGTGTCGGAAAAACCACTATTAGTCAGAATTTAGCGGTTTGTTTCGCTCAAATGGGGTTCAAAACCTGTATTGTGGATACAGATGAAAACCAAAACTCTTTAGCGTGGTCGGGTGTCCGTAGTCCTGATTTGCCGCCCATTACGGTTGTAGGCATCGTAGATGTCAAAGCTTTGGCAAAAACGGTGGATTATTTGCACCAAGATTATGAGATAGTCATTATTGATGGCACCCCTTCCCTATCGGAAATGACGACGGGTATTATCATAGCCAGCGATATTTTGATTATTCCGATTTTGCCAAGTGCACATGATTACCGCGCCATGATGCCGTTTTTCAAGCGGTACGAACAAGCCAAGCTTTACAAAGGGGAAATTCCTGCCTTTTTCCTCATCAATCAGTTCTCATCAACAGCTAACGTGTACAAGCGGATGCGTGAAGCGATTCAAGGTTTTGAGATTGAAGTGTTGCAAACGACAATAAACAAACGTGCGGTGTATGTTGAAACCGCAATTGACGGCAAAGGTGTCATCGAAAGCACTGATCCAAAAGCCCGTGACGAAATGGTGAGTCTTACCAAAGAGATTTTAGCCATTGCAGAAAAGAATAACTTAACAAAAACAATAGCAGCATGAAAAAAGATAAATTCGATATCTCAAATTTAGGTCTTCCTGCAAAACCACAGATCGTTGCGCCATCGAGCAATACGCAGGCTATTTTAGAAAGAGCCGTGGAAGACATTCACAATCCTGTACCACAGAAAGAAACAACCCCAAAATTGTCGGGCGAAGTCAAAAAAGTGAGCATGGACTTGCCTTTGGAAATGTACAAAGCCGTCAAATTCTATTCAGTTGAATCGGGTATTTCGATGAAAGATTACATTGCACAACTTATTGATGCCGATATGCAAACTCGAAAAGTAAAGCAATAAATAGTGTTTTATGGTTTTATTATTTTATGGTTTTATTTCTTTATGGTTTTATTACTTAGTTTTGTTGTCAAACGGAACAGAATCAGCACAGTTAAGGGCTTTTTTGTTCCTCTTTGGGCTAATCAGGAATCATGGAAAATCAAAAAATTATTCTTTTTCAAGAAAAGAAGGTACGACGAGAATGGCACAACGATGAATGTTTTTTTTCGGTCGTTGATGTCATTGCCGTTTTGACGGATAGTGTCAATCCGCGCAACTACTGGACGGTCTTGAAAAAGCGGGATAACCAGTTGGTGACAGTTTGTCACCAACTGAAAATGCGTTCAACAGACGGTAAAAACTACAAAACAGACTGTGCTAATACTGAGGGGATCCTGCGCATTCTCATGTCCGTACCTTCTCCGAAGGCAGAACCATTCAAATTGTGGTTAGCAAATGTTGGAAAACAATTCCTCGATGAAACAGAAAATCCTGAAATCGGTATCGAAAGGTTGAAAGAAATTTATAGATCTAAAGGATACGATGATGTTTGGATTGAAAATCGGCTAAAATCTATCGGAATTAGAAAAGAATTGACGAACGAATGGAAAAAAAGAGGGATTTCAGAGAACAAAGATTATGCTATTCTGACGGCTGAAATTGCTAAATGGACTTTTGGCATCACCCCCAGCGATCACAAGAATTTGAAAGGTTTGGGTAAGCAAAACTTGCGTGACCACATGACCAATCTTGAATTATTGTTCTCGGCAATCGGGGAGGAGGCGACGCGGCTTTATGCTATACAAGAAGATGCACAGGGTTTCAATGTGAATTATGAAACGGCTCAAACAGGCGGTAGAGCTGCGGGGCGTGCCTTAAAAGCATTGGAGGAAGATAAAAAAATAAAGGTTGTTTCTGACAGTAATTTTCTAAATCTCAAGGATAAAACATTGAAAGAAGGCGATGATACTAAGTCTTCTCTGGAGGATTAATGGTTTTAGACCCCTTGTATGGTTTTATATTTTTATTACTTTATGGTTTTATTGTTACTTGTCGTATTGACAGAGTAACCTTTTTCATGTAAGAAATAAAACCTTTTTAGCTTTACGTAAGGCATTCTTTGATTCTTGCGGGATATACTGAGGGGTTATGACGGCGTGTGGTTTTATTGCTTTATGGTTTTATTACTTTAAATTTCATACATGAAAAGAACAATAGGGTGGGGAAGGGGCGTGAGTATGTTGCAGAACTAATAAAAAGGAAATTATACGCTTACAGCCAACAACACATAATGAATGCAATCAGATTGCATGAAAAGGCAGATTGGGCTTGAAAACAAAAAAAACAACTGAATTAGCTTTCCAATGTAACTTGGTAATTTGATTTAAGTGGATACAGCTACAAAATTTTACTTTTAGCAAGTAATAAAGTAATAAAGTGAACTTGAATACCTCGTTTTGAAAAAAACCTCATCCACACCAGTCAAGAAAACCTTCCTTTTAAAAACTCTATCTTTAGCAGCATTTCATTTATAAGACCCATCGAAACTATAATATAATTGTCCATCACATGCTTATTTTGTGTGATTGCTCCGGCGGGTATTTATCAAAAGAGTCTTATCTCAATATCTGTCAATCAGTTTTTCCTTTTATGCTCTACCCTACCCTTTCAACTTTTTTACTGATGGGTTATGCAATAATATTTCGATTTGGTCAATTGCTATAGAGTTAAGTTCTTTAAGTCGTTCCGTTTGCCCAAAAACCAATGTAATCAATCGCGCATTCATACTTTCGAGAAAAAGTTGTTCAGTCGTTGCAAAATCGCACATATTACCTTT
The DNA here is from genome assembly GCA_043772905.1 of Saprospiraceae bacterium. Taxonomy (GTDB): domain Bacteria; phylum Bacteroidota; class Bacteroidia; order Chitinophagales; family Saprospiraceae; genus JAAFJT01. The sequence continues at coordinate 3,473 of JAYVFS010000124.1, read as the reverse complement.
GACTTCAGTATTTAGTTCGCGCCATTTTTTGGCGGTGATACCAAATACAGCTAGGTTCAACAAGTCACCTTCGCTAGCCCTCCATTTGTGTGTTATGGAGACGTCGAATTGAAAATTTGACACGTATAAAACGACAGGCTATACAAAACGTGTAAAACGTCAATACGTTCAAAACGCCTTAAACGTACAAAACACCAAATAGTTTACAACGTACAAAACATATATAAAAGCACAACGGTTTGAAAATTCATCTTAAAAGTTAATAAATTATAAAAACAATAGAATTTGAATAATCGCTTTCTAAGCCTTTTAAAAAAAATAACCACACGTCATGAGCATTCACCTTAAAAATCCTTTAGCTTTAAAAAATAAAGTTAAAAAGAACACAATACTGTTTCTTATAACTTCACATACATAGTTAGGGAAGATTTTTTTTCAGCAACTTCCTTTTATTACGTTTTACACTTCTACACGTTTAAAACGCAATAAACAATAAGAACGTTCAGACGTTCTACACTTTAAAAAGCATAATACGTTTTAAACGTATTAAAGTGAAAAACATTATTGTTCAATTAAACCTTTATCTTGATATTCTGAAATAATAATTTCCAACAGGTCTGCGGGTGTCATATCTCGCTGTGCGGCTTCAACACGGAGAAAACGAATCAAATCTTTTGAAATAGCGGTTGTGTATTTGACCCGCCCAACACTGGCGGCTTTGACAGGTCGTCCACCCACATTTTTATTCGTCGTAACCTCTGAAACAGTAGGATATACTGAGGGGGTCGGATAAACGACTGGTTGACCCACTAATTTACTCGTCAAGTCGTCTGGAATATCTAATCTCTTTTTTGACATGTGATTTATTATTTAAAATTTAGTCAATATTTCTTGAGTCAGGGCGCTGTAATCTTTCGCACCATTGGAAGTCAGCGCATACTCGAATATTGTTTCGCCGCGTGTTGTTGCCTCCGCAAGAGCCACGTTTTGCCTTATTATTGATTCAAGAAGTTTATCTGAAATCGTGCTTTTCAGTTTTTCGAGAATAGACCTATCCAAAATCTGGCGTTGGTCATATTGGGTCACAAAAGCAGCATCTATTTCCAAACCAATTCTATCCAAGGCTTCCGCCAAAACACCATAACCTGTCAATGCTAAGTACTCTGATTGGATGGGAACGAAAATCAAATCTGCCGATGTATAAGCCATTTGAGACAAAACGCCTAAACTCGGTGGGCAATCAATCAGAATAAAGTCGTACAGATGGGCAATGGGTTTCAACAAGTGATTCAATTTTTCTTCGCGCTTGTACTCGCTGACAAACTCCGACTCTGCTTTTATCAATTCGAGTGCCGATGGCAACACATGAAGATTTGGTGAACGCTCGACGACAGGTGGTGGAAAATCGCCACGTAAAGCACCATAAATACTCTGTTCCGTCCGAATACCCAAGCAGCGCGTCAAGTTGAACTGTGGGTCTAAGTCAATCAAGAGCGTTTTTTTATTGGCAAGTGCCAAAGCTGCCCCAATATTAACAGTGGAGGTCGTCTTACCGACACCGCCTTTGAAATTAGAAATCGCAATAATTTTTGTCATAAAATTCATTTAAAAATTGTTGCGCCAAAGGTAAAAAATAAATTTAGATTTAAACGTCATTACGTTTAGAAAGTAAAGAAACCTTAAAACGTAAAGACGTTGAAAACGTAGCAAACGTAATAAACTGTATTTTTAGAAATAATATTGCCTGTGGTATCTATAAAGAAATGCCTTTAGCATGCTGAGCTAAATAGCTTGACTTGTTAACATAGAAAAAGAAGCCCGATTGCAACTATAACTAAGACGGCCCTATGGTTATAGTTCGCGCAATTTTAAAAACAAAATGATCAACTCTTTTTTAAAAATCTCAAAGAAATTTAAAGAGAATCAATAGTTTGAGAGATCAATAAAATTTGAAAAATTATTTGTTGATTATTTTATATACTCATAAGAGATTGATTCATAATTAATTAGAATCGAATAAAACAACATTTCGTGTGCAATAAAACAACATTTCATGCGTGGAAATGCCGTTAATAAAACGGCAAATAATGTCCAAACAGACCATTAAAAACGGCAAAACCTGTTTTAAAAAACAACATCTCTTATTTTTATGCCTTTTTTTAATATTTTTGCCTCAAATTCGGATGAAATGGGAAAGAAAGACATAACCCTGTGGCAAGACAATCTATTGACGATTGCAAGATATGATATGACTGCCTTAGAGAAGAATATTCTATATATGGTCATGGCGCAAATCAAAAAAAATGACGTTCCGGGCGATTTTTACTACGTTTCTGCCCGTGAAATCATGGATAGAGTGGGGGAGCGGATAGATTTTGTGGCTTTTAGGAAGGCAACCAAGTTACTTATTGGTCGCGTGTTTGAAACGACTTTACCGAATGGCAATATTTTGCAAGCGTCTTTTGTTGCATCTGCTGAATATCTTTCGGGCGAAGGCATAATAAAAATAGAGATTTCCAGACAGGTTTTGCCGTTTTATTTAGAGTTGAAAGAAAAATTTACAACCTTTCAACTCAATGCTGCTTTGAGCCTCAACTCGAAATATCCCAAAAGGCTTTACGAAATGCTTTCGATGTATAAAGCCATGCCGAACAAATCCTTTACTGTATCGCTGATCGAGCTGAAAAAATTGCTTATCGTCATTAATGCAAAAGGAAAAGACAGCTATCCGAGTTTTACCGACTTTTCTAACCGTGTTTTGATGCCCGCCGAAAAGGAAATTAACGCCAACACGGATATTCAGTTCACATACAACATTATTTTGGGTGAAACATTGGGTAGAGGGCGAAAACCTGTAGTTGCTCTTAAATTCACAGTCTCTACCAATCAGACCTTATTACCTAAGAATGATGAACAAAGTACGAATATTTTGAAACGTTTAACCACTGAATTCGGACTTAACAAAACCCAAGCGGCAAAGGTGATGGCTGAAAACGAACTCAAAACGATCTTAAAAAAACTATACGAAATTTCTCTGGCTAAGAATACGATTCGCAATAATTGGAGGCTACACAGCTAAAAGTTTTGGTGTTTGATTCGTTGATAATCAGCTGACATTATTTGTTGTTTTTTAAATTTAGTCCTTTGTAGACAAGTTTGGTGCCTATTGTTTGGTGCCTTTTCAAGTAAAGCAGTGCGTACAACTTTATTAGTTGCAGTATTTTGGTGTCAAAAGCGCGTAATAACTCATGTTTATTCTTGATTGAGCCCAAAATAGATTTGTTATTAATGAGTTTTTCACCCCCTCAGTATTTTCGGTATTTCACCTCGTTTTATCTATGAAAAAGGATGTTAATGCCGTTTAAAAACTCGTATTTTTTGATCATTTACACCTACAATAACTTGATTACCAATGATTTGTAAATCTTTAGCATTGCCTTTAATACCTAAATCTGAATGATACATAAAATTGC
>JAYVFS010000123.1:0-13230 GCA_043772905.1 Saprospiraceae bacterium | reverse complement strand
ATGGAAAGAGACCCCTCAGTATATCAGGCAAAATATCCAACAGTAGTTTATTTTTCTTCAAAAACTCTGTTATTTTTGCAAAAGTGTAACAAAATTCAAATTGCCTGTAACTTAGAGATAGGAATGCAATATGTCCAAAAATCCTAAAAAATTCACGGATGAAGTCCTCATTCAAATGATTTGTGGTCAAAACGTTGACCGTGATAGGGCTTTGCATTATATTTTTGTGGATTCGGGTTGGCGGATGGAGGCTATGGGTTATTTGCAACACAAAGGCGTACATCTACAAAATGCAAAAGATGCGTTTCAAGAAGCCTTAATTACACTTGACCAACATATCAGAAGTGGCAGTTTTGACAAAAACAAACCTTTGAAACCTTATTTTATGGGCATTTGTGAAGGGCGTGCTTTTTCCAATAAACGGAGTCAACAACGTATTGATAATCAAGCAGAAATGCCCATTTTTGTTGCGCCCGATACGCCCGAAACGGAGACATTGAAAACAGAAAAACGAGACATTATTCGCAGATTACTCCTTCAATTAGATGATAAATGTCGCATTTTGCTCAATTTTTATATGCTGTCATTTTCAATGAAAGAAATTCGAGAACTGATGCATATTTCAAGTGATGCAATGACACGTAAATTGGCGTTCGAATGTCGTCAAAAATTGGGCGCATTGATTGATGAAAATCCAACACTTAAACGCTATTTACAAAATTGAAATCGAGACATGCCAGAAGATAACTTAATGATAAAAATAGATGCTTATTTGAAAGGGCATCTTTCAAAAGAAGAAACGGCTGCTTTTGAACAGGACATGGCGGCAGATACCGCTTTGGCACAACAGGTCGCACGGCAACGCCTACATTTGGAAGCCCTCGACCTATTGTTAGAAGATGATTTGAGGGCTAAAATGAAAAATTGGGAAACGGAGATGGATGACAAACCCGTTGCTTCAAACAACTGGAAAAAGGGTGGTTTTCTGATAATCACAATAGCCGTTTTGTTGGGTTTATATTTTTTATTTAAACCTAAAAATAACATAGATTTACCTGCTCATCTGAATAAAAAAGACAGTTTAATTCTTGAAAAAAACAATATAGACACACTTCAAATTAAGCCCAATCCAACTGTTCCATCACAAAACGAGCCTTCTTTTCCGAATAAATCAGAATTGCCTTCGCCACCAAAATCTGATGCGAAAAAACCCATTGTAAAGGCGCAGACATTGCCAAATGACCTTTTGGAAACCACTAATGAGGACTTAGCATTGGTATTGATTGACCTCGAAAACAATACGGTCAGACGGGATACACAATCGAATCGGTTGATGTCGGAAACCTATCGCCTTTTAAAGCAAAAAGACTATTCAAAAGCCTTGAATGTGCTAAAAAATGTGTCTAATACTGAGGGGGTGTTTCTGCGTGCTGTTACTTATTTTTTGAATGGACAATACACCAATGCCCTACCTGTTTTCGAGAATTTAGTCAAAAATGATGGCTTTAGTCGCACCGAAACGGCAGAATATTACGCTGCTTTATGTCTTTTAGAAAATGGACAAAAACAAGAGGGCGCACAACGTTTGACCAAAATAGCTACTGATAATGGACATCAGTATGCCAACAAAGCGGCATTGACGCTTAAAAGACTTGGATACTGAGGGGGGCTTTGTTTTGTTTTTATAGAATTGTGTAAAAAAGAGTAGCTTTGTTTTACAAAAAATCTTAACGCATAAAAAACCAAAAAATGAACAAATGCTATTCTAAAAACGCCTCATGCCTTTTCATTCTTTTTCTTTTATTCAACCTTCAAACAAACGCAACAACCTGCTCATGGAAAGGGGGCAACGGCAATTGGAGCGATGCCTCTAAATGGTCGTGCGGCAGTATTCCCAATGCAGAAATGGATGTCGTTATTGACTCTGGCATTATCAAATTAGATATTGATGTTATGATGGCTTCGCTCAAAATAGCGGGTTTGGGTACAATCAATGGTAAAGCAAACATGACCATAAAAAATGATTTGCTTTTGGTGTTTGGCATCATAGAAACAGAAGGCAATATTACTGTCAATGGCAATCTGATGTGGTATTGGGCGAATTTTGGCGGAAATGGGACAGTAACAATTAATGGGACAACTCAGTTAATGACCAAAAACATGCACATTATTACAGGAAAATTAGTTATTTTAAAGGGCGGTGGTACATGGCTTGAAGGGGAAATTGTCGTTTATAAAGGTGGCGAATTGCGGATTCCCGTTGGTCAAACTTTCAAAGAAGAAGGACAAACAAAAATGCTCTATAATTACGATGTACCTGCCAATGGCATTGTCACGATTGAAGGGACTTTCTTAAAAACAGGTTCAGAAGATATCGATATTTCAAATGTTCTACTTAAAAACACAGGCAATATTGAAGTAACGAATGGCACTTTAACGATTAATGCTACTTTTCAGAATACAGGAACAATCAAGGTGCAAGGAAAAGAAAACCCAACAGTTGGAATTAAAACTTTCGGAACACCTATCGCTTCCGATACCGCTATGGCACGGCGGTTGTTGTTGGATGCAAAACTACTGATACCCAACTATGCGCTTATGGGCGCATTACCCAGATTAGAAAAAGCCTACTTTATTTTAAAACAAACTGCTGATACACTGAACACCTTTTTTGAAGAGGTATTATACTATAAGGCTTTTTGTCTCTCAGATATACATTTTTCTATGAGACGATATGAAGAAGGGATGAACATTACAGATATTATTATTGACAAGTATGTCCCTTTGTTTGGTTTGAATTCTGACTTAACAGCACGTACTTATGAACTCAGAGCGCTGACTTTCTATAATACAGCAAGGTTGAGCGAGGCAATTAAAGCATTGCCAAAGGCTATTGAGTTAAGAACGATACTTTCGGGTGAACTGCCGACTCTGACGATGCGGCTTAGATTGGCGCAATCTTACGCACGAAAAGGAGATTTTGAAAAAGCTATTTTCTATTATACACAACTGCTGGATATTGAAGAAAAGCTAAAAACAAATATAAGGCGTACTGGGGTCTATAACGACTTAGGTATTGTCTATAAAAACTTAGGCGATTATGAAAAAGCCTTATTTTATAACGATAGGAGTATTGATTTAGTTGAAAAAACTTCTGGTCTCAATCATTTTAGATTGATTCAAGGATATGAAAATCGAGGTATTACCACCAAACATCTGGGAAAATACGATGAAGCGATAGCTGATTTTGAACATGCTTACAAAATTGCCTTGTTCTATTGGCCAGAAGGTACATATCCTGATTTTGGCAATTTCTATATGAATATGGCAGACACTTATACGTCAAAAGGCGATTATTCAAAAGCACTCGGTTATTATGAAAAAGCGATTGCGGTCTATCTAAATTTCAAAGAACAGGAAGATGCCATTGCCGAATGTCATTATGGTATGGCAGAAACCTACATAAAAATGGGTTCTACCGATAGCGTATCAGCACATCTAAAATTGGCTGAAAAATTCAATCACTACACCCGCAAAGGACATTTTGAAGAAACCACTGATTTAGCACAATTAATTAAAGTTTTTGCTTTGCACAACCAAAACTATCAGTTGGCTTATAAACAAACAGGCAAACAAGCGTATCTCGATTCTGCGTATCAAGCGGCATATTCGGGCATCGCGGCTATGGATTTTATGAAACAAGAATTGGCTTTTTCAGAAGGACGTTCAAGGTTGATAAAAGACAATTATCCGATTTATGAAGGGCTGTTGCAAACCTTAAAAGCCTTTCAACAGGACGCTACCGACACTCAGGCTTTTCAAGTGGCGGAACAATGTAAATCATTGCAATTGTACGAAGCCATGAAAAATGCGGAAGCGATTTCTTTTGGCAATATACCCCCTCAGTATATCGCCAAAGAAAAGCTATTACAAGCCGAATTAGCGAAATATGATAAGAAAAAGCAACAACTCTTCGCCCAAAATACCCCAGAAACAGATTCCATTTATACCGCTACATTGGCGTTGCAACTTGAAGCACAACTTAAATACGATGCTTTAAAAACGGAAATTGGCAAACTTGATAGCAATTATTACCACTTGCATTATGGCGATGATGTTTTGACGTTAACGGAACTGCAAACAACGATTTTACGACCCAATCAAACACTACTCTCCTATTTTGTTGGCGACAGCAGTTTGTTTGTTTTTGTTATAAAACCTCATTTTTATGACTTTATTGAAATAAAAAAAGACTTTCCCCTCGATAATTGGGTCAAATTACTGAGGGGGTCGTTGAGTGCGGATAGTTTCCAAACCCAAGCAGATGTCTATGCAGATATGGCTTTTCGATTGTATGAAAAGCTCATTAAACCTGTCAAAGCGCAGCTATCCGAAGACTTGATTATCGTTCCCGATGGCGTTCTCGGCTATATTCCTTTCGAAGCATTATTGATGCAAAAGCATGAAAAAGCCATTCGTTTCCACGACCACGCTTATCTGTTGCGTGACCACAACATCAGCTATTCGTTTTCAGCCACTTTGTTGCGTGAGATGATACATAAAAAACACCAAACAACACCCGACAAACCTATCATCGCCTATGCGCCATTTTTTGATAGTGATACCGCTGTCTTAGCCAAAACCTTTGCCGACGACTTAGCGATGCGCCGCGATTTGACACCCCTCAGTAACAGTGGCGAAGAAGCCTTCCGCATCGCTAAATCTATGGGTGGCGAAGCGATTGTCGGTAAATCCGCTACCGAACAAAAATTTAGGGCAACGGCGCAATCCGCCCGCATCCTCCACTTAGCCACACACGGCAAAGCGGACGATAAATCAGGAGATTATGCCTTCCTCGCCTTTGCACCAAGCTCAGACAGCCTTGAAAAAGGGCTACTTTACGTCCGTGACCTTTACAATCTGACGTTCAATGCTGATATGGTCGTCCTATCCGCTTGCGAAACAGGCATTGGCAAACTGCAACGTGGCGAAGGTATTATCAGCCTCGCCCGTGCTTTCGCTTATGCGGGTGCGAAGTCAATCGTCACGTCACTTTGGTCGGTCAATGATGCCAAAACCAAGGATTTGATGTTGCTTTTTTATCAAAACTTAAAAAAAGGTAAAACAAAAGATGCGGCTTTGCGCCAAGCTAAATTAAGTTTTATCGCCAAAAACATCCATCCAAATGCCCATCCATTCTTTTGGGCGGCTTTTATTGGCATTGGGGATATGTCGGCGGTGCGCTGATACTGAGGGGGGAGTAACTGGTTACAAAACGAGGCGATGGAAAGGGTTTTCCATCGCCTCGTTTTTATTTTAAAAATATATTTCCAAAAAGCGGTAACAAGTTCGGGACTGCTTGTAATGTATGATTAACAGCAGCAGCTTGCACAATAGCGATAAAACTGCTTTTACGCCCTTTATACTGAGGGGGGTATTCAAACATCATTGTCATTTTAAAAAAAACAGTTCAAATGAAAAACTTAGCAATTACGCTCCTCTTCTCGACTTTTAGCCTTGTTGTCACCGCCCAAACGTTTGATGATAACTTCTTAAAAAACTTTGAAAAAGTCTATCAAAAAGACCCTGTTCAATTCCTCAAAAATGAAGTTGGTTCAGATTTTACGATTATTTATGGTGACGGACGCTTAGGCGACAAGGAAAGTGTTCTGAAAATTTATGAAGCCTTCAACCAAGTCAGCCGAACCGTTACAGAACTCAAAACGCGGCAGTTGGGCAGTACAGGCATCGCCACAGGCATTTTAAACCATACTTACACTTCCAAAAAAGACGGTAGCCTACGGGATAATACGAACCGTTTTACCTACTCTTTCACGCTTCAAAATGGTAAATGGAATTTAGTGGCGGTGCATTTGACTGATATGCCGCCAATGCCACCGTTTGATGAAAAAACCTTTGGGGAGGTCATTCAAAGTTTTAAAAAAGACATCATTGGCTACCTCAAATCAAATACAGCACCCGACTATACTTTTACCTCAAACGGTGCGGTTGTAGATGCCAAAGCACTCATCAAACGCTTCGAGACTTTAAAAGTCACTAATTGGACTGTCTCAAATCTGAAAGTGCGGCAATACGGCACGGCTGCTTTTGCGACGGGTACAGTCAACCACATCTATACCTCAAAAGTAGATGGCTCGATGCTCAACTATACCGATTTATTCAGCTACACTTTTGCTTATAAAGATGGCAAATGGCTCTGTCTTGGCGGACAACACAGCGATGTGCCGATTGACATAAAACAAGAAGAAGCTGCAATTAAAAAAGTCTGCATCGCCGAAAGTCAAGCGTTTTCGGACTTGGATTTTGATGCTTACGCCGCTTACCATGTTCAAAGTGCCGACGACCAATTAGTTTATAATAGACCCAATGGTACTTATGGTGCTAAAATAGGTTGGGACACCATCAGCAGGGTTGTGAAAGGCTGGATACAAGCAGGCAAAAAGGAAGATGTCAGTAAAGTATCTGGCGACAATTTTACCATCGTCATACATGGCGATATGGCTTTTGCCGCTTACGATGGACGTACCCAAAAAGTAGCCGATGGCAAGACCACCCGCCTGCGCGAAAATCGCACTTTGCTGTACACTGCGGGGCAATGGAAAATATTGGCAGTACTGGTTTATATTGATTACTCTTCGGGGAAATAAGCCGTCACTATACTGAGGGGGGTATTTTCAAACCTATTTTATTCATTTTTAAAAACAACTATCAATGAAAAGTTTAACAATTACATTCCTATTTTCAGCTATCAGCTTTTGCTGTTTGGCACAAACGTCTTTTACAGAACAGACGCTCTTAGATATGAACAAACGTCTGATGCAAGATTTTACCAAATTTGTATCAGAAGAAGTATCACCCGAATATAGCTTTACAACTGCTGATGGGGCAGTTGTAAACTATCAAGTTATGAAAGACGCGAAAATTAAAGCCGTCGAATGGAATACGCACGATTTGAAAATCAAACAATTTGGCAATGTTGCTATCGTGAGAGGCATCAATGACCACATTATGCAATCCACAACATCTAATGAGATTTCGAAATATAGTGTTCATTTTATCTATACTTTTGAGTATAAAAAGGACAAATGGTTGTGGTTAACAGCGCATCATATTTACAATAATCCAAGCAAGGCAGAAGCCGAAGCCGCTATCAAAACCGTCATAGAAGCCGAAACCAAAGCCTTTCACGACGGCAATACTGAGGGGGTGCGCTCATACTGGCGTTTTACACCTCAAACCCGCGCTGTTGTCACCACGATAGCTGGGCAAACACTTTATGCCAATAACGGTGATGAACTGCGTCAATTTTATACGGACTTGAAACCCGACAATATTACGTTTTCCAATACCAATTACAATATCAAAATCCATAGCGGCGGCAATTCTGCTTATGTGACGTATGATGAAACATCAAACGACGCGGCTGGTAAAGTGCTCAATTTGGCGCATGGGATTAAGTACATGGAGCGTGTGAATGGGGTTTGGAAAGTAGCTGGGTTATCGGTGCATCAGTACAAGCCGAAGACTTCAACGAACCAAGCAAACCTTTCGACAGATGTACCAACCATCCAAAAAGGAAATATGGTTGGCATCCGTACCATTACCGTAGAACTAAAGCCCAATGTGACTATGGACCAAGTCCTTGATTTTTATAATACGAAATGGATACCCGACGCGGATAAATATTTTGGCTGGAAATTTTTTGTCAGTAAATGCCTTCGTGGAACCGCTTGTGCTGAAAACAAGCTCCTAATGATTGCGCATTTTAAAACAGAAGCCGACCGAGATAAATATTTCAAAATGGCAGAAGGCGGTCGTGACTTGAATGAATTGGGTCAAAAAGCGTGGGCACAATTTGCGCCAACTAATGATGCACTAAAGCAATTAGCCACTGTTAAAGAGGAATGGGCAGACTGGGTGATAAAGTAATAACAATTTTAAATAATTAAAAAGTTTAGATCATGGAAAAAATGAATAAGTATCTCACAGAGTACGACACCATCGTAACAACCTTGGCGCATTACATTAATGGATTACGAGCTGGAAATAGTGAATTGATGCGTCCCAGTTTCCATTCTGATGCCCAACTCGTTGGCTATGTCAGTGGTAACCTTCTGTTTGGACCTATCCAACAATTATTTGATTGGATTGATGCAAACGGACCTGCACCAGACTTTGAACCCAATTTCGCCAGCATCGAAATTCTTGAAACCATTGCCGTTGTTCGTCTCGAAGTGACGCAATTATCGGGTAAACTCGCAGGTTCAGGTGTCCACATGTCGGATCTGTTCAGTTTAATTAAGACTGAAGAAGGGTGGAAAATTTCTCAAAAGGTGTTTCATTGGCATGCACAAGAAGCGTAGTTTAATTTCCATTGGGGAATTGATACCCGCCGTTGGGAAAACGGAATTGTTTCGTCTTGTTTTTTGATAGAATATTGCTTAGTCTTACAGCAAACAACAAGGCATAAAAACGACATAACGTTGAAAAACGCATTTATACTGAGGGGTGTTGTACTTATCCTCCCAGCGATAAATTTATCGTTGGGAGGATAAATTTATCGTTTGCGAACTTTTAAACAAGACCACAAAGAGGGTGCATAAAAAGGGGTATGCGATTTTTTTCGCAGAATATTATTGTGTGTTCGAGCTAAAATAATCTTAGGAAGATTTAAAATCTTCCTAAGATTGGGTCAATATCGAAACAATATTTTGTTTACTGAATTTGAACAGTACCTTTTGAGACAGCTTCTACTATTGAGATAACGTCCTCGAAATATCCTGCCGATAAGCCCCCCACGCAGGAATAACCGCCGCTAAAAAACCAATAAACACAGCACCCACCAATAAATACCACTCTTCCGTCAGCCACATCCAACCACTGAATGAGTAGCGGTAGGCATCGCTCATATATTTTGCCAGCACCTGCATGGCACCATGACTTAAAGCGATACCGATGCAGAAACCCATGATACTCAATAAGATACCTTCACAAACGATGAGTAAAAACAAGCGGCTTCGCCCTGCACCCATGACCCGCATCAGTGCCAATTCGTATTTTCTTTCTTTCAAAGAGTTGAACAAAGCAATAAAAATACTCAAACCAGACACCACTATAATAAGGAGTGCCAATGCCCGTAATGCTTTTTCACCTACACCCATCATTTCGTAAAGGCGGTTGATTTCAAGGGCAGGAGTTGCGGCTTGCATGTCGGTATTTTGATTCAAATTGCGTAGAAAATTCAAGGTTTGGACATTCCGCATCTTGAATTGTAGGAGAAGAGACGTGATTTGACGTGTCGAATCGGCTTGCAAAAGGGCCGTTCTGTCGTCTATTTCAGTTGGATTTTGCGGATTTACTGAGGGGGGTATTTCTGCATGATGTTTTGCATTTTCGCCTTCAAGTTCTGCTTGTGCGTGTTCATGGACAGCCCAAATACTTTGCGTAGCGGTCAAAATGAGTTGGTCAATGACTGTACCTGTGGGTTTCAAAATGCCTACAACTTTAAAAGCCGCTTCATCGTGTTCCCCGCCATTTTCGTCAAGACCGTGATTGCTGTTGAATTTTGTACCGATTTTCAAGCCTGTGCGCTCTGCAACGGTTGCGCCAATGGTGGTTTCAAGCGGTGCGTTCCACAAATTGCCTTCGGCTAATTCAGCATTATACAGTCCTAAAAAATCGTGTAAAGTACCGACGATACGATACGTTTTGTATGAATCACCCAATGACAAAGGCACTGATTTTTTAATTAATGGATGGCGAGGATTCAAAAATGGCTTTGCAGATTGTAGCGAAATATTGCCCGTTGGTGCATCAATATGGTACATATTTGCCAAAATGAGCTGCAACGGGCTGCCTTTTGCACCTACAACAATGTCCACACCCGCAAGATTTTTCTCAAATTTATCGGTCAATTGTTTATTCAATAACAGCAGAAGCGATGTTAAGCCGACACCGAGTGCAAACAGCACCAAAGTCAGCAACATACTGAGGGGTCTGTTCGTTAGGTTTTTCCAAGCAAGAGAAAGTATATTCATAGTTGAATTTGATTGTTAAAATAGTTTTTTAAACGCCCATCATGCGTGACGATGAGGAGCGTGGCGTTGGCTTCTTTGGCTTGTGCTTCTAAAAGTTGAATGACTTCCTCCGCATTGCGGTCATCGAGTGCAGACGTCGGTTCATCTGCCAGAATAACGGAGGGGTTGTTGATGAGGGCGCGGACAATATTAGCTCTTTGGGCTTCGCCAACGCTCAATTCATCAGGTCTTGATTTTGACTTATGGCTTAGATTTAGTTTTTGTAAAAAACTATGAACCAATACCTTATCTTGTTTACTGCCTGCTAACTGTTGTGCTAAAAGTAGATTTTCTTCAACAGTTAAAGCTCGTACAAAATGCGCTGTTTGAAAAATAATACCGACGTTTTGCCCTCGAAAATGGTCGAGTGCGCCCCCCCTCAGTACAGAGATGTCTATGTCATTGATTGTGATGCGCCCTTTTTGAGGGGACAACAGGCCCCCAAGCAAATGAAGTAGGGTCGTTTTGCCACTGCCTGAATGACCAAGCAAAAGCCACTGTTCACCTCGTGCGCAAGTAATATCTGGAAAATGGAGGGTATCCTTTTGGTCGTAGCTAAACTGTAACTGACGGGTTTCGAGCATGATTGGATTGATTTTTTCAAAAAATAATATATGGGCAAAGTTAAAAAATTATTCGATTTATTTTGTTATCAGCGTTTTGAGATTAAATAAATTGTTGAATAGGCAGCTTTTGTTAATATAAAACCAATATTCGATAAGTAAGGCGAAAAATAGAAAATGGGTTTGTAACTTTGACCGTTTATTAGTTATGTTTACTTTAAATCAATACTTTATTATTAAATCATCATATTTTATTTCAACCTGTATGACATGAAAAAAAACGTCTTTACTTCTTTAGGTTTAGTGTCTGTAATTACCATTTGTTTTTTGATTTTTAATAAGAATATAGAACAATCGAACAATGCTATATCACCGATTGATGTAAAATCTGAAATCATCCAATCTAATCTAAGTACACCTTTTTTAGAAGAGAACAACACTCCTACTCCACCGAAAGATTTGAAAAAATGCACTAAAGAGAAAGGTATTTGTTGTAATACAAAGAAAACACCTCCTTCTTCACAACCTCTTGATAAAGAAAAAATTGAAAAAAACAATCGTTTAGAAGCATTAGAAGACCCTGATGATATGGTTTCAAGTGACTCTCATGCTCGAAAATGGTCTTTGCCTCAAAGGTTTGCTGAAGCCGCTCAAATTGAATTTGAAAAAACAAAAGACCCTGCCCTCGGCTATGTGCCTTCTGAACGTTTGTTGGAAGCACTTGACAAAACCAAGCGGATGCAAGAGCAAATGCAGCGCGAAGACATCGGTCTGCGTGGCGCATTAGCAAATGTCCGTTGGCTCGAACGCGGACCGAACAATATCGGTGGACGGACACGTGCGATTCAAGTGGATTTGAATGATAAAACAGGCAACACCGTTTTTGCAGGTGGCGTTACGGGCGGTCTTTACAAAGTGACAGACGTTACAGGTGTTGCTAAATGGGAAAAAGTTTATGATTGGCTTGATAATATTACGATTAGTAGTATTGCGCAAGACCCTCTTAATCCACAAGTTATGTATGTAGGCACAGGTGACACGGACGGTGCGGCGGCTTTCGTTCCCGGTCAAGGGGGTACTTTGGGCGTTGGTATTTATAAATCAACAGATGGTGGTAAAACATGGAATTTATTGCCCGCTACAACTATACCCCGTACATCAAGCTATCAACACGTAACAAAAATCATCGTTACGCCTGATAGTGGCTACGTGTTCGCCTCTACTTTCGTAGGTGTTTACAAAAGTAAGGATGGTGGTGCGACATGGAAAATCGTTTTAGGCGGCAAGACATGGGATATGGCTCGGGGTTCTGATGGGCGTATGTATGCAGCCCTTCAAGGTGGTGCACAAGTATCAAAATCTTTTGGCGAAGCAGGTACTTTTACCTCCATGGCAAGCGGTACGGGTTTTCCGACCAATTTGCTACGTACTCAGATTGCCTGTTCGCCGAGTAATCCAGAGGTTGTGTATGTCGTAGGTGCTTTGGCGAGCAATGGTGCCTCACCGATATATCGTTCAAACAATGCGGGTGCAACATGGACACAAGGCGCTACACCACCCAGAGGTTGTGGTGGTGGTGGCGAATTTTCAAGTGGTCAGGCATGGTATGACTTAACGATTGCGGTTGACCCACTCAATGAAACGATGGTCTGGGTCGGTGGCATCGAGCAATGGCGTAGTCCTGATGGCGGTGCAAGTTGGCAACAAATGACGGGTGGTTATTGCTCAAGTAGTTTTCCTTATGCGCATGTTGACCAACATGCTTTACATTTTGATCCTTTGAACCCCTCAGTATTATATCTCGGAAATGACGGTGGTGTCTTCCGCGTGACGAATGCGTCGGCTAAACACGCCATTAAAGAATTGAACAATGGTTACACAACGACTCAGTTTTATGCCTGTGCTATTCATCCCGATTCAGGTTCGACACATTTCCTTGCGGGTGCACAAGACAATAACTCCATTTTGGTTTCTGGTTCAAAAAATGTTGGCAATGGTCGTGCGGTTTTAGGCGGCGATGGATTTTACTGTTTTATTGACCAAGACAATCCCAATATACAAATTGCATCGAGTCAAGGCGGTAACTGGGCACTTTCTACAAATGGAGGTGTTAGTTTTAGTGGCGGTCGGTCTTCAAGTGGCAGTTTCTATTGCCCCGCTGACTATGATGATAAATCAAATATCCTATATGCCCAAACAACTGCTGGTGACCTATGGCGTTGGAAAGTAACAACAACTGAAGCACCACAAACCGTTGATGTATCGGGTGTGACTTTGACGGGCAATGTTTCACAATTTTATGTTGATAAAAACATCGCCAATCGGCTTTATGTGGGTACACGGGCAGGAAGTCTTTATAAGATTGACAGTGCAAATGTGGGTACTTCCCTTGCAAATGTTTCTCGAATTGGTAATTTTTCAGGTTATATAAGTAGTATTGAAGTTGAAAAAGGTAATTCGAATCATATCCTTGTGTGTATCAGTAGCTATGGTACTTTTCAAATTCAAGAGACAAAAGACGGTGGTACAACATGGACTGCTTGCGATGGCAATCTCCCAGATATGCCTAT